>DUZK01000028.1 GCA_013349495.1 Deltaproteobacteria bacterium
ATGAGTTCGCCGATAATGGTTTTTTCCGTGGCTTTGAGGAGATATACCAGTGCGATCAATTCCAGAAGCGGGTTGTTTGCTTCTTTCCGACGATCACCTTCCACCTGCAAGATCGTATTTGCCTCCATATCCACCAGGAGATCTTTGTTTAAAAAACGCAGAAAGAAGCCTTTGGACCCATCCATTTCGGCGCCGGTATTTACACACAACTTCTCCCTGCTCATGGTTTTCAGATCCGACCAGTGTTCGGGGGGTACCGTTACCCTACCCTTATCTAAAGCGTTGCGTTCTCTTTTTTCCATAAATAATCAATCTGGTTACCCACTATACTCCAATCAACACGGATGTTGGCCTCTGAAATTGAATAATCATTGTTGTGTCTTTAAGTGTTCAGGTGTCAGGTTTCAGTGCTTGCCCGCCTCCGGTGGGTTCAGTTCTCAAGTGACGACGCTCCCCGACACCTGACACCTGAAACCATAACATCGTCTCAGGATATATTTCATAGATCCGAATAAATGAGTACTTGAGTAAACTGCATAACCAGGATAATCAATTAACAGTCCCCACCATGATTCCCGAGTCGTTGGGGGATTCAATGGGGATTCGTCTAATGTCATGAACGCCCGCACTCGACAGCATATCTGAAATCTGCTGCTCTGAATACGCTTGCCCCCCGTCCGTGCCCAGCAGCATATTCAAAGAAAATAGTGCGGGAAAAAGAGGGCCGTCCATGCTGTTGTTTAAGATAAATTCATGGATAATGATGATTCCGCCGGGTTCCATGGCCGAAACGGCTTTCCGGATGATCTGTTTGCAGTCATCAGGACGCTCGCCGTGCAGGATGTGGGAAAGCCAGGCGGCATCGAATACCCCTTCGATTCCTTCTTCGATAAAATCGACATCCTTAAAATCGATCCTTTCCGCAAGACCGAATTTTCCGATGGTTTTTTCCGCAAAGGGACGCGTTGTAGGGAGATCATAAACCGTGGCTTTCAGCTGAGGATGCTGTTTGCAGAAGTGTATGGCATAGGTGCCGGGTCCCCCGCCTAAATCGAGGAGGTGTTTCTTTTCAGAGAGATCCACTTCGGTGACGATCTTAGGGGCCTGCTGCATGGCAATATTGAACATTCCCATGAGGAAGTGTTCCCGCCAGCTGTCGTCTGTTTTTGAAGCCCGTTCCCGGATCGGCCGGCCGGTTTTAACCCCTTCGTCCAACCGGGCCCATGATCCCATTAACTGTTGGTGGTGCTGTATGATGTGTCCGAGATATTTCGGGGAATCTTTTGATAGAAAATTCCGGGCAATTTCAGTATTGGTAAAATGATCGCCGGTCTTGATCAGAAGATCCATGGCAACCAATGCATTCAGGAGCATGGCCATCGCCCGGGCATCGGCATCTGCTCTTTGGGCCACCTTTTCCCCGGCCATTTGCGCATCTGCGATTATGGTAAACACATCAAGCTTGACCGCGGCATGCAGGGCGCAGGTTTTCCAGTATCCGCCGGATAGCTCCATTAAATTTCCGGGGGTAAGTTTTTCTTTCTCCATTTTTTAACTCCTCAACTTAAAAATACGGTTAAAATATCTTTCCGTGCATCCACTCTTTGTATGGTGACTTGAACGATATCTTCAGGTCTTATTTCGGCTCCCATAGATACCGGGAGAGCGCATTCCAACATGTATCCGGTGAGCAGGACGTAGTAGTTGTTTCTTCTTTTAGAGAGGACAATGGCTTCTTCCTTCTCCCCGACCTTATCTTCCAGGTACTTCAACAGCCAGTACCGGTGACGCTGGTACTGCATGCGCGACACCGCACTCATGGGTTGTCCGAGTGTCTGTATGATATGCTCTATCTCATTTGAGTTGTAGGGTGGTTCAAGTCCCAAACCGGCCCGCAACTGTCTTTGGGTGGCAAGGTCAAAGAATTTTCGGATGGGCGAGCTGGCCGTTACATACGCTTCGAGCCCGAGTCCGGAATGAGATTCCGGCTCAGGACTCAATATAAACCGATTGAGATGTTTTCGCTGCATCCAGTTTTGAAAAAGGGTGCCTTCATTATTCCGGAACAATCGTTCCTTGGGTGCGGCCTGAGTTCGAAATATTGCGGGGATTCCCTTTAATGAGAGATACCTTGCCATGAGCCAGTTCGCCATTATCATCAGTTCAGCGACCAACAGCCGTCCGGGACTTTCCCGGTTGGTTTTGGAAACGTTGATTGAACCGTCCTCATCGATCCATACATTAATTTCGGGCAACGTAATCTGAACCGCCCCCCGATCCAAACGTTTTTGCTGGAAATTTTTTGCAAGCTCAAAAAGGGCCCTGATTCCGTGGTCTTCATCCACCATCTGGTTTGCATCGAAATACGTCAGCTGATGTTTCACTTTGACAATACTGGGTATAATTTCAAAGTCCACAATTTCCGCCGCGGGTGTTACCCGTGCCATCACGCTGATGGCCGGCCGGTTTTTTCCGGCCTTTAAACTGCATAGGTCTTCCGCAAAAAAGGGAGGGATCATGGGGATTTTTCGATCCGGCATATAGATGGAACTCGCCCTTTCAATGGCCGCCTGATCAACCGGGTCACCCTTTTTTACATAATGGCCGACGTCGGCGATATGGATACCCACAATGTGATAGCCTTTATCCGTTTGAATGCTGAGGGCATCATCAAAATCAAGGGTGGCCTGGCCGTCGATGGTGATTAAGGGGAGCTGGGTGAAATCCTTCCGTTCTTCCTGTATGGATATGCCGGGGCTGGATTGAATCAGCTCCGCCACCCGTGCAGCCGCTTCCTGGGAAAACTCCTGGGGAATATCGAGGACCAAAAGATCCAGATTTTCGTCTTCATCCCAGACTCCCAGTTTCACCAGCAGTTTCAACACAGCATCGGTATTGGTAATTTCTGCCTTTGCAAGGATTTGGCGGCTCAATTCATAATGGGGACTTTCTTTTTCGAAAAGGTGATAGGACTTTAAGATTTCAATGGTTTCTCGATGTTTTTCGGGCGGAACGGGATTTTCAGAGTTTATGACCGATTTAAGCCAAGCGCCTCCTTTTTCGACAATTCGATTTATCCGCTCATTCTCATTGACCTGATTCTTGAGCTTTTCCATCTGCGCTTCCGAGTTCGGAAAAAATCGGTCCAGGTTGAATTTAAAGTATTGCCGATCATGAAAAAACGCACGGATCACGGCTGCTTCATGATCACGACCCGGGCTGTCAGGAAAGCAGAACTCCGTCATGGTGGGCAGGTCGATCCATTCCTGTTCTGAATTTAAGACTTCCCAGAGCTCTTCGATATTGATGTCGTTGATGAGCGCCCTTCTCCGGGATGACGTCTCTTTCAGCGCATCCACCAGCTTGTCTCGCCCCATGGAGAGGTCGAGACGCATATCTCCCTTGTGAGCGAGGCGGCCGGCAGAAACATTGACCTCTCTGTTGCTTTCTGTCAGCAGCCGGAGTCTCATTTTTTTTATGTCCAAAACCACCGCACACATGATTTTCTGGCGGTCGATAAATTCAACAATGTTACCGGGTTCCATAGCCCGACAGAATATCAACCGCGGCCGTCAAAGTCAACGTTCCAAAGAAGTCATGGCAACAAGACCTTGAATCTTTTAGAAAAAAGATACATATGGTTAGATATGAAATCTCTGCGCTTAGTCATACCCTACTTTCGGGATCGTTGGATTGAAGTGGCCTTGGGCGTTCTGTTCCTGATTATTGTCGATTTCCTTCAACTGTTCATTCCTCGAATTATCAAATGGGTTGTGGATGAACTGACCGCTTTTCAGATCGATCTGCCACGGTTGTGGATGTACGCATTATATATGCTGGGGATCGGATTGCTGATCGGTGTTTTTAGATTTGGGTGGCGGCATTTTTTGATCGGGCTTTCAAGGAATGTGGAAGAGGGGATTCGAAACCGATTGTTTTCACATATTCAGACCCTGTCTGCGTCGTATTTTGATAAAACCAAAACCGGAGATTTGATGGCCCATGCCACAAACGATATCCAGCATATCCGGATGGCCATGGGGATGGGTATTGTTGCATTGACGGATGCCATTGTTCTCGGGGCTTCGGCCATCGGATTCATGCTGTATATCAATGTCAAGCTTACCCTGTATGCCTTGATTCCCATGCCGCTTATTGTTTTGGGCGCACGGTTTTTCAGCAAAAAAATGCATCGCTATTACGGTGAGGTTCAGGGCGAATTTTCAGAGCTGACCGAGGCGGTTCGCGAGCGGTTTGCCGGCATCCGTATTATTAAAGCCTATACCCGGAAAGCGACGGAATTAAGTTTCTTTGCCGGCAAATCAAAGGCGTATGTTCAAAGCAATATGCGACTGGTTCGGATCACCGGATCTTTTTTCCCCATGATGATATTTTTTACCAATTTAAGCCTTGCCATTATCATCTATTTCGGAGGCCAGCAGGCCGTCCGGGCGACCATAACACCCGGTGATTTTGCCGCTTTTATCATTTACCTCAGACTGATCGCCTGGCCCATGATGGCGCTGGGCTGGGTGACCAATCTCATTCAGCGGGGAAGGGCGTCTCTGGACCGGGTCAACACGATTATCGAAACCGAACCGGAGATCATAGAGCCGGCTTCGCCTGCAACCCCCTTAGAAACCTTTAAACGCATCACATTTGAAGACATATCCTTTTCCTATAATGGAAATCTCCGATCCGTACTCAATAACATACGGATCGAGATCCAAGCCGGTGAAATTTTGGGGATCATCGGTCCGCCGGGGAGCGGAAAAACCACGCTGTTGAATCTCCTGCCGAGACTTTATGATGTGTCCGGCGGGAGGATTTTAATCGATGCCGTTGATATCAGAAAAATGCGGATCAGCGACCTCAGACGATTGATTTCCAATGTTCCCCAGGAGCCGTTTTTATTTGCAGGCACCATCCGGGATAATATTACTCTTGCCGATCCCCTGATCCAAGAGGAAGCATTAATGGAGGCGGTGGAGAAAGCAGCTCTATATGAAACGATTCATTCCTTTCCCGATGGATTTGACACGCTGGTCGGGGAAAGAGGGATTATCCTCTCCGGTGGCCAAAAACAGCGTATTGCTCTTGCCCGGGCATTTCTGAATGATGCGCCGATCCTGATACTGGATGATCCCATCAGTCAGGTTGATGTTGAAACCGGCGCGGGTATTATCCGTTCCATTAGCCAAATGGCGGGACATCGAACCATCTTTATCGTTTCCCATCGATTATCGGCGGTCCGTTTTGCGGATCGAATCATATCCATGGTCGATGGTCGAATCGTAGGTTCCGGCAGCCATTCAGAATTGCTGGAAACCAACCGCTATTATTCAAAAACCTATCACCTTCAGGAATTGGAAGAGGAACTCGATCTCCATGCATACTGATTTCGGATACTTTGAAGAAGATTCCATGGGCAAGCCTTACGATGTAAAGCTTCTGAGGCGTCTTTTTCCGTTTACCAAGCCGTACCGAATGCTGCTTTTCGGCTCCATCGTGCTGGTTGTGCTGATCACGCTGCTTGATCTTGCTCTGCCGTACGTTACTAAAATTGCCATCGACCGATACATTGTGCCGGCGAAATACACAGTCTCAACCGATGCCGGGGAACAACAGGGCGAAAAAAAGAGGTTTTATATCGTCGATCTCGAAGATCCTGAAATCAAGACGGTCGTTAAGAAATATCCCCGGCTGTTTCAAACCGAAGGGTCGGTTTCAAGGATTGAATTCGGTGAACTCAACAAGATTGAATCCCGCGACCTTTCCCTTCTCCGCAGTAACGATATCCGTGGTATTGTAACGGCCGCCGCCGTATTCCTGATCCTCATTTTTGCGAGCTTCTGTTTTAACTTTCTTCAGCAGATGATCATGGAATATACCGGCCAGCAGATTATGCATGATCTGCGTCTGAGCCTTTTTCAACATATTCAATCCCTGTCCATATCATTTTTTACGAAAAATCCGGTCGGTCGGCTGGTGACCCGGGTTACCAACGACGTTCAGAACATGCATGAGCTTTTCACCTCGGTGATCTCCTTTGTTTTCAAGGATCTGTTTCTCCTCACCGGAATTGCGGCGGTCTTGATGAGTATCAGCTGGAGGCTGGCGCTGGTATCCTTTGCCGTCGTTCCAGTAGTATTGTTCGCCTCTTTCATGTTCGCCGGGAAAGCACGAAACGTGTTTCGCACATTGAGAATAAAGATTGCAGAAATCAATACCACCCTGTCCGAAACCATCAGCGGTATGAAAGTCATCCAGCTCTTCGGCATGGAAACTGAAAACTTCAAGCGGTTTAAGAGGATCAACCATGAAAACTATATGGCCGGAATGCGGCAGATTAAAATCTTCGGAATCTTTATGCCGTTTATTGAATTTCTGGGGGTCCTTGCACTGGCCATTGTGATTCTCTACGGGGGCAGCGGGGTGTTGAAGGAGAGTATCAGTCTGGGTGCGCTGGTGGCATTTATCTCCTATGTGCGGATGTTTTTCAGGCCCATCAGAGACATTGCTGAAAAGTATAATATTCTGCAAAATGCCATGGCATCTGCAGAGCGGATCTTCCTCATCCTCGACACCCACGAGAAACTTCCACAGCCCGAGAGTCCGTCCGACGCGATGCTGCCGAAACTGGAAGGCATAGCCGAAGTGGCCATGGAAAATGTCCGTTTCGAATATATCCCGGGCGAAGCGGTGTTGAAAGGTGTCTCGTTCAAGGTTCAGACCGGAGAGATTCTTGCCGTGGTGGGGCCCACCGGGTCCGGCAAGACCACAATGATTAATCTGATTATACGGTTCTACGATCCATTGTCCGGCCGGGTATTGATCAACGGTACGGATATTCGATCGTACCCGCCGTCATTGTTTCGAAACAGAATAGCCATGGTCATGCAGGATCCGTTTCTATTCTCCGGCACCGTACGCGACAACATTTGCCAGGGGAATCGTCAAGTTTCTGATGAAGAGATGGCGGAAATCCTTAAAGCCTCCAACTGCCGGTCTGTGGTGGATAAAATGCCGGACGGCCTGGATACCGTGCTGTCCGAAGGGGGTCTGGCCATGTCGAGCGGTGAACGTCAGCTCATCTCCATCGCACGGGCCATGGCCCGGAATCCGGATTTGATCATTTTGGATGAAGCCACTTCATACATCGATTCTGAAACAGAGGAGAAAATCCAAAACGCTCTTGTCAATCTCATGCAGACCCGTACGGCAATAGTGGTGGCGCACCGGCTCACCACTGCCCGCAATGCCGACGGGATCATCGTTATGAACAGAGGCCGCATCATTGAAACCGGAACCCATGACCAGCTCATGGCCCATCAGGGATTCTATCATCGACTCAATCTGATTCAGCAGGTTAAAGCTGAAGCCTGAAAGTTCAGCACTTATACAAGCACCAGTTGTTAAAATCTCAAATAACAAGCACCCCGCCAGAAAGACGGCGGGCAAGCAAATTCCAAATAAATTCAAAATTTCAATGACCGAAACTTTGTGATCTGACAGAACAATACCAAATCCTTGTTTTGAATTTGTGTTTTTTGGTTATTGGATATTGTTTGTTATTTGATATTTGTGATTTGGAATTTACGGTTTGTCCGGTTTAGGTCTTGCCGAGATATTTTGACCGTGATATGAAACCTTTTTTCGTTGCAGCAGACTGATTTCAACCTGATTTCATTGAGGAACACGGCGGATTTGCGGATTCCGGTTCCTCTTAATGCTAACCAAAGATATTTGAAATTTTGAATATCCAATATCGAACAAGGAATCTAGAACCGCAGAAGTGATAGAAAAACTTCGAAATTCGACATTCCTTGTTCAGCATTCTGCGGTTCAAAAATAATTATAAATTACAACAAATTACAAATGTGAGAGATGAATTCTTAGAACAACCAGTAAGAATCTAACTAAACCTTAAAGGAGGACAGGAACAATGGCTTATAATGCAGTAAAAATGGCCGACTGGCAGATTTCCGAAGCGGCGGAAAAGAACATGCCGATGCCGGACGAGTGGCGAGACAAATTGGGATTGGAGAAAGACGAAGTTCTTCCAATGGGTCGATTGGCGAAACTCGATTTTTTAAAGATCATCAACCGTCTTCAAGACCAACCGGACGGAAAATACATCGAGGTTACCGCTATCACACCCACGCCTCTTGGCGAAGGAAAGAGCACCACATCCTGCGGTTTGATGGAAGGTCTCGGTAAAAGAGGCGTGAATGTGGGAGGTGCATTGCGCCAGCCCTCCGGCGGGCCCACCATGAACGTGAAGGGGACTGCTGCAGGCGGCGGCAACTCCCTGCTTATCCCCATGACGGAGTTTTCTCTGGGGCTCACCGGAGATATCAACGACATCATGAACGCCCACAACCTGGCGATGGTGGCGCTGACCTCCCGTATGCAGCATGAGCGGAATTATACCGACGAGCAGCTCCAGCGGCTGACCGGCATGGCCCGGTTGAACATCGATCCCACCCGGGTGGAAATGGGCTGGATCATCGATTTCTGTGCCCAGGCGCTCAGAAATATCATTATCGGCATCGGTGGCCGTATGGACGGGTTTACCATGCAGTCCAGGTTTGGAATTGCCGTGGGTTCCGAGTGTATGGCGATTCTGTCGGTCATCCGGGATCTGGCCGATCTGAAGGAACGGCTCAACAACATCACCGTTGCGTTCGATAAGAGCGGCAAACCGGTAACCACCGGTGACCTCGAAGTGGGTAACGCCATGACCGCTTTTATGCGCAACACCATCAACCCGACCCTCATGTGCACGGCAGAATACAACCCCTGCATGGTGCACGCCGGTCCGTTCGCCAATATCGCGGTGGGCCAGTCTTCCATCATCGCCGACCGTGTGGGACTGAAACTGTTCGACTACCATGTGACTGAAAGCGGTTTTGCGGCGGATATCGGGTTTGAAAAATTCTGGAACGTTAAATCCCGATTCAGCGGCCTGAAACCTCATGTATCGGTTTTGACTTCCACCATCCGTGCGCTGAAGATGCACGGCGGCGGCCCCAAGGTCGTGCCCGGCATTGCCCTGCCGGATGCGTATACCAAAGAAAACCTGGAATTGGTGGAAAAAGGCGTTGAAAACATGGTGCATATGATCGGCGTCATCCGAAAATCCGGCATCAATCCGGTGGTCTGTATCAACCGATTCTACACAGACACGGATGAAGAGTGTAAGATCGTCCGGAAGGCGGCTGAAGCAGCCGGCGCCCGATGCGCAGAATCCAAACACTGGGAAAAGGGCGGCGACGGGGCCCTGGAATTTGCCGATGCTGTGATCGATGCCTGCAACGACGAAAACGATTTCAAATTCCTCTATCCGTTAGAGATGAAACTGCGTGATCGCGTGGACATCATCGCAAAGGAAGTTTACGGGGCCGACGGTGCGTCCTGGACCCCGGATGCCGAGGCGAAGGCAAAGATGCTGGAGAATGACCCCAAATACGATGATTTTGCCACCATGATGGTGAAAACCCATCTCAGCCTTACCCATGATCCGACATTGAAGGGTGTTCCCAAGGGCTGGACGCTTCCCATCCGGGACGTGTTGATCTATTCCGGCGCCAAGTTCCTCTGCCCCTGTGCCGGAACCATCAGCCTCATGCCGGGAACCGGTTCCAATCCCGCGTTCCGCCGTGTGGATGTGGATGTGCAAACCGGCAAGGTATCCGGTCTGTTCTAGCCGAAACCCGTTCATCGAACGCTGCAAATTATGCCGCCCGGGATTGCTCCCGGGCGGCATCAAATCCAAACGTACTGCTCTCATCCCCGATGCGTTTCTGAACCCTGCCCCTTCCTTCAGTGACAACCTTCATCTTGATTTTAATGTTGATGTTCGTTAATGGATGAATCATAGGTTTTGTTGTCGTGGTAAAAACTTAATGCTTTTTCAGGTAAGTCCATGGTATCGGACTTTTTTTTGGACGCTGATGAACGCAGATTATTTTTCGATACTCGTTTCTTGATGCTCGATGCTCGATGCTCGATATGCCCCCACATCAAAGGATAGCGTGAATAAAGGAATATATATGGCGTTTCAGATATCCGGTATCGAGTATCCAGTTTCCAGTATCGATAACTCACTATCTGCGAAAATCTGCGTCTTATTTAATTGAGATGGGAGGAGGGTTATTGAAAGATGCTAAAGTTGCCATCAAGAGTTAAAATTCGGGAGGTAGGGCCAAGGGACGGTTTCCAGATCGAGAAAGAATTTATTCCCACTGAAGCCAAGATCGAAATTATCAATGCCCTTGCCGATGCGGGTGTCTCTGATATTGAAGCCACCGCTTTTGTGAGTCCCAAAGCGGTCCCCCAGCTTAGAGATGCTGCAGAGGTAATCACTAAAATCCACCGAAACGGAGCCGTTTACTCTGCGCTGGTTCCGAATTTCAAAGGCGCTCAAAACGCCATTGCAGCCGGAGTCGATGAGATTGTGGTGGTCATTTCAGCTTCCGATGCTCACAATCAGGCCAATGTGCGAAGAACAGTCGATGAGTCTGTTGCCGATTTGGATGACATTTTTTCATTGGCCGCCGAGAAGAGCATTCCGGTAATTTGTTCGGCTGCAACCGCCTTCGGGTGTCCCTACCAGGGGGATGTTCCGGAATCCGACGTCATGAAATTGGTGGATGCCTACACATCGAGGAGTGCTGCTGCCGTCATCCTTGCCGATACCACAGGCATGGCAACGCCTACCCGAACCGCCGATCTGGTGAAGCGCGTCAAGGATCGGTATCCGGATTTAGAAATCATCCTTCATCTCCACAACAACCGGGGTACGGCGATGTCCAATCTTCTGGTTGCCATGATGGCCGGGGCAACCGTCTTTGATACCGCTCTCGGGGGAATGGGCGGGTGCCCGTATGTTCCTCAAGCAGCCGGCAATCTGCCCACAGAAGACGTGGTCTTTATGCTCGAGGATATGGGGGTGGGAACCGGTATCGATCTCGAGTCGATAATCCGTGCATCACTTCGGCTGGAGAAAATTGTCGGCAAGACACTGCCGGGCCAGGTCATGAAAAGCGGCCCACGGGATCCGAAACGAGCAGCAGAACTCTGCGGAATCATCCCCTGACATTTTTGCTTGTATCATTAATCCAAATTTCGACAATATCGTCTCTGTTATCTGAGTGAGGAGAATCTGTAGCCATGCCGTTGACCGGACTAAGAGTTGTTGACTTGACGCGTATTTTGTCGGGACCGTTTTGCTCCATGATGCTGGCTGATTTCGGCGCGGAGGTTATCAAGGTGGAACCGAAAAGGGGAGACGATCTTCGCCGGATCGGTATAATGGGCGATTGTGAAAATCCTTATTTTGTAAACATGAATCGCAACAAACGCAGCATTGCCATTGATCTCAGGGCCGATCAGGGAAAAGAGATCATCCGGCGGCTGGTCAAAACCGCCGATGTGTTGATTGAGAACTACAGACCCGGCGTTATGGAAAAGATGGGATTGGGATATGGCGATTTGAAGAAAATCAATCCCGGGCTTATTTATGCTGCGATTTCAGGTTTTGGAAAAACAGGCCCTTATAAGGATCGCCCGGCCTTTGACTTCATCGCCCAGGCCATGTCCGGATTCATGAGTGTAACCGGTACTGAAGACATGGAGCCCATGCGGGCCGGAATCCCGCTCACAGATACCATCGCCGGGCTCTATGCCGCTTTCGGTATTCTGGCTGCCTTGAGACGGCGGGAGCAGACCGGGCAGGGTGAAGAGGTGCAGGCGGCCATGGTGGACGGGATGATCAGCATGCTGGGGTTTGCATCGTCGGCTTATTTCGCCACCGGCAAGCTGCCCCTTCGGACCGGAAACGATCAAATGGTGGTATCCCCGTACGGGGTATTTCAAACCGAAGACAGACCCCTTGCCGTTGCACCGAGTACGGAAAAAACCTGGCTGGCATTATGCAGAGTACTGGGTCTTGAACGCCTGATCACCGATCCGGAATTCGATACCAACGAGAAGCGAAGGGAAAACCGCCTGGAAATGAACCGGATGGTAAATGAAAAAACCCGGTCCCTGCCCCGTGATGAATGGATAAAACGATTCAACGAAGCAGGCGTTCCGTGCGGGCCCATCAACAATCTTGAAGAAGTCTTTTCCGATCCCCAGGTGCTTCACCAGGAAATGGTGCTGGAATCTCCCCAGCCCACCGGACCGGTGAAAATGCCCGGGTTTCCGGTAAAGATGACCGAGGCCCCTGCTCGATTGCGTCGTCCCTCTCCCCAACTCGGCGAGCATACCCGGGAGATATTAAAGGAGGCCGGATACGACCTCAACGAAATCGAGCAATTCATTCAGGCCGATGTGGTGGCTTGAAAATAGACTCGCCACCGGATATAGTAACTGCGGTTGGGAAACCGCTATCTTCAAATAACAAGATAAAGGAGGATAACATGAAAAAAAGCAGGTTGATAACATGGATCGGCGTTTTGGCCATACTGTTGATGAGCGGCAATGTGCTTGCCGCCAAGATCAACATCGATGTCAACTGCACCATGAAACCCGGAGGCGCATCGGAAGCGGCCATAAATAAATTCAAGGAAATTGTGGAAAAGGAGTCTGGCGGCCGCATGAACGTCAAAATTTTCATGAGCGGCCAGTTGGGAAAAGAGAAGGCCGTTTATGAACTGATGAAGCTCGGCCAGACGCAGATGGCCCTGAGCGGCGGCATTTTCAGGGATATGTATGCCAAAGCGTACAACCCGACTTCGATTCCCTTCTACCTGACCGACTGGAATTGCGTCAAGGCCTATCTGGAAGGGCCTATGGGAAAGAAAATCGCTGCGCTGTCCGCAGAAAAGGGCGGTCTCGTCGATCTGGGCATTCAAAAACGCGCGGCGCGGCAGATGACCTCAAACCGCAAGATTAACGGGCCGGGCGATCTCGACGGCCTCAAGATGCGGCTGCCGGCTCTTCCCCTGTGGGTCGATGTCTGGAAGACTGTAGGCGCTTTGCCGACGGTCATTCCCGCCCCTGAAATTTACCTGGCCATGAAAACGGGTCAGGTCGAAGCCCATGAGAACACATTGGTTTCACCCTATTCCCGCAAGCTTTGGGAGGTCCAGAAATACATTATCATGACCGATCATGTGTTCTTCCCCTGGGGATGGGTGGCGAGCAAAGTCTGGTTCGACAAGCTTTCCGCAGAGGATCAGAAGCTTATTCGAAGTGCCGTTGACGAAGCAAGGGAATACGGCTCCAAACTGGAAGACGAGAAGGATGAGTTTTATAAGGTGGAGCTGAAAAAGATGGGAATGGAGTTCATCACCCCCGATAAAGCCGCTATTCGGGCAAAGGCCATGCCGGCCATCAAAAGAGCCCAGAAAGACCTTGCCCCCGAAGCGTCTGCAGAGATCAACCGGGTCTGCAAATAATGAACTGATTCTGAAAACGTGCTGAAGTCATCCTGTGCCGGCCATCCGTCCAAACCGAAAACCGAATGGATGGGTGGCCGGCTCGCATAACAAGGAACTGCAGAATTTTGAAGTTATACTTCGACATTCGATATTTCTTGTTCGATATTCTGCGGTTTCATAAAATGCTTCAACCCATTCAAACAACCACTCTCGAAACATTTTTATTGATAACGGAGGTCCGTGGTGACCGTTTTGGTTCGCATTTATGATATCGGTTCGCTGGTTGCATTTTTGGGCATGATGGGCTGCATCATGATCGAGGTGTTCAGTCGCAACATCATTCATATGCCCACCACCTGGGCCGAAGAGGCGTCCCGCTTTTTTTGCGTTTGGACGGTTTTTCTGGGTTCAGCCGGCGCCTGGTATCGCGGCTCCCATATCGTCATTCATGTCCTGAGGAGCAGGCTTGCGGGTCGGGCAAAATTATTTCTTCAGATCATCGTTGAGATCCTCACAGCGATTTTTTTGGTTTCCGTCTGGTTCGGCGGTCTGCTGATCATGAAAATCAACTACCCGGTCAAAACAACCGCCCTCGAGATCAGTATTACATATTTTTACCTGGGGCTTTTCCTGGGTGTTACCGGTATTATCGTATTTCATTTTAATGCAATGGGCGAAACGATTCGACAGCTGAAGGGGTCATTCGCATCATCCGGGGAGAAAGGCTGATACAATGGGGATGCTCGTGTTTTTTATAGGACTGCTGCTGGTCTTTTTTATTATCGGTGTGCCGGTAAGCATCTCCATCGGGTTGACCTGCATGGCGGTGTTGTGGGCTGAGAACGATCTTTTTAGCATCCCGCTGACGCTGTTTCCGTTGAAAATGATGCACGGTATCAACAACTTTCCGATCCTCGCCATACCCTTTTTTATTCTGGCGGCCAATGTCATGAATAAAGGGAGCGTCACCACCAGGATTTTTAATTTCGCCAATGCCCTGGTGGGTCATTTGCGCGGAGGGCTGGGTCATGTCAATGTTCTGGCCAGCATGATATTTGCCGGCATGTCCGGGACCGCCGTTGCAGATGCGGCCGGTCTGGGAGCACTTGAGATCAAGGCCATGCGGGATCAGGGCTATTCCATGTCCTACAGTATCGGCATCACCGGAGCCTCGTCGGTGATCGGGCCGATTATCCCCCCGAGTGTTGCCATGGTCATCTACGGCTGGCTGGGAGATGTCAGTGTGGGCGCATTATTTGTCGGCGGGTTGATTCCCGGCATTCTCTTGGGTGGAAGCCTGATGATCATGACGTGGATTCTCTCTTTTCGAATCCCCATGCCGATTCAGCCGAGGCCGCCGCTTAAGGAGGTCATCCGTTTGTCCGGGCAAGCAGTCCTTTCTCTCTTGACACCGGTCATTATTGTGGGCGGGATCTGGACCGGTATTTTTACGCCCACGGAGGCGGGGGTGGTGGCCAGCACATACGCCATTATTCTGGTCCTGCTCATCTATAGGGACATCACTTGGAAAGGGCTCCTGGAAGTCTTCAACAATACCGTCGAGTTTACCGCGATTGTTTTGTTTATCATTTCCATCGCCGTACTGTATGGATGGCTGCTGGTACGGCTTCAGATCCCCCTGACCCTTTCCGAACTGGTGGTGCAGGTTTCCACCAATACCACCGTGCTGCTGATCATCATTACCTTTTTCTTTCTCATTGTGGGATGCTTCATGTCGGTTATCGAATCGGTTCTCATCTTCACCCCGGTGATGGTTCCCATGATTAAATTGATCGGGATCGATCCGCTGTTTTTCGGGGTGTTGATGGTGATCTCGCTTTCCGTGGGTGTGATTACACCTCCCTTCGGCAATGTCCTCTATGTCCTTGTCGGGATTACGAACCAACCCTTTGAATCGGTCGTTAAATCGATACTTCCTTTCCTAATTCCCATTGTGCTTTTGATATTGTTTCTCGTGGTATTTCCTGACATTGTGACTTATCTGCCGAGGCTGATTTTATAAAGGCTTGAGATGGAAAGAAAAAGGCTGCTCATCACCGGTTGTGGAAGAAGCGGAACCCTCTATGCAGCACAGCTCTGGCAATCGCTCGGTCTGGATATTCGGCATGAGAGACCCGTCCCTCCGAATGGCGTTATGGGCGCCGACGGTGCGGCATCCTGGTTTATGGCGGCTGATGATCCCGAGCCGCCCTCCGGTCCCAGTATTATCAATTATACGTTCGATGTCGTCATTCACCAGGTCCGGCACCCTTTGAAAGTGATTGCCAGCACGGCCCAATTTATTCTGCAGCATGGTAAACGGGCACCAACGTATATCGAACGCCATGTTCCGGAGACAAAACTGAGTCCGGAGGAACAGCAGCGTCTCGACTTCAAGCAGCAACTCATTCTGAAAGCCTCGCGATACTGGTATCATTGGAACGTAATGGCAGAAGCTAAAGCGGACAAAATCGTCAGAGTCGAGGACTTGAAGTTAGAACTCCCCGGTTTGTGTGATCTTGTTGGCATTCCGTATCAACGGGGTGTCCTTGAAAGCGTCCCAAAAGATATGAACGCCCGCCGTTATCACGTTCCGGACGCGCCCTGGGAGGTAACGTGGGGCGACATTAAACGGCTGGATCCAACAATTTACGAAAACACTAAACATCTCTCAGTAAAATACGGCTACAGGGAACAAAACCGAGGGGAATTATAAAATGCCCCATAATCGGTGCGTTTATCTTCTTTTCGGAAGAGAAAAGGACTTGGCAGAGGCTATAAGAGGTGAAGGTGTTGCTGGTTGAGGAGTTATAAAGAGGCTTTTCTTGTAACATTTGAGTTGAAACAGTGGATCATTATTTTCGTTGCTATCTTTGCGGCCGTATATTCCGAGACCTGGAACCCTTCGATTTTGGTCAGCTCCGTGATATCCGCTGCAACCACATTTTTGGCGCCACCCACCTTTTTGATCAATTCCACCACTTGTCTATATGAAAAGCCACCGGGCTCCGGAGTGCCGGTTCCGGGGATCACCGAAGGATCGAGGCCGTCGAGATCGATGGAAATATAAACCGTGTCAGGCAGCGCGGCAAGAGCTTCTTCCATCCAGGCTGAATCCACGGGATCGATTTGGTGAGCATAAAAGGTCGTGAAGTTGCTGCCGGTTTTAAGAACTTCAAGCTCCTGTTCCGAAAAGGCACGAATACCTACCTGAACAATGGAAATATCGCTGATCTCTGAAACCCTGCGCATAACGCAGGCATGATTGAACCGGCTTCCGTTCCACTCTTCCCGGAGGTCAAGATGCGCATCCACCTGAAGGATACCCAGGTTCGGGTAGGCTTCGGCCGCGGCCCGAATCGGTCCGATGGAAGATGCATGGTCCCCGCCAAGGGATAGAAGGTATTTCCCCTCTCCGATGACTTTGCCTGCGGCTTTTCTCATCTGCTCCACAGCCTTTTCCGGACTGTCTTCAGGGATTAGCGGGGTCATCGTGTGTATTTTAAACAGCCCCCAATCCAATAAGGTTTCTTCATCTATCCGTTCCAGTTGAATCGATGCATTCAGAATATGGGAGGGACCATGTTTGCTTCCGGTGCCGTAGGAGGAGGCGCTTTCATAGCAGAGCGGCAGGATGACGATATCCGCATCAGCGAGAGAAGTTGCCGGGACTTCATCTCCGCCAAAACGGCTTCTAATTTCTTGAGGGGTCATTATTTTACAAATATTGCAGCCGCAATTACCGTGGTCCAGAGGTTTCCTTCTGCGCCTAAAGATGCTTGGCTGATATGCTGGGACTCAACGATCTTGCCTGACATCTCATAGATATTTCTTCGCTCGTCATAATCTTTATCCGCATCGAATTCGATACCGAGGGTTGTAGCCAGCATGGAGGCTGCCAGATCTTCCGCATATTCACCGGCTCCGATTTCCGTCATGCCGTATCCGTGATGTTCGGAGAGATACCCATACCGGCCATGCTCTGCCGGCAGGGCCAAACCCACGCTGGCAACTATTCTTCTGCCGGGTTCCTGGCTTTCTTCTTTTGCCAGAACACAATGGGTAATTTCACCGGGTTCGAGATGCTGGAGCCCTTCCTCGATATCGATGATATGGCAGTGGGGCGGAAAAATGGACGAGACCGTCACGATGTTCAGATGCGCTATCCGCGCATTTCGAAGGGCGTTCTCAAAGGAGGCAAGCTTTTCCTTGTCTACGCCTTCTCCTTTTGTAAAAAACATATAGCGTGGTACGTACATGATCTCTTACTCCCGTTAATACTCGATACGCTTGCGTGTTCATTGCTGCTGCAAGTTGATTCTTCTAATGGCCAATGGACGTTTTGTCAATCTAAAATAATACGCCATCCGCCTTTTCCTTGAATTCCCGGACATCCGGTTGTCCATGCTGGTGTTGACACTCCCCTTTGTTGCTCCGATTATCAATGACCTGGGATTCGATAAAATCTGGTTCGGTGTTCTCTATGTGGTGCTGGCCGAGATCGGCTTGGTCACCCCGCCCTATGGTCTCAACCTGTTTGTCCTCAACGGCGTCGTGCCTGAATATGAAATCACCACCATCTTTATGGGGACACTTCCTTTTTTGATTCCTGCAGTCGTTTTAATCGTTATGCTGTCCTTTTTTCCTCAGCTGGTATTGTGGCTCCCCAGTGTCATCTATTAGAACCGGTAAAAAACCGCTTGCTGTTCACATTTGATGCTGTATTCTGCTATTTAACGCCGATAATCTTGATTGTAGAAAGGATAGAGACAATGAAAACAAGAAGCAGCGTCCTGAAATTCAGTATCATCTTGGTTTGCATCAGCATGCTAATCGTCGGATGCTTGAAATCGAAAGCTCAAAAGGGAAAGGCGGCAGGGGCTGCCGGCGGGTCATTGGCAGGACTTGCCATCGGTTCTCTCACCGGAAGTTCCGGTACGGGTGCCGCCATCGGTTCGGTTTCAGGAGCGGCTCTGGGTTATATTGTGGGCAACGAAAAGGACAAGGAAGAAGCCAAGAAAGAGGCGGGACGGGAACGTGCAGCCCTTGAAAAATCACGGATCACCAACGATTTCAAGACCGCCTACCAAGAGAAGAACAGCAATCCGCTGGTGGGAACGTCGTGGCGTATAGTAAGCATCAAAAGCCCGAGACCCATTCCGGAATACAGCGACATGGTGGTAACCTTTCAAACCAACACGAAGGTGACGACATTGACGGTGTTGAAAGACGGAATCACCACCACTAAGACCAATCCATACCGTGTCGTAGGTGATGTTCTGATTTTAACGGATTCCGAAAAAAACGTCATGGTCAACACGAAATACAACGTCCAGGGAAAGCGGATGACCATCGTGGGCGAGAGCTGGAATATCGTCATGGATAAAACATAAGCGTCCCTTTACCCGGTTGTGACACCTCGGTTCAAAAGAATGGGTACGGAAACGGTGGGTCCGTATCACTCTTATGGTGAGAATCCCGAGTAATAATCACTCGGCTGCTTTTTCGTCCACCATATCAATGGCGTTTTTCGGGCAGATGTCGATGCAGGTGTGGCAGCCCTGACAGAGTTCGGCGCTGATCTCTGCCGCTGCATCCGTTAGAATGATGGCGTTGCACTGCCCAACCTCCACACAGAGACCGCAGGCGTTGCATTTTTCAGGATCGACCTGCGCATAGCCGGCCCATACCGTCAAATCAGCGGCTGTTGCAATTTCTTTGAGGAGTAGATCCCGCATGTCTCTTGCGGATTTAAATCCCATTTTTTCCATGTAATCCTTAATGGATTTCATCCATTTTTCAAGGAATCCGTAACCGCTTGTCATGGTTTTCGTGCACACGCCGATGGTATCGGCGCCGCACATGATCATCTGAACGGCATCCTGCCATCTGGCAATTCCTCCGGTACCGATGACATGGGGTTCCGGTCCATTCAAATTCCGGATTTCATACACATCTCTAAGCGCGAGCGGCAAAAGCCAGGGACCGGAAAGACAGCCCATGGTATTCTCCCCTTGAAGCGGGTATATGGATCTTTTGTAGTTCCAGATATCCACCGGGGCTATTCCCAGCCGGTTGGCAACGCCGCACACTGCATTTGCCCCGGCATCATAGGCGGCTTTGGCAACCTTAGCGATCTCTCCCCCTTCCGGGGTGATCTTCGCAATGATCGGAAGGTCGGTGACCTCCCGGGTGGCTTTCACCACGTCTCTAACGGCGTCTGCATCCTGACCCATGCTCGCGCCTGAGGAGGGGCGTTCTCCTTCGCTCGGCTGGCTGTGGACATCCACGTTGAAGGACATATTGGGGCAGCAGAAGTTCAGTTCGAGAATATCTGCGCCTGCCGCCTCAAACCCTTTGGCGCTCTTCTGCCACCCTTCAAGCCCTTCTTCTACATAGGAGTAATTGGCAAAAATGACCATGTCTTTGATTTTTTTCTTGGCATCTTCCACCAGGCGAAGACCGGCCTCATAATCGAGGCGGTATTCCGCAGTGAAGGTGTGAAGTTTCTCCTTTTTCAGCCACCGGTATCGAGGCTGATAGTTTATGTACGGAAACGGGTTAAACGCCTGTTTGATGGAGGCGGCTCCCCAGCCGCATTTTTCCGCAAGCTCCATCTGGTCGGTCCGTTTGACCGTCGGACCGGAAGCGACGATAAACGGGTTTTTCAATTCAACATCACCGATTTTAACCGGTAGATAAAATAGATCATCACTCATGGCATCCTCCTATTCAGTTATTCAGAAAATTGTTTTCGGTCATTGCTTAACATATCATTCCAGTGAAATCCTTCGTCCTTCTTCACAGGAGACATAACCGGCGTATAACACTTCTACCAGTTGCATGGCCAGATCCAAACCGGTAAGGGGGTCCCGGTCATATACAATGGCTTCCATGAAGTCCTGAATTTCATGGGGATAACCGAGGGTCCACTCCTCATCCGGGTTAGGGAAGGATAACCCCGCCTTTGTTTCCTGCTTCTCATTGAAATAGACGTCTTCGACCGGGGCGGGATCCACAATATAGAACTGGCAGTCCCGAACCGAACAGAGAGCGAATTTAACCCGGGAATTGGTGAGTCTGATATCCATTTCGGATTCCATTCCACCCAACAGGTCGTCGGTGCCGAAGAATATACCCTTGGTCCCGTCCGTAAAGGTTACGGTGAGCTGGGACCAGGTTTCCACATCCTGCCATCCGGTGACCAGGGGGCTGTCTTTGGCGTGGGCAAAGGCCTCGGTCTTGGTCAGATCTGTGGCATCCGCCCAGACTTCTTTGGCGACAATGGGACGGCCGTCTCTTTTCTCTCCCTCATACTGCTTGAGAAAGAGTCCCGCTGCAATGGGGTGGGCAGCCAGTCGGGCCATGGCGCCGCCGCCGGCATGCCGCCAGTATTTGGCATATTCCGCATGGGATCCGCTGTGGGACTCATCTCCCCGTATTTCCAGAATACTCCCGGTGGCAAAACACTTTTCCATGAGCTCCAGTCCCTTTCTGAAAGACGGGGCATGGATCCAGTTCTCCGCATAACAGAATTTTACCTGGTTTGCGGCCATCACCGCTCTTACATTTTCAAGATCTTCCCGAACCTTCTCCAGCATTTTCCTTTTCGGCGTGGCCCCGACTTCATCGTCCGGCTCCCCTTGGCCGAAATAACCGGTCAGCGGCTTTTCACAGATAATATGTTTGCCGGCCCGGGCAGCCTCAAGCACCATGGGAAGATGGAGGGCGTTGGGAACGACTATATCCACCACCTGTATGGACGGGTCGTCCAGAATATAGCGATAGTCATCGTAGTAATTGAGCACATTGTATCTTTTTGCAAGATTTTCAGCCCGTGTTTTAGTTTTGCCTGCAATTGCCGTCACTTCCACCGGCACTCTCTGAACCTGACGGTAGGAGCGAAGATGAAACGCACCGGCAAATCCGGCTCCGATGATTCCGATTTTTACGGGTTGGGTCATATGATATTCACCTTTTTCTTTTAGATTCATGGATCACACCTGCGACGCTAACCCCCGTCCCCTAAGATTTTGGGTTTCAGCAGTACGAGATTGTCTTCGCTTTTACCGTTTATATAAATGGTTTCCAGCAGTTCAAACGCATGGCGGCCCAATTCAGCCACCGGTTTCTTTATGTTGATGGGTGTGATGTAATCTTCCAGATCGCAGTAGTTGATGCATACGGTTTCGGAAATATCCAAATCCATCTCTTTGATGGCGGCCAGCGCTCCCTTGGCGATGATATCGGTTTGGAAGAAAATACCGTCATAACCGGGCCTGAATTTTTCAAAGGTTTTTTTCTTTGCATCCAGATAGCTGTACTCGCATGGGATAAAATCGAAGATGAATGCGCCGTTATCATTTAGTTTTTCAAATGCATCAGTGATTTCGTTTGAGTAGGGAACAATTCGATTTCGTTTCCAGGTCATGGGGCCGGTAAAGACCGCGATCTTTTTAACACGGCGGTCGGTAAAGATTTTCACGGCCAATCGGACGGCATAAACATGATCCATCAGAACCCTGGGTACGGAAACGTTATATCGGCAGGTCGCCAGCACAAAAGGGATGTGAAGGGAAGAAAACCACTTGATATCTTCAAGCTCCAGCGGTGATGCAATGATTAAGCCCTGGTATTGATTCTCTCCGATCTGTCTTTTGAGCAGACTGTTTTCGGGTGACAACACGGACATGCCGTGAATAAAATGAATGTGGAGGTTGACCCGCTTTTTTTGAGCAATGGTGTTTATTTCTTCCAGTTGGGGAATAAATTGATTGTCATTGGTGGAAAACACATTAAATGCAATGTAAGCTACATCCTGCATTTTTCGTTTCGATTTTTTTTTTATCTTTTCCGGGTTGATGAACGCTCCTTTTCCCTGTTTGGTAAACAGGTATCCTTCCCTGGAAAGTACATTGAAGGCTTCGAAAACAGTCGATTTGCTGACAGCATAGCTCTGGGCCAGCGAAGCGTAAGAGGGCAGGGGAACATCCGGAAGATAGATACCCGACTCGATTTCCTGTTTAAACCGGTCAATGATTTGAGAGCTGATCTTTTCAGGATTTTTTATTACTTCGGTGTGCATGGGTCGGAAATACGCTCTCGTTATTCGGTTCAGTAGGGTTTAACGTTTGACGGGACACCAATCGAACAATCGAACAGTTAATTCGCATAACTTTTACACCGATTCACACATGATGTCAACCGGTTTGGCTTGCTCCCGAATCTTCCGGTATGGATGCCATTGAGCGCCGCGGATTTCAGGCCGTACTGTTATTTTCAACCATCTATATCAGGGTGTTTGGATGTCCAGTCGGTCGCTTTTTCGTAAGCCCGGGCAACGCGGTAAACCGTCTTTTCGTCAAAGGGTTTGCCGATAATCTGCATGGAGAGCGGAAGTCCTGTGGAGGCAAACCCGATGGGAACGGCCATGGCCGGATTTCCCGTTAGATTGAAGGGTGGTCGAGCATGCCGCCTGTACAATTTTTCACAAAGGCCTTCATCCTCGATCGGAGGAGCCGGCTCCATGTCGGATGCCGTGATCGCTGTATCGACCGGTGCCATGCAGGCATTGAACTTCCGCCGGAGGATTTCCCGTTGACGCAGGGCATTAACATATTCAGAGGCGCGGAAAAAGACACCCGTCATTATTCGTTTGCGAGCCAAAGCCCCGTAATCTCCCGGGCGCTCCTTAAGCCACTTTTCATGGATAGCATACGCCTCCGACAGCAGAATCAGCCGGTTTGCGGAAGCATAGTCGACGATGGGACCGGGATCGATCTCCTGTATCTGAGCGCCCTGGTCGGCCAGAATCCGTACCGCATCTTCGATGCTTTGGGTCATCTCCGGATCGGCTTCAAAATCCGTCCGGTAGAAGCGACGGATAACACCGATTTTAAGACCGTTGATGCCTTTATCCAGATCGGCCGTAAAATCCGGCACATCCATGCGAGCGCACCCCGGATCCTCGGGATCATATCCGGCAATGACGTTAAGGAGGATCGCATTGTCCGTGACGGTTCTCGTCATCGGGCCCACATGATCGAGGGAGTAGGACAGGGGTAGGACCCCGCGGCGACTGACACGGCCGTAGGTTGCTTTCATCCCGACGATGCCGCACATGGAGGCCGGGCTTCGCACTGAACCACCCGTATCCGTTCCCAGCGCGGCAGGGACGAATCCCGCTGCCAGAGCAGCCCCTGATCCGCTGGATGATCCACCGGGGAAGTGCTTGTAGTTCCAGGCATTGCGCGCCGGCGGCCAAGGCAGATCGAAGGACGGGCCCCCAATGGCGAACTCGTGGGTAGACAGTTTCCCGAGGAGCACCGCCCCGGCCGCCTTCAATTTTCGCCACACAAAAGAATCCGTTTCTGCCACGTTATCAATCAGAATTTTGGAGTGACCCGTGGTGGGTACCCCCTGGACATCGATGATGTCTTTAA
>DUZK01000029.1 GCA_013349495.1 Deltaproteobacteria bacterium
CAGGCAAAAATCATGAGGTAAAGTATTCGAAGAGTTGTCACACGTTTCATTTATATACTCCGATCATAACAAGTTAAATTGGACGCAGATATACACAGATAATTCGTATCGATACTCGATACTGGATGCTCGATGTTGGTTAGGGTGAAGCGAGAACCCGCCTCAGTGGTGCTACTGACTCTGGAAGTCGAATCGGATAAAATAACGAGTATCAAGCATCGAGCATCAAGTATCAGTTCAAAAAGCACCCATGTTCATCTATGTTCTTCCGTGTCCAAAAAAAAGAAATCTCCTATACTATCGAATTAATCCACGATTCGGTATTCACTGGCTTCGACAACCTCATCCGGCTTCTGGAAGCACTCCGTCTTTCCGAAAACAGAACGACTGACCTTGTCGATAATTTCCATCTTCCGTTCCGCATCCTGCTTGTCGGCATACGTCACGCGGACCCCTTGGGCGAAAAGGGTTTCCATGTTCTCATATTGGAGCATCTGCGCATACCGTAAGGCCTTGAGAGCACTTTGAAAATAGAAGCGTTTTTTCTCCACCAGCGTTTGATAAATGTCCCGGTTGTCATCCGATTCTTCAAAAAGGGAGATCATCAAGTCGAGACATTCCTTGCAGCTGTCTTTCAGCTTTTCGAAGTAGGCACAAAAAAAAGAAATCCGTTTCTCTGTCTGTACAAACCGGGAATTCCTGAATTTTATCCGTACGCCGTTTCTTTTTTCTCCCGGAACATTCGTATCGACGGATCGAGAGATCCGGTCCTCCAACTGCTTGTATACCTTAAGCCGTGAGATGAACTGTTCGGCAGTCCATTCCGGTATTCTAAGATAAAGGGTGCCCCGGGCAGCCGGGAAATGTACAGGGGTTTCCGGCAGCCGGGAGACCAGCATATCAAGCACTGTTTTTTCATCTTCTTTGGTATAATTTTCTGTTTTCAGAATGTCTTCCAGTTCCATCTGCATGAAGGCATCCGGGAAAAATAGAAGCTCGTAAAACGGTCCGATTTCGCTACCGTCTTCATCTTTGATGGCTGCTCTAAGGGATTCCAGCGAGGGATTCGGGAAGGTCGATTCGATATAATGAACGGCATCGTCGCTTAAAACAAAGCCTCTTTCCAGGATGGTTATGATCTTATCGGCCAGAATCCGGCAACTTCTTTCAGATTCCATGGTATCCTTTTAATGCGGTCGAGTAAAATAGGACGCAGATTTACGCAGATATACACAGATAATATTGTTATTTTTAAATTTTAATATTCTGACGTTCACGGTTCACCGCACATCGTTCATAGTATCATTGGACTCCGGGGATTGCCAATCCATGACAGAGTGATTGTCACAATTCCGTTCCGAATGAAAAACCCGAAACCTTTGCTCTCAACGGTTTTCATATTTTGAATATCGAATATCGAACAAGGAATTTAGAACCGTAGAAGTGTAGGAAAACTTCGAAATTCGACATTCCTTGTTCAGCATTCTGCGGTTCAAAAACAATTTAAAATTTCAACATATTGCAAATGAGAAATGAATTCTTAAAATGAACCCGTAAAAATCTAATCCACAGAAAAACGAATTGAATACATCTCTATAGATAATGGGCCATGCGCGTCATAATCTCGTGCTTGGGTACCGCGCCCGGAAGGCCATCTTTATATTGTCCGTTGTCAAATATCAACAGGTAGGGGACTCCAAACACATTATATCTGGACGCAACGACCGGGCTGGTCTCTATGTTCATTTTTCCAACCCTGACGCGGCCCCTTGAATCGGCGGCAAATTGATCAACGACCGGACCGGCCATTTGACAGGACGGTCAGCCGGGAGACCAGCAATAAAGCAGGACCGGTAAAGGAGAGTTGATCACCTTGCCGTCAAAATTAGAATCCGTGACCATAACGGATTTTCCGTTGAGGAGGCCCGCTGTTTCCAGAGGGGATTTGCATTTTCCGCATTTGGCAGTCTCGCCGATTTTGTCTGCAGGGATTCGGTTCTTGGCCCGGCAGGCGGCGCATCTGATGGTATAGGTATCAAACCAGCCCGGCTTTCTATCTTCGGCCTGAAGCGGCTTGTGGCATTTCCCGCACTTCACTGTCGCTTCGATCTTATCTGTTGGGATTCTGTTTTTTGCGCCGCATCCCGGGCATCGAATGATCTGAGAATTTGCCTGTTCCATTTTATGTCCCTAACCCGGACAAGCCGGAAAAGTTACAAGTGAACTAAAGTTTGAAGTGCCTAAAGATTTAGCCTTCTTTTGGGTTATAAAATCGTAACATAATGTCAGAGACCTCGAAGAAAAATTTAGGACATCACTCCATATTTTTTAAGCTTTTTATGGAGTGTTTTCCTGGTAATTCCGAGCCGCCGGGCCGCTTCGCTTTTGTTGCCGTCGGCAGATGCCAGTGTTTTCAGGATGGTGGTTTTTTCAACCGCCTCCAATGGAAGATCCGGACCGGTCTCGGGTTCGAAGGGCTCACTTTCTCCGGTCTCTCCGGCGCTCTGGTCCGTGATGGGCAATACCTCGGTATCCAGATAATCGGACCGGGCCAGCACGACACCACGCTCAACCGCATTCATCAATTCACGCACATTCCCCGGCCACTGGTAGTAAACGAGCCGATCCATGGCTTTCGGTGTAACCCCTTTGATCTCTTTCCGGTTCTTTTCGGCAAACCGCCTCAGAAAATGTTCGACCAAAATGGGAATGTCCTCCCGCCTTTCCCGCAGGGGCGGAAGATCGAGGCTGACCACATTCAACCGATAGTAGAGATCTTCTCGGAATCTGCCTTCAGCGATTAAATCCAGCAGGTTTTTATTGGTAGCCGCGATCACCCGCACATTTACCGGAATAACCGCGTCTCCGCCCACACGGGTGATTTCCCTTTCCTGCAGCACCCTGAGAAGCTTCACCTGCATGGTAAGGCTGGTCTCACTGATCTCATCTAAAAAAATACTCCCGTTGTTGGCCTGGATGAATTTCCCTTCCTTTTTCCGATCCGCTCCGGTAAACGCCCCCTTTTCATGTCCGAAGAGCTCGGATTCCAGAAGCGTTTCGGTAATTGCCGCACAGTTGATTTTTATAAACGGACCGTCCTTTCTCGGGCTGTTGAAATGAATGGCTCCGGCAATCAGCTCCTTTCCCGTGCCGGAATCCCCGGTGAGCATCACCGTCGCTTCCGAGGGAGCCACCTGGGCAACGGTTTCAAGAAGTTTGACCATGGAAAGGCTTCGTCCGATAATGTTCTGCCGATCGAACTGCCGGCCCAGGCTCTCCCTGAGTCTCCGATTCTCCTCCTTCAGGTTGATATGCTCCATGGCACGCTGAATGGTTATTTTAAGCTTCTCAAAATCGAGCGGTTTGGTCAGATAGTCGTATGCGCCTTTTTTCAGCGCTTCGACGGCAGTCTCAACAGAAGAAAAGGCTGTCATAATCACAACCGGTATGGCCGGATTTACGGATTTGATGGTCTCCAGCGCTTCGATGCCCGAGACTTTGAGCATGCGGATGTCCATGAGGACCAGGTCAAAGGGCTGCTCTTTCACAGCCTCGACTGCTGTGGACCCATCATCTGCTTCCTGCACGCCGTAACCCCATCCGCCGATCAGTGTGCGCAGCATGGTTCGATGGGAACTGTCGTCGTCGACTACCAGTATGGTGCTTGTTGGATTCATCCTGTGCCGCCCCTAACCCGGACAAGCCGGAAAAGTTACAAGTGAACTAAAGTTTGAAGTGCCTAAAGTTAAGGTATCGCATTGCTTTATCTTTTTTTATAAAAAGGATAGAATTTCATAACTTTAGGCATTTTAGGCACTTTTAATTTTAGGCGCTTCTTTGAGCAGTTTATTATTGCATTCAAAAATATTCTGCCAAAAAAAGCACAAAAATAATTATTAAGGCACTAACGTATCGGTAATGAAACAATGAACGTGGTGCCTTCTCCCGGCCTGCTTTCCGGATAGATTTCACCGTTATGCCCTTCAACGATCTTATGAGCGATGGCAAGGCCCAGCCCGGTTCCCGATGATTTGGTTGTGAAATAGGGATCAAAAACGTGGGCAAGGTTATCTTCCCGGATGCCGGAACCCGTATCCGCGATTCGAATTTCGATCCGCTTTTTCACATTGTCTTTTACCAGGGATATTGAAAGCATCCCTCCGGCGTCCATGGACTCGATGGCGTTCAGATAAAGATTGAGAAGGACCTGGTTTATTTTATCCGGGTCCAGCTCTGCGGACACCACAGAGTCGGCAATCTCGGTATCGATTGCAATATTTTTTCCATCCGCCTGCTGCTGGATCAGTTTTATGGAATCTTCAATCAGGCTTTTTATGGGGGTCGGTTTCTTAGACACGGCAATGGGCCTTGCAAACTCCAAAAGGTGGCTGACCACCCGGTTCAACCGATCCACTTCTTTGATCATAATTCCGGCGGTCTGCTGATCTTCCGGAACATCCCGGTATCTTTCCTTGAAATAGGTGGCAAAGCCTTTGATGGAGCTCAGCGGGTTGCGTATTTCATGGGCCACCCCGGCAGCCAGCCGGCCGACGGTGGCCAACCGCTGACTCCTCTCGATCTCGTCCCTGAGGGTTTTCACTTCGGTGAGGTCCTTAAATAAAAGAACATATCCGAGAGATTCACCGTTTTCATCGTTCAGGGACGTGCCGCTGATCTCCAGCGGTATGATGCGGCCGTCATCAACGGTGATTTCAATCTCTCTCTCATCCAGACGTCCTTCTTTTTCCAGTGCATCAAGCTGATGCTGAAATTGAACCGGGAGGATATGACCGATATCCGATCCGGTCGCATCCGTTTCCGACAAACCCAGGACGGATCCGGCGACATAATTCATAGAGGCGACCCGTCTTTTTGTATCCACTGCGATCAGGCCGATGGGCATGTTTTCCACCAGGGTGTCGGAAAACGCCTTGATTCGTGAAAGAGATGCCCGGGTGGCGCGGTAGCTTTGAAAGAAAAAAAGAAGAATAATTCCGGAAAATCCGATAAGCAGCAAAATAAATACCATAAAAAGAAAGTGTCGCGTATCGGCTTCTCTGGCTGATTCGATGGCGGTCATGTCCAGGCCCACAAAAATGTTCAACGCTTCCGGTTCGATAAGCGCCCGGCCGTCTTTCTGCTCCGTTTGCCCCTGCTGCCAGCGCCTTCCAATCATCCTGCCCATCATACCCATCATCCGGCCGTGCTGCATTCCCGAGCCGCCGGCAGGAGCAAATTTTCTGTAGACTTCAAATGTCTTATGGCCATTCGGTTCTGCGACAATCCGCCAGTGCACCGATTCGGATTGTGAAACGGCCCTCAGATCCAGGTCTCCACCGTGTATATCTCCGATGCGGTCCTGCCGGTTATGAGCAAGGATGGCCCCTTCAGTGTCGGCGACAATGATGTAATCGATATCGGGCTGTTGGGCGGTTTCGGAAAGGAGCGTCTGTAGCCTGAAATTGCTCCATCCCATCCCCATTCCGGTTCGTGCCCCTGCCTCAAAGGAACGGATCAGCGCCGCTCCTTTTTCTAGAAGCAGCCGCGTACCCTGCTCTTTCTGGCGGTGGATGTTCTCAACGGCGATAAACGCAAAAATGGGCAATAGGACGACCACCGCCCCCAAAAGTATCCAGGGCGGGATTCCCATTAACAACCGGTGTTGTCTGGGCTGTTTATGCATATCGTTGTTTTCAGCAATAAAAATGCCAACTTGCCGGATGCCCCGGCACTTATCGCATGAAACCGGCCAAGTATCCGATTAATCAATCATTTCAGGATCGGCCGGCGGTCGTTCATGACCTGAATATAATACATTCCTGTAGTAAAAATACCCATTGGATATTTTTTACCCGTTTATAATTTATCAATGCGCTGATTTGGGTACTTATTATCCATTATTTTCGGATTACTATCAAGCTAAACAGGACGCAGATAGTGGTTGTTCAATACATAACCCGAACAAACCATAAATTCCAAATCACAAATCTCAAATACCAAACAAATCACAATAACCGAAATTCAAAATCTCAAACGTGCTCAGGATATCGAAAAACGAACCGATCAAAATTTTGGTCATTGGATATTGGAATTTGTAATTTGTTTGTGATTTGCTTGCCCGCCGTTTTTCTGGCGGGGTGCTTGTCATTTGAGATTTTAAAAGCTGGTGCTTGTGTACTGGATGCTCGATGCGGGGTGACGGATGCTCGATATTCGACGCTGGATACTGGACTCTCGTAATGTTGACCGCCGGCAATGATGTGGGGTATTGATTAGAGATGGCTGAGAAAAACAGACGCATTCCCTTATCCGGACCGCTTCGGGATGTCGGGAAGTTTCTGCTGCTGATCGGACTGATCGTCTGGTTTCTGGCCCGTGGAACCGAACAATTGGGTTATCACTGGCAGTGGTACAGAGTCCCGAGGTATGTTTTCTCTATTGACGAGGGTCGCCTCATCCTCGGGCCGCTCATGACCGGGCTGAAAATAACCTTTGAAATCACCGGCATCAGCCTGTTGCTTGCGTCTGTATTCGGTATCGCCACCGCCCTTTGTCGTTTATCCGGTTCGTTTATGGCCCGGCTTCTGGCCCGGGGATACCTGGAAATCATCCGCAACACACCGTTGCTGGTACAACTTTTTTTCATTTACTTCGTCCTCGGACCGGTCATCGGTCTGAGCCGGTTTTCGTCGGCTGTTCTCGCTTTGAGTCTCTTTGAAGGCGCCTATGCATCGGAAATCTTCCGGGCGGGAATCGTATCCATTCACCGGGGTCAATGGGAGGCTGCACACAGCCTGGGCCTGAGTCTGCCGGACACCTATATCCATATCATTCTGCCGCAGGCAATCCGGCAAATACTTCCTTCGCTCACCGGGCAGGCCATATCCCTGATCAAAGACTCCGCCCTGGTCAGCACCATCGCCATTTACGATTTAACCATGCGGGGGCAGGAAATTATTGCTGAAACGTTTCTGACGTTTGAAATCTGGTTTACGGTGGCAGCGATCTATCTGATGATTACTGTTGTCTTATCCGTTGCCGTCAACTTAATGGAAAATCATTTGAGAGTGGACACTTGAAAAATACGGAAGTTCCATTGCATAAAAATGCGTTAGGGGACCATATCATTCATGTTGAAAAGGTGAACAAGATCTTTCCCAACGGCGTGCATGCATTGAGGGACTTTTCCACAAACATTCGGAGAAACGAAGTGCTGGTCATCATCGGCCCCTCGGGTTCCGGGAAATCAACACTCCTGCGATGCATCAACGGGCTTGAGCAGATCGACAGCGGCATCATTATTGTTGACGGAATCCCCCTGGATGACGACAAGAACCACCGTCTGGAAATCCGCATAGAAGTGGGGATGGTGTTCCAGCTGTTCAATCTCTTTCCCCACATGACGGTATTGGCAAACATTAACCTGGCCCAAAAACGCGTACGAAAGAAAACTACGGCGGAAGCCACAGAGACGACCATGGATCTGCTTGAGAGAGTCGGCATGGTTGACAAAGCCGACAGTTATCCGGGGCAGCTGAGCGGGGGCCAGCAGCAGCGGGTTGCCATCGCCAGAGCTTTGGCCATGAAACCGATGGTCATGCTTTTCGATGAAGCCACCAGTGCACTGGATCCCGAAATGATCGGAGAAGTCCTGGATGTGATGAGAAACCTGGCAAAAGAAGGGATGACCATGGTGGTGGTCACCCATGAAATGGGGTTCGCCAGAGAGGTGAGCGACCGGGTGATTTTTATGGAAGACGGCCGAAAAGTGGAAGAAGCGGCTGCTGCGCAATTTTTTACAAATCCCAAAGAAGAAAGGACCCAGCAGTTTCTGAGTCAAATTCTTTAAACGGTAATATCTCAAACTTTTACACTGACTGATTAAGAACTGAATAAAAAAGGAGATGCATCATGAGGGCAAAAAAAACGACGCTTAGTGCAATGGCCGCATTCATCATCGTTTTCGGTCTTATGGGAGGAACCGGTGTCGCCGGAAAAATGCAGCAGCAACTGGTAAGCGAGAGCACCCTGGAGCAGATATTGAAGCGGGGGGTCCTGCGGGTGGGCATGTCCACCTTCGTACCCTGGGCAATGAAGGACAAAACCGGAAAGCTCATCGGTTTTGAAATCGATGTGGCAACCCGGCTGGCCAAGGACATGGGGGTTAAAGTGGAGTTTGTGCCCACAAAATGGGCCGGCATCATCCCTGCCCTGCTTACCGGCAAATTCGATGTCATCATCGGCGGTATGGGAATCACGCCCAGCCGGAATTTAAAGGTCAATTTCACCATGCCCTATGAACACAGCGGCATGTCCATTGCTGCGAACAAGAAACTTGCAGCCGGCTTCGACAGCATCGAAGACTTTAACCGCCCGGATGTGATCCTCACGGCCCGCCTGGGTGCGACACCTGTAGCTGCAGCAAAAAAATTCATGCCCAAAGCCCAGCTCCGTCAGTTTGACGACGAAGCGCAGATTTACCAGGAGGTAATCAACGGCAAAGCCCATGCGGTGGTTGCCAGCGCCCCCACTCCGGCGTTTCAGGTCATAAAACATTCAGACGAACTCTTCCTGCCGTTGAAGGAAACGTTTACAAAAGAGCCCATCGGATTTGCGGTTCGAAAAGGGGATCCCGACACATTAAACTACTTCAACAACTGGATCACGGTTGTCGGCGCTGAAGGGTGGTTAGCGGAAAGGCAGCACTACTGGTTCGGAACCAAAGACTGGGAGAAACTGATCCAGTAGCGGGCAGAGGAATCGGAAATGATGGGGGGAGGCGGTATTTGATAATTAAAAGGGCAAAAATTAAACCGCTCGATGTCGTTCTGGTTTTCATGCTCTTGTCGTTCGGACTTTTTCTGGCTTACCGGATCAGTGTCGGTCTTCACTACAAATGGAACTGGTCGGTTATACCGCAATACCTGTTTCGATACGATCCGGATTTAAACGGATGGCTTCCGAATCTCCTTGTTCAGGGGCTTTTCAATACCATCCGTTTGAGCATTTGGGGCACCCTGTTTGCCACCATTTTAGGTACGGCACTGGGGATGTGCAGAATCAGCCAGAGCCTGTTCAAACGGCTTTTGGGGAGAACCTATGTGGAACTGATCCGGAATCTGCCCCCACTGGTTCTGATTTTCATCTTCTATTTTTTCGTCAGCGATCAAATCATGCCGGTTCTCGGGGTGGAAGAATTCGTTCGATCCCGTTCGGAATCGACCCAAAAGATTCTGGCATTCTTGTTTGCGCCCCCTTCCCAGTTTTCGGCCTTTTTATCTGCGGTTTTTACCCTGGCTATTTTTGAGGGGGCCTACATCGCGGAGATTGTCCGTGCAGGAATTCAGTCCATTGAAAAGGAGCAGTGGGAGGCAGGCCATGCACTGGGGCTGTCCCGGCGTCACCAGATGTTCGACGTGATCCTTCCCCAGGCAACTCACCGGATCCTTCCTCCCCTGGCCGGACAGTTTATCTCCACCATTAAAGATTCCGCCATCGTGTCTGTCATCTCCATCCAGGAATTGACCTTCCAGGGGATGGAACTCATGTCGGCCACATATCTGACATTTGAGATATGGATCACGGTATCCCTGCTGTATCTGATGTTAACCCTCAGCTTGTCGGTGGGCGTGGGGCGGTTGGAGGTGAGGATGAGGAAGCGCTATTAGCAGGGGATACCCGGAATGAAGGTCTCTATCAAAAAAAATCATGACATCGATCCATAAGATTCGATACAGCCGTTGATTCGGTTCTGGTTTACTCTCGTATAATTTTACAGCCGTCCCGCAGCGCTTCCGGCGTGATGGTGTAAAGCGCATCGATAAGGGCAATCATAAAGCTGCCCGGGGCATCTGCTTTTTCTGCTGCCACCTCCCCTGCCAGACCAAAGAAAGCCAGCGCCGAGACTGTGGCGCTGAGCGGATCCGGATCGACGGCGCAAAAAGCCCCGATGGCGGCGGATGCCGTGCACCCGGTTCCGGTAACATATCCCATGAGGGGATGGCCGTTGCCCACGCGGACAACACGCTTCCCGTCTGTAATCAAATCGACGGGACCGGTGATGGCAAGGGTGGATTCCAATTCCCCGGCCAATACCCGGCCCGTGTCGGCCGCTTCATCCACGGAATGCATGGCGTCCACCCCTTTGGTTTTCGAGTCGGTATGGCGAAGCGATAAGATCTCCGATGCGTTTCCGCGGATGACCCTGATGGTTATCTCTTCAATGATTCTTTTGGCCGAAGCCGTCCGAAGGGCGGTCGCACCGGACCCCACAGGGTCCAGCACAACCGGTGTGTCAATGGCATTGGCCTTTTTTCCGGCTTTGATCATGGCGGCTACCCACGTGTCGGTTAATGTGCCGATATTCAAAACCAAAGCGCCGGCATAAGAGACCATTTCCTCCACTTCGCCCTCTGCGTGGGCCATAACCGGTGACGCCCCCATGGCCAAAAGGGCGTTGGCCGTATAGTTCATCACCACGAAATTGGTGATATTGTGAATCAGAGGCTTCGTGTTTCTCAATGCGGATAGATTTTCAGCAGCTTTTTCGGCCAAACGCTCCATAACCATCATTCTCCTAAAGGGTTCTGAGTTCTGAGTTCTGGGTTCTGGGTTTCCGTGTCAACTCCAATCTCTAAGCTTTGAATCCTGAACCCTGAACGCTGAACCTATGACTATAATAGGCTGCCTGAGGAATTGTGTCAAAAAGCGCGGTTTCCGTTTCTTAGCAGAAAAAATCCGCTTATGAGGGTGACTAAAACCAAGCTTGCCCCGGCCAGGCTGAAACTCATGTAAAAACCGTAATGGTCGATCAAGGAACCCATCACCGGTGTCAGAACTCCTCCCACCTCGATGGCTGAAAAAAAGTAGATCCCCAGGATGGTGGACCGATACCGGTCCGGGACTTCGCTGACCAAAAAGGCTTCCGATACCGGCATGCGGATCATTACGATAACCCCGATAACCAGCAGCAATGCGCCGAATCCGAATCCGTGCCCGTAGGGGATAATGTTCAACAAAAAAATAGCCGGACCGGATAGAATACAGATGGACAGCATCATCGGAACCCTGCCCACCTTGTCCGACAGATGCCCGCCCAAAGGAGCAGCCCAGAGACCCGTGGAATATATGATGGCCATCATTGCGGCTGCGGTTTTTTCCGCTATCTTGAACTGATCCACCATATACAGGGGAACAAACGAAAAGATGGATGTCATTATTGCGGAGGTACAAGTGGTGAGCACGATAAAGGGTATGACGCGTCGGTAGAAGCTTTTGGGTAACGCGGACTTCGCTCCCGGGTCCTTGGTGCTTCTAGCCTGACCCATAGAGGGGTCCAGTTTTCCCAGAACCTTGTAAAAAATAATGCCGAACAGGATGCTCGGCATGGCCAGCCCGATAAATGCGCCCCGCCAGCCGAACGCCGTGGCAATGGCAGCCCCGATCAGCGGAGACAGAAAAAAACTTGCGCTTCCACCGATGACGTGGCATCCGAGGGCAAATCCTCTGTTTTCCGGAGCCACTGAAGCGGAAATCAGAGGCGGCGCCGAGGGATGATACCCTCCTCCGGCGATTCCCATGGCGATCAGGCATAAAACCATTAGAATATAGGTATGGGAGAGACCCACCATGAGCCCGGCAAGGGCAACGCCCACAATGGATATGCTAATCAGGTTTCTGGACCCCATCCGGTCAGCCAGCCAGCCGGCCGGCAGTTGGCCGATCCCGTATGAGAGGCTGAAAGCGGATATGACAAATCCCGATTGCGTATAGTCTAAGGCGAAATCATTTCGAATATATGGAAGCAGCGGCACGATGAGGGCGGTGATGACGTGGTGTGAAAAATGGGATAAGACAAACAGCCACAAGGTGCCGGCAAACAGCTGCCGGATAAATCTCTGTGTCGATCCCATTATTTTATTTTTCCGAGCACGGCCGACGCAATGGTGTTCTTCTGTATCTCCTTGGTTCCCTCATAGATTTCCGTGATCTTTGCATCGCGATAGAAACGCTCCACCTCATATTCCGTCATATAACCGTATCCGCCAAGGAGCTGGATGGCTTCGTCGGCAACCTCAACCGCCGTCCTTGCCGCATACATCTTTGCCATGGAAGTGAGCTTGGGATCGATTCGGCCCTGGTCGAAATTCCAGGCCGCTTTGTAAGTAACCAGACGGGATAGTTCGATCTTGGTAGCCATGTCCGCAAGCTTGTGCTGGGTCGCCTGGAATTGCGCGATTTTTCTCCCGAACTGTTCCCTCTGTTTTACATAATCCACGGCCCGTTCAAAAGCCCCCTGAGCGATGCCCAGAGCCTGTGCCGCCACCAGGATCCGGCTTTCATCAAAAAACTCAAGGACCTGATAAAATCCCCGCCCCTCTTCACCGATAAGGTTTGCAGCAGGGACACGAACATTTTTGAAATTCACCTCTGCCGTGGCCATGGTGTGAATTCCCATTTTCGCCCCTACATCCGTGGCGGTGACCCCGTCCCGGTCGGCTTCCACCAGCACCATGCTCATTCCGCGGTGAGTCGGCTTGGATTCGGGATCGCTCTGACAGAGTACCACATAGAAACCCGCCATACCGCCATTTGTGATGAATGTTTTTGTCCCGTTGACCACCCACTCATCACCTTCCCTTGCTGCCGTCGTATCCATGACGGTGATATCAGACCCGTGATCCGGTTCGGTAAACGCACCGCCTGAAAGGGTTTCCCCTTCGGCAACCGGGGGCAGGCACTTCTCTTTCAAGTCGTCCGAACCGAATCGAAGGACGCACTCGGATGCAAAAGGCGCAAGGATCAAAGCGCTGCCGATGCTGGAATCCCTGGCGCAGAATGCTTCCGCCACAAGTATATTTTCAAGAACCCCAAGCCCCTGGCCGGAATATTTCTCTGGAAAGTGAATGCCGATAAAACCGAGGTCTCCTGCTTTTTTCCAGATCTTTTCAGGATATGCATGGGTCCTGTCCAATTCAAAGGCAAGCTCCTTATCAAATTCTCCTTTTGCAAAATCACCGGCTGCTTTCTGAATCTCTTTCTGAGGTTTGGTCAATTCAAAATCCATTTTCACACCCTCCACTGCTGATGACAATCAATCGGTTAGAAGCGCTCTCGAAAATGCATCGAATTCTCGGTGCATCGGGAGATCGAGAACAGGAAAGCATTTATCATGTGGAATAAGCCAATGCAAGATATTTGCAGTTCACCGAAATCACAAAGAAAATTGCATTAACCGTTGAATAAAGGGCCTTGACTGTTCCCGTCGGCTGGCATAATTTATTCAAATCAAACCATGAAACTCTGAATGAAAGGAATCTCAAACGAATGCCGTTTTCAATTGCGCTTGCTGGTAAAGGGGGTACCGGGAAAACCACGTTGGCCGGTATGCTGGTAAAGTATCTGGTAATGAAAGAAAAAACGCCGGTTCTGGCCGTTGATGCCGACTGCAATGCAAACTTCAACGAAGTGCTCGGCGTGGATATAATGGACACCCTCGGAAATGCCCGGGAAGAGATGAAAAAAGGCAAAGTCCCAAGCGGTATGACCAAAGACGTATTCATGTCCATGAAGCTTGAGGAGTCGGTCGTCGAAGCCGCCGGTTTCGATCTGGTGGTCATGGGTCAGCCTGAAGGCGCCGGCTGCTATTGCGCTGCCAACAGCCTCCTGACCGGCTTTCTGGAACGATTGTCCGGGAATTACCCGTATATTGTCATGGACAATGAAGCCGGCATGGAACATATCAGCCGGCTGACCACAAACAATGTGGATATCCTTCTCATCGTTTCCGATTCATCCCGCAGAGGGCTGCAGGCTGCTGTTCGGATCGAGGAGCTGGCCAAATGCCTGAACATCGTCGTGGGTAAAAGCTACCTGGTCATTAACCGGACCAAGGAAGCCCCATCGGAGGTCGTACAAAAAATTATCCGAGAATCCGGTCTCGAACTTGCCGGGACCATACCGGACGACCAGACCATATACGAATACGACCTCAACGGCCGGCCGACCATTGAAATGCCGATTGAAAACAGCGCCCTGAAAGCAGCTTTTAATATATTTCAGGAAATCGTAACATAATGATCGATACTGGATGCTCGATACTGGATACGCGATAGATGTTTTTTAATCCATGTTATGAGAGTATATATCGAGCATCGAGCATCAAGAAACGAGTATCGATGATAAATCGTGCATCAAGCAGCAGGTCAAATCATGAAAAGAACCGGCTTTGTTTACGATGAAAGGTACATGCTTCATAAGACGGGGTCGTTTCATCCGGAAATCCCGGAACGGATTCCTGCGGTAATTGAGGGAATCAAGAAATCGGACCTCTTATCGAAACTGACCCTGATCGAGCCTGTTGTACCGGACTTGAAATGGATCGAAGCCGTACACGACAAGAGTTACATCCAGCGGTTCGAAAATGCCTGCGTCATGGGACAGACCGAATTTGAATGCCCGGACAACCAGATGTGCTGCGAAACGTACGGTATTGCATTGCTGGCAGTAGGCGGTGTTTTGGAAGCGACAAGGATGATGATGGAAGGAACCCTGGACAATGCCTTCTGTGCAGTCAGGCCTCCGGGACATCATGCCGAGACCAATCGGGCCATGGGGTTCTGTTATTTCAACAATGTCGCCGTTGCTGCCAGATATCTGCAGATCGAATGGGGCATCGAGCGGGTCGGTATCGTTGATTTCGATGTTCATCACGGCAACGGCACACAACAGATTTTCGAAAGCGACCCGACGGTGTTCTACTATTCGATTCACCAGCATCCCTCCTTCTCATACCCCGGCACCGGCAGGGAATTTGATACCGGTTCAGGCGCCGGTCAAGGATTTACGAAGAATTCTCCGGTTTTGCCGGGACGCGGAGATGCGGATTATCAAAAACTGATCGAAAAAGATTTAATCCCCGCATTTGAAACCTTTCGGCCTGAGGTGATCCTGGTGTCAGCGGGTTTCGATGCCCATGCCAGAGACGACATGTCCGACATGAAACTCTCCACGGAAGGGTTTTCCTGGATAATGAAACAGGTGCTGGATATGGCCGATGCTTATTCAAAGGGGCGGATTATTTCGGTATTGGAAGGGGGATACGCCATAAGAAGCCTTCCGGAACTGATCGAAAACCATGTAAAACTCCTCATGGAGTATGAATAAAGGGAGGTAGATATGTTCGTCAGCCGATCGATGACCCGGAAAGTCATCACCATCCATGAAGACGCCGACCTTCACCAGGCCAGAGAAAAGATGGCATCCAACAAAATCCGCCATCTTCCGGTGATCGATGTCGACAAACGTTTGGTCGGAATCGTAACCGACCGCGATATCCGAAGTGCCATGCCCTCTTCGGTATTAAACAAAAAAGAAGATATGGAAGCGCTCCGGGTAAAGGACATCATGACCAAAGATCCGATTACGATTCCTCCCACATATACGCTTCAGGATGCCCTGCTGCTGATTCAAAAAACAAAGGTGGGGGCATTTCCCGTGGTTGACGATGAGAAAAAATTGAAAGGCATTATTTCCATCCGGGACCTGGTTCGCGCGTTTATCAATGTCCTGGGCATCGGCGAGCCGGGAACGCTGTTGTGCATCATCGCTGAAGAAAAAGTGGGGCAGTTAAAAAAGATCGTGGATGCGGTGACAGAAGAAAACATATCATTCGGAAGCGTTCTGGTGGCAAGAACCTGGGATAAAGGAAAACGTGCCGTTTTCCCTTACCTGCTGACTCAAAACACCGGCCCGGTAAAACGGAAGTTGGAAAACCTCGGTTTTGAGCTGCTCGATCCCATGGAATGGTATCTGGACGAGCTGCCCAAAAATGAATAAGCCCCTATATTCTAAGCCCTGTGAATACCCGGCTCCGGAAATGGACCTGTTCATTTACTATCTTGAGGGCCGATTGGATTCAGAGGATGAAATATCCGATCGGAACTTTATCGGAAACTGCGCCCACCCCACAACAAGGGATTGTATTAAGGCCCTTGAACTGATATTTGCCAGAGAAGTCGTCGCATCGGTCTTGGACTTGGGGACACGATGGTACGTGGCATACATTTTGTGGTGAGATACACTGAAAGCATCTTCATTTCTTTTGCGAGGTTTTAAAAATGTATATCAAAAGTTGGGGTGCCAGAGGATCTACACCGGTTTCCGGAAATCATTACCTCAAGTACGGGGGAGACACCACCTGTATTGAAATCCGAACCAAAGAAGATGACATTATCATCATAGATGCCGGGACAGGTATACGGCGATTGGGTAATCAGCTGATTTCGGAGGGCAAGGATTTCTATCATTTTATCTTTACCCATGCCCATTGGGACCATCTCATGGGCTTTCCTTTTTTTAAACCTCTCTATTCGAAAAGTGCCGAACTTCTGATGCATCGATGCCCCTTTCACAGCAAATTCGTTGAAACCGTGCTCTCCAAAGTAATGGCGCCGCCGACCTTTCCGGTAAAATATACGGATGTCAAAGCGAAAATCACCTATGAAGATGCGTGTCCCAATACATTTGAAATCGGGTCGGTGTCCATTACCCCGATACCCTTGAGCCATCCCAACGGCGGCAGCGGCTATAAATTTGCCGAGGACGGAAAATCCTTTGTGTTTCTGACAGACAACGAACTCGGATATGTTCACCCGGGCGGCTGCAAGTCTGGGGAATACATGAAATTTTCAACCGGCGTCGATCTGCTGATCCATGACGGTGAATATACCCCCGCCGAGTATGAAACACAGAAGGAATGGGGACATTCCACTTATGTCGACGCGCTTGAACTGGCGATTGAAGCCGAGGTTAAACAGCTCGGACTGTTCCACCACAATCAGGATCGATTCGATCCTGAAATGGATATGATTGTGGAAGACTGCGACCGTCGGATTGCAGAGAAGGATAAAACCCTAAAATGTTTCGCAGTGCGCAGTGATATGGCCTTTATGCTATGACGTTCGTCGAATCTCTTGCGGAAAAGGCGGCACTGGACCTGTCCCGTTCAAAATCTGTTGTGGCCCTGACAGGGGCCGGTATCTCTGTTGAAAGCGGAATCCCTCCATTCAGAGGCAAAGGCGGTGTGTGGGAAAAAATCGATCCTGCCTATGCCCATATCGATACCTTTCACAATGATCCGGAAAAAGTATGGGAAGTCCTGCTGAAAGGGCTTAAAGATCTGGTGGATCGTGCACGTCCGAACCCGGCCCATGAGGGGCTCGCTCGGCTGGAGACCCTCGGTGTTTTGCAAACCGTCATCACCCAAAATGTGGACGGCCTTCACCAGATGGCGGGAAGTACGGATGTGATCGAATTTCACGGGAGCTTTGCCTGGCATAAATGCATGGACTGCGGTTCCCGGTGTCCCAACAGCGAACTCGACTTAAACCGGCTGCCCCCCCGTTGCCGCTGCGGAGGAATTTTCCGTCCGGAACTTGTCTTTTTTGGAGAGATGATTCCATCCCATCATCTCATGCGGTCCGAACAGATCGCATCGGAATGCGATATCATGCTGGTGGTGGGAACGTCTGCCATTGTTCAGCCGGCGGCATTGATGCCGGTAATTGCAAAGAACGCCGGGGCCACGGTGATCGAAATCAATAAAGAACCGACGCCGTTGACCGGAACCATTTCCAGTTACTCCATCATGGGGAAAGCCGGTGAGGTGATTTCGGACATCGTTGCCGAACTGGAGCTCATCATGAAGCCGCAGTAATCGACCATCAAACGGCTCGATAAAACGTAAACCGCTTCCCTAACCATCGATCTTCCCCTGTTGAGACGGCTGCCCGATTTACCCGGAAACCAGAAAATGCCGGATAAACCTGGGATCGACATCCTTTTTAGATATGCTCCCGTATTCTTCTTCAATCTCGAAAAAAAGATTCTCGAGGGCCTTCCCCAGCCGGGTGCTGAGTTCCACACGATCCATGCCGCTCTTTTCGGAAAGCCACTTGAGAAAATCCGTTTTCATGGATGTTCGGATCATGCACGGCTGCTTCGGTCTGATGGCTTCCTTCGGCTCGAAAAGCTTATCAAGAAACAGCCTGAAATCTTTCAACGCGATCTCATCGAGCCCATCGGAAAGCTCCATCACGTTTCGGACCCAGAGCGTCAGGATGACGCTTTTATGAGTCAGAAACCGATCGGGCCGGCGAGCAATATTCACAGCCATAAGAGACAGCAGGTGGTCAAAAGCCACGATTTCCTCTAAAACGGCTGCCGTTTCATCGATATCCTGTTTGCCGGCAAATTCCCGATACAGATGGCCGGACCGGTAATTGTCGAAAAACAGCGGCTTTTTAAGCAAAAGGCCCCCCAAAACCCCCAGCCAATCTTCCCCCCAAAAGCTTAAGGGAAGTTTTTGGCTCTCGAACCAGGATTGTTTCCGCCACGCTTCGACCCGCCATTTCAGTGAAAGGGCAAGCCCGTAGCCGATCCGAAAGATCTGATTGAGCGGATAGTCCTGGATGAGTTCGACAGACCGGCGCAGTTTCTGCTTACCCTTATCAGAAGTCAATTCTTCGAGGCCGAGATGGAGATAGCCGGAGACTTTGCGTACCACAGGCTTCAGCCCGGCCTTGGACTTGATACTCTTTTGATCGGCCACGACAGTTTGATTGCAGAGTCCGGCAAATTCCGACTGCAGCTGCTGCAGAACCATCATCGAACCGATTTGCTTGAGGGCTGAAGTAAACAGGTTGTCTCCTTCCAGCATATCCGTGAAAATAACGGGAACGGGAAGGGTTTGATCGCCTTCCGCCTCCTTTGCCATAAATTTCTTGCCGGTTTTGAATATTTCTTCTTTTGCTAATGACTGATAAACGCCGACGGCTTCCTCAAACGGCAGGAACCCTTTTTCGGCGAGCCGGATATTTCGGAAGCGGTAAGCCTCTTCTTCTGCTTCCGCCGGAATCACGCCGGACGATTCAAGCAGCAAATGCTGATACGTGACATGATCGAAATCGGCGAGTTTATCCATCAGACGCTTGATGAACGTGTTCTTCTCTTCTATCTTCTCATAATCGGTTTCCGGATCAAGAGGGGTGTCAAGAACCCTGATGTAAAAGTTATCGTCAAGGGTAAAAACTTCCTCCCCCATTTCCGAAGGATCCTGATCCCATTCCCTGACCTTCAACTCGATATTCCTGAAAAGAAACAGTTCCAGCATTTCTCTTTTCTTTTCAATGAACCACCTGACGGCCCGGGGAGAATCTGCGGCCATCAAAAGATTCAGCCAGCGGGTAACGGATTGGAGCTCAACGCGATCCTTTTCCCAAATCTCCAGATCGAGAATGAACTCCCACTGTTCGTCGGATGCCAGCTTCAGCAGCGGGAGCGCATCCTCCGGCCCTATGTCGTTGAGGAGATAATACAAATCTTCCGTTGGAAACGACCGTACCAGCGTTCTGGGTTCCGGTGCCTCCAGAATCCGATCCAATGCCTCTTCCGGTGGGAGAGAGAGAATCTCTTTTCTTACAACAGAAATTTGTTTTGTCCGTTCATCGACATATGGATTTCGGGGGTCTTCTTCATTCATGGCAGACAACCTGAAGCAAAAAAGGGTCGATTAAATATAGCAAACGCCGGTTTTCCTGGCCAGCATAATTTTAAATGGATGGGTTAAGGGTCTGTTGGGTCTCTCTTCCAGGAAGCAAATTTCAACAAAAGCAACATTCCCGGAACCGCAATGAGTGTACAAAAGATAAAAAACATTTCCCATCCGATACGCTTGGCAAGAAAGCCTGTCGGTGCCGAGGCCAGCACCCTGGGAACCCCCATAAGACTGGTTAATAGTGCATATTGCGTGGCGGTGAATTTTTTATTGGTGATGCTCGCCATAAATGCCGCGTAGGCTGCGGTTCCCATTCCGCTGCTCAGATTTTCAAAAGCGATCACTCCGGACAGAAGTGGAACGCTGTGACCGATTCGAGCAAGGATGGCAAAACAGGCCGTGGAGGCAGCCTGCAGACCGCCAAAGATCCAGAGGCTGCGATGGATACCCATGCGGATCATGATGATGCCGCCGGCCAGACTCCCGGCAATGGTCGCCCAGAATCCGAACAATTTGACGACAGCCCCAATTTCTGTTTTTGAAAACCCGATATCCAGGTAGAAGGGTGTGGTCATGGTACTGGCCATCGTATCGCCAATCTTGTAGAAAAGGATAAAGGCCAGTATCCACAGGGCACCCCGGCGGCTGAAATATTCGATCATGGGGTAAAAAACCGCCTCCCTAAGGGTTTTTGGGGGATCATCCAAAATCTTCGGCTCCGGTGCAAGCAGGGTTGTAATAACACCGGGAAGCATACAGGCGGCCATGATAAAATAAACCATCGAAAAGGGCATATGATCCGATAGAATAAGTCCGCCGCCCGAGGCAAGCAGCATGCCGACCCGATATCCGTTGATATAGAGGGAAGAGCCGAGTCCCAGTTCTTCATCCGGTAGATCCTCCCGTCGATAGGCATCCACAACGATATCCTGGGAAGCGCTGAAAAAGGTAACCAGAAATGCCACAAAGGCGACCGTCCAGGGGTCTTCTCTTGGATTTGTTGATCCCAAACCGACAATGGCGCCGATCAAACTCAACTGAGCAACCAGAAGCCACCCTCTTCTTCTGCCTAAAAACGGCAGGGTAAACCGATCGAGAAAAGGGGCCCAGAGAAACTTCAGTGTGTAAGGGACGCCAACCAGCGACATCATGCCGATGACTGCCAGATCAACGCCTTGCTCTTTCATCCATGCCTGCAGAACGGTGATGGTCAAAAGGAGGGGGAGACCACAAGCAAACCCCATCAAAAGGGCCACCAGCATGCGGCCGCTGCATACAACGCGAAGAATCGATTTTCGGTTTTCCGTCGGCATTGAATACACGAGGATATTCCTATCGTTTCAGCCCAAAAAATGGGAAACGGAGTAGAACGCGTTGCCCAAATCGGTTGTTTAAGGATGAGGAACTTGTACTTTTCATGAAAGGTTTTTATCTGTTTTTTCGCAGATAAATTTCTCCGCAACCGGCATCTGTTGACGGATCCAGACAAGCACCTTATCGAATTCGTCCCTGAGCGCCCCCAGCGCTTTTCCCCTGTGGCTGACCCGGCTTTTTTCCGCTCTCGTCAGCTCGGCAAACGTCTTTCTCAGAGGCGGATAATAGAATACGGGGTCATAACCGAATCCATTTTCACCCGCCGGTTGGGCTGCAATTTCACCCTCGCACCGTGCCTCATAGGTTAACGCTGCACCTGTAGGGACGGCAACGGAAATGACGCACTCAAACGCTGCTTTTCTGTCGGTCACCTGATGCATCTCACGCAACAGCTTGCGGCATCGTTGGCGATCCGTCGCATGTTCACCCGCATACCGGGCGGAGTAGACTCCCGGGGCACCGTTCAGAGCTTCCACCAACAGGCCTGAATCATCCGCCAGCGCCGGATACCCAAGTATTTTCGAGGTGACACTCGCCTTGATGTAAGCATTATCGTCAAAATTCTGACCGTCCTCCTCAATAGCCGGAATCGGCCCGAAGTCTTCAAGGCTCTTTATGGCTACGGGAAACCCTTGGAGCAGATCGATGATTTCCTCAATTTTTCCCTTATTTCTTGTCGCAATGACAAGGGTGTCTGAATAATCCATGCAAACCTTATGCTACTGATTATTTTAAAGAATCATAGTATTGTTTCAGGGCTCGACAAACGGATTGCCCGGAAAGCAAGAAAATATAGATCTTTGATTTTTATCTTGTACAGATGATTCAAGCAAGTAAATATTCAAAAATACTTTACAGCCTGGTTATCACTGGTATACTAGATTTTGGAGTGTAAAGTAACCAGAATACGGAATCCAGGAGTCAGAATAACGATATTGCTTTCGATTACATTAATCTTCTTCATTTCTTCTGAATTCTGACTTCTGGCTCCTGAATTCTATAAAACGTATGCTTGTTAGAATGAAACATCTCCGGCGGTCCTATGCAGATTAAAAAAAGACTCTACATCGTTCTGATCGCCCTTCTGCTCGTGGTACTGGCCGGCAGCACCGGCTACTATCTTATTTTCGGCGGCAAGCCGAAGTTCATGGACTGTGTCTACATGACGGTTATTTCCTTAACCTCGGTGGGCTACGGTGAAGTATTGGAAGTCTCCGGGAATATACCGGCTCAGATATACACCATGATCCTGATCATCTTCGGAATGGGTGTCCTTCTCTATGCCATCAGCACATTAACCGCGGCCATTGTGGAAGGAGAGCTCTCCGGAATTTTGAGGAAAAAGAAAATGGAAAAAAGAATAGCGAAATTAAGCGGTCATTACATCGTATGCGGAATCGGGCATACCGGGCGCCATGTGTTAACGGAGCTCATGAGGAATCGAGAGTCCGTCGTCTTAATAGAGCAGGACCAGGAAACCATAGAAAAGTGCCTGTCATTAGGGGAATTGTTTTTCGTCAACGGCGATGCCACCGATGACGCAAATCTCATTGCTGCAGGAATTGAACGGGCTGCCGGCATCATCATCTGCCTGCCTTCCGACAAGGATACCCTCTATGTCACCATGACCGCCCGGATGATCAACCCCACCATCCGGATTATCAGCAGTATGACCGAACAGGCCATCGAACCGAAATTGGTCAAGGCGGGGGCGGACAAGGTGGTATCGCCGAATTTTATCGGTGGGCTTCGTATGGCGTCGGAAATGATCCGGCCCACGGTTGTGGATTTTCTGGACCATATGCTCAGAAGCAGGCAGGGGAATATAAGAATTCACGAAATTAAAATATCAAAAAAGTCGCCCGTCCACGAAAAGAAAATCAGCGAATCCGGTATCCGCGACAAGTACGATTTGTTGGTGCTCGCGGTAAAGGGGATAAGCAAAGAGATTGAATTCAATCCGTCTCCTCACAATATTCTTGAGGCGGGTATGACCTTGATCGTCATGGGTGATGTGGACAACATCGCCAAGGCCAGAGCCGCGTTTTAACTCCAACAGTTCCGATTTTTTATCTCCGCTGCCTGCTGCTGCCTGTCGAAACGCCGTCCCGCACTAAAAGACTTTGGAAAAGTACTCCTCCCTTTTCATTAGCGTATAGGGCGATATGTCCGGGAAATGCGGAAGTGATTTAGCAAACTCGAGGACCTGCTCATAGTCAAAGGTCATATCCATTTTTTCA
>DUZK01000030.1 GCA_013349495.1 Deltaproteobacteria bacterium
AAAGTGAATGCATATGTGGCGCGCCTGGATGCCATGCTCAAAGAGATGGAAATCGCATCGGATCTATATATCATGCAGTCCAACGGCGGGGTGATCACCGCCGAGATGGCTCGAGAAATGAGCGCGCGCACCATTCTTTCCGGCCCGGCGGGCGGCGCATTGACCGGCGTGTTTCTTGCGAAAAGCGTCGATCAACCCAATATCATCACCATCGATATGGGAGGTACTTCCTCGGACATTTGTCTCATAGAAGACTGCAGCCCACGACTCACAACAGAAGCCGACATCGAAGGATATCCCATCAAACTCCCCATGATCGACATCAACACCATCGGCGCCGGCGGCGGCTCCATCGCCTGGATCGATGCCGGCGGCGCCCTTCGGGTTGGGCCTCAAAGTGCAGGGGCCGATCCCGGACCGGTCTGTTATGACCGGGGTGGTACCGAGCCCACCGTTACCGATGCCAATGCCATTCTGGGCAGAATCAATCCCGATTATATCCTCGGCGGAGAGATGAATCTGGATCTGGCGCGTGCCAAAACCGTCATGGAAGAGAAGATTGCACGGCCCCTGGGTATCGATCTATTGAAAGCGGCGGAAGGTATCATCGCCGTCGTCAACGCCAATATGATCCGCGGGATCCGCCGGGTCTCTGTGGAGCGGGGATACGATCCGCGTAACTTTGTTCTGGTGCCGTTCGGGGGGGCCGGGCCGCTGCATGGGGTGGAGCTGGCCCGGGAATTGAATATGCCGCAAATCATTGTACCGGCTTATCCGGGGATTGCATCCGCCTTCGGTATGCTATCTGCAGATGTTCGCCATGATTATGTTCGGACGCATATCACCGAGACAGGACATGCGGATGTCGATCATCTCGAATCCCTGTTTAGAGATATGGAATCCAACGGATCGGCCCAGTTGGGACGGGAGGGATTTAGCGGAGCTTCGTCCGTCCTTCTCCGCTATGCCGACATGCGATATCACAGGCAGGCCTATGAATTGTCCATTCCGTTAATAAAAGGAAGGCTCTCTCGTGAGGGCATAGAGAACCTTGTCCGGCACTTCCACCAGAGTCATCAGGCAGCATACGGATATACCCGTGAAAAAGAACCGGTTGAATTTGTCAACCTGCGGGTAGTGGCTCTTGGAAAACTGCCGGCCATCAGCACCTCGGATGACCGACCCAAAGGCAAAAAACCTCCCGTTCCCATAAATAGTCGTCGCGTTGTTTTCAACGGGCAACCCGTCGAGACAAAGGTATATCAAAGAGATTCGTTGCTCCATGAGCAATTGATTCAAGGGCCTGCCGTCGTGGAACAGCTGGATTCAACCATTGTTGTCCCACCCCGCTATAGAGCCGAAACCGATCGGTACGGCAATCTGATGATTCAAAAAGGAGAGCAATCATGACTGTTCAACCGGATCCCATTACCCTGGAAGTCATGCGGAACGCGTTTCAATCGGTGGCGGAAGAGATGGGAGCCGCCCTGATTCGAACCGCGTTATCCCCGAATATCAAAGACCGCCGGGATTGCTCCACAGCCATCTATAATGCCGCGGGGCACCTGGTGGCGCAGGCCGAACATATCCCATTGCATCTAGGGCTGATGGTTTCAGTGGTGAAAAAGACCCTGGAAATCTTTCCCGTCAGCCGCCTGTCGCCCGGCGATGCCATTATCACCAACGATCCCTATGTCAGCGGATCCCACCTGCCGGATATCTGCATGATTTCTCCCCTCTTTATCAAAGACCGGTGCGTCGGATTGCTGGCCAACCTCGCTCACCATGTGGACATCGGTGGTATGGCGCCGGGTGGAATGCCCACCATATCGACCGAGATTTTCCAGGAAGGCCTCCGAATACCACCGATTCGGATCCGAAAAGCGGGTAAGATCGATGAAGAGATCATGACATTGATTTCTACCAATGTCCGCACCAGTTATGAGAGTTACGGAGATTTCCAGGCACAAATGGCGGCAAACAATGTTGGAGAACGCCGCCTGAAAGATCTCTTCGACAAATATGGACATGAGTCGGTGACAGTCTATATGGATGAGATTATCAATTATTCCGAGAGACGGATGCGAGCCAGCATTGCAACGCTCCCCCAAGGCACCTATGCGTTCGAAGATTACCTCGAGGGCGATGGCCTCTCCAACGATCGTTTAACCATCAAGGTCTCTTTGACCATAGAAAGGGATCGAATCGTCGTCGATTTCACCGGGACGTCACCGCAAACCAAAGGGTCCGTCAACTGTACGCGCGCTGTCACATTGGCCTGTGTCTATTATGCGTTGAAATCCGCCATCGATCCGGAATTGCCGTCCAGCGAAGGTGCCTGCCGACCGGTTGAGGTCATCACACCCGCCGGCAGCCTGGTCAACCCTCGCTTCCCCGCCCCGGTTTCAAACGCCAACATCAACACCTCTCAACGAATTGCTGAAACGGTGTTGGGTGCACTCGCTCAATTCGCACCCGAGCGGGTGCCGGCGGCCTCTTATGGGACCATGAGCCTGTTCACCGTGGGGGGTGTGGATCCCAGAACCGATCAGTACTATTCATATGTGGAAACCTACGGCGGCGGCCACGGGGCGCTGTTCAACCAGGACGGTATGGATGGGACCCACGCCCATATGACCAATACGCGGAATACGCCCATCGAAGTGATGGAAATCGCTTATCCGTTGCGCGTTGAAAAATACGGATTGGTTGAAAACACCGACGGCCCTGGACGCCATCGCGGCGGCCTGGGTCTTTCACGGGAGCTTACTATCCTTGGCCATCAGGCGTCCATCACCATCGCAACCGAACGTCGCGAAATCCCGCCGTGGGGACTGAAAGGCGGAAAACCCGGGGGCTGTTCGGATCTCTGGATCGAATCACCATCGGGAGAGATCGAATATCTGCCCAGCAAAGTCACCCGGCTTGTGGATTCGGGCTCCCGGATTGTACTTAAAACAGCAGGCGGCGGGGGCTATGGTGACCCTCTGGAACGGGATCCTGTGGCCGTCTGCCGGGATGTCCGAGAGGGATTCATCAGCATTGAAAAGGCCCGATCCGGGTATGGCGTGGTGATCAACCCGGAAACCGGAGAACTCGATCAGACGGCCACAGAAACGGCTCGGGGGAATCGCCAATAGTAATAGCTGCCTGAAACACAGGGCACAAACTTGTTGACACCTGTCAACGGGTCTCATAATCTGAAGCATAGCCCGGCATGGTGGCAGGGTATCATTGCTGTTTTCAATATCATATCCTTGTTTTGAATTTGTGTTTTTTGTCATTGGATATTATTTGTTATTAGCGGTTTGTTATTTGTCTTTTCCGGTTTATCCGGGTTTCAGTTTAGAAACGAGTGTTATGAAAACCGGATATGTTTTTAACGTCAACTTTAATCAAAGGAGGGTAAAAATGAAATTGATGCACAAAGCCGTAATCGGACTGGCCTGTTTAGCGCTGCTCTTCGGAGTGAGCCCGGTCTCAGCGGAAACCTTTAAATTCGACATGGCCAATGAGTATCCCCCCAACTCCATTCACGGAGAAAACGATTCTTATTTTTCAAAGGTCTTAAAGGAGAAGAGCGGCGGAAAAATCGAGATCACCCACCATTTCGGAGCGTCCCTCGGTTATAAATCCAAGGATCAGTTCGACGCCGTTACCGACGGCGTGTTACCCATTGCCGACACTTATGTGGGTCCGCTGCGGGGTATTGATCCTATTTTTTTGCTTTCATCTCTTCCCTTTTTGGCCAAAACCATCGATGATGCCAAGAGGCTCTGGTCGGTATCCGGGCCCTATTACGAAAAAGTACTGAAAAAGAGCAATCAGATACTCCTGTTTGTCTCCCCCTGGCCGCCGTCCGGGCTGTGGTCCAAGAAACCGATGCGAACCAAGGCTGAACTGAAAAACCTCAAGATGCGAACTTACGATCCCAACGGTACCATTACCTTCAAGAATATCGGTGCCGCCCCCATCCAGTTGTCCTGGTCGGACGTGGTGCCCCAGTTGGGGACCGGTGGAATCGATGCGGTACTGACATCTGCCGAAGGCGGGGTCTCTTCAAAATTCTGGGATCTGCTCAGCCATTTCAATGAATACAACTACTCCTCCCCCCTCAACATGGTTCACATGAATGGCAACGCGTTCAACAGCCTGCCGGCGGACCTGCAAAAAGCGATCATGGATGCCGCAAAAGAGGCCAACGACTTTGCCTGGGATGCTGCAAAGGGCCGGGTTGCGAAAAACTATGCCGCCATGAAGTCCCACGGCATGACCATTGTAACCGATGTTCCGGGTGAGCTGCTCGATGCACTTGCCAAAGCCGGCAGGCCGGCTGTGGACGAATGGCTGAAGAAGATGGGACCGGATGGTCAGAAGATGCTGGATGAGTATTTTAAGCTCGTAAAAAAATGAAACCAATCACGGACCACTGATCATGCAACCCTGACACTAAAACAAAAACCCACTGCGCCGGTTTGAACGACCGGCGCAGTGTCGTATGTCGCACTTGGGGGAACCACCGTGGAAGCCTTGGAACGATTATCCTACCGTCTGGCAAAACTGGCTGCCTACCTTTCCGCAATCATTGTCTGTTATATGCTGGGACACATTATGCTCGAGATCGCATTGCGGGTCTTTCTGTCAAAATCGACATATGTGCTGGACGAATTTGTGGCCTATGCCACCGCTGCCATTACGTTTCTATGTCTGGCCTACGCCCTTCACGACAACGCGCTGATCCGGGTCGGCATCCTGTTGCACCGCCTTCGGGGAAAAGCCCGATTGGTGTTTGAAATCTTCAGTGTGGCAACCACCTTGGTGCTGATCGGTATTTTAACCTACTACTTCTGGACCAAGACCTTCTGGCGGGATTTGAAATTGCACCGACTCAGTGAAAGCATTGCCGAAATCCCCCTATGGATACCGGAGCTCTTTGCGGTGATCGGCCTCTTTCTCTTTATGCTGCAATTGTTGACCATGCTTCTCTCTCTTATATTCAAAGGGCTTCCCGCCACAAAAGAAGTCGAAGAATAGGAATACACTATGGAAGCAATTTTCAATGCGTTCGTACTTTTGGTGTTGATGATTCTTTTCCTGGGAAGCGGTGTATGGATCTTTGGTGCACTGATTCTGGTCAGCATCATGGGCCAGGCGTTTCTGCTCGACTATCCCATGGTCAGGATCGGGGCGATTATGGCCAAACGGGTCTATGCCGCTTCCGGAAGCTGGGAAATAGCGTGCATCCCGCTGTTCATGTGGATGGGCGAGCTCATGTTCCGAACCGATATCGCCGAACGGCTGTTCAAAGGCCTGGCGCCCTTGGTGGACAAGCTTCCCGGAAGGCTGCTCCACACCAATGTGGCCGGCTGCGTTCTATTTGCAGCGGTCAGCGGTTCATCTACGGCAACAACCGCAACCATCGGGCGGATCACCATTTCCGAGCTCAAGAAAAGAGATTATGATACCAATATGTCCATCGGTTCCTTGGCAGGGGCCGGCAGTTTCGGCTTGATGATTCCCCCCTCCATCGTATTCATTATTTACGGTGTGCTGGCCGAAGAATCCATCTCCAAGCTGTTCATTGCCGGCGTATTTCCCGGGCTTTTACTGGGCGGGCTCTACTCCAGTTATATTATCATACGATCATTGATCAACCCGGATATCGCCCCAGGTGTAGGCGGCGACTATGCGCTGAGAGATTACCTGTACTGCATCGTCCAATTGTTGCCCATTCTGGTCCTCATCGTCATCGTGCTCGGCTCCATCTATACGGGTATTGCGACACCCACTGAGGCGGCGGCTGTGGGAGTGATGGCCAGCCTGGTGCTCACGTTTGTTCTTCGTCAGTTGACCTTGCGGATCTTCATCGATTCCCTGCTGGGCGCCTTGAAAATATCCTGCATGGTCTGCTCCCTGCTTGCAGCGGCCGCATTTTTATCCACAGCCATGGGGTTCATGCACGTGCCCCAGGACATTTCCAAAGCCATCGGCGCCTTGAACCTCTCCCCCTACGGCCTGATGTTTGTTCTGGGCATTTTTTATACCATCCTAGGGTTTTTTCTGGACGGCATATCCATTACCGTCATGAGTCTTCCCATCTGTCTGCCCCTGGTGATGGCGGCGGGTTTCGATCCCATCTGGTTCGGGGTTTTTTTAGTAGCCATGACCGAGCTGGCTCAAATCACACCGCCGGTGGGTTTTAACCTTTTTGTTCTCCAGGGAATGACCGGCCATTCCATCGGAAAGATTGCCTTGGCGGCATCACCGTTTTTCTTTTTAATGGTCATCGGTGTCATCATCATCACCATTTTCCCTGAAATCGCTCTGTGGCTGCCTCGAGTTTTGCTGGGATAAGGAGAAATCATCTATGAAAACCATTGCGCTCACCAACGCAACCATCATCGACTGCACCGGCGCCGAACCTGCAGAGGACGGATCGGTCATCATTGAAGGCGACCGGATCAAAGAGGTCTTATCCGGACAGCCCGGAAACCTGCCGGCCGATTCTGAGGTGTTCGACTGCAAGGGACAGACCCTGCTGCCGGGACTGATCGACGCCCATGTCCACATCGGATCGGTTGAGCCTTCCTTTACGGATCAACAGCGGCATAACTTCACTTCGGTTCTCGTGATTAAATCGGTGAAGATCCTGAAAGAAACGTTGGATCAGGGGTTTACCACCATACGAGATGTGGGAGGGGCAGATCCGGGATTTCGGCAGGCGGTTGCCGGGGGGCTTATTCCTGGACCGAGACTGTTTGTCTGCGGCCGCATCCTTTCCCAGACCGGCGGCCATGCCGATGGCCGACTCCCAACCGAAACCTACAATCCGGTGGAACATGCCGCCGGCACGGCTTCCGGAATCTACGACGGGGTGGATGCCGTCCGTAGAGCCTCTCGCGAACAGCTTCGCCAAGGTGCGGACCATCTCAAGGTCATGGCCGGCGGCGGCGCCATGTCGCCTGCCGATGAAATTGATACGGCCCAATACAGCCTGGATGAGCTGTGCGCCGTTGTTTTCGAAGCGGAAAATGCCGGCAAATATGTGGCCGCACACTGTTACTCTGATCGCTCCATTCGAAACTGCCTGAAAGCCGGCATCCGCACCATCGAGCACGGGAATTTGATGGGGGAATCCGTAGCCGGGGAAATAAAGGAGGCCGGAGCATACCTTGTCCCCACCATCGTCACCTATGAAAAGATATCGAGCATGGGCAAGGAGTTGGGCATCCCGGAAAATAACATCCGAAAAATCAACCAGGCGCTTGAAAAAGCCTACCAAGCACTGGAGATCGCCTACCGGGCAGGTGTAAAGATCGGGTCCGGTTCCGATCTCTTGGGTCCCATGCAGGTTTATAAGGGAACGGAACTCGCGCTTCAGGCCCGGGTGATGGGCCCAATGGGTGCGTTGGTGGCCGCAACCAGAACCAACGCGGAACTGATCCGTCAGGCAAACAACCTGGGTACCGTTGAAGCCGGAAAACTTGCGGATCTTATCCTTGTGGACGGCGATCCCCTTGCGGATATGACAATATTTCAAGACTACCGGGAAAAGATCACGCTGATCATGAAAAACGGAAGCATCTATAAGAATAAATTGTGAGCGGTATTGTAAAAAGCTTCAAATTCCCACGCCAAAAAACGGCGGGATAAAAAGGCGTCGCAAATTCCGTGTCATGAGACAGACCTCCTGTACGCCGTATTGGCATCGAAATGAAGCACAACGCAGGCGTTGAACTTTTTACGAAATCGTCACTATGGGATCAACGGCAAACTCACAGTAAGGCAGCCCCTGGGATAAACAGGAATCCTCACGACCCTTCACCATCACGTCCCGATCGGATTGATCCAGAACAGCTTGAAATCCGCCTGCCAGCGCTCCGGGAACCCATAGGCACACCGCGTTTCCAGTATTGCCGTATTCCAACGCAACAGCCGAGTGAAAATAGCGAAACCGTCCGGTCCCGTTTTCTTCGTCAAACCGGTTGATTTCAAAGCGTCCCCAACCCCGATGGGTCATGGATCCCAGATACTGTTCGACCACCGCACGGCCCTTTAAACCGCTTTCCATTTGAACCTTGGCCCATTTGTATGCTCCGTCAAAAGCGGCTTCATAGTAGATTTCAGAGGCGATGTCGCTTCCTGCTTTCTCCGCCACCCGCTTCATGATTCCCACAAAAAACCATCGTGGTGTCAGAATCATGGGCACCTCAGACAGCATCAGGCGATTGTCCTCGGTTAGGGTGAGCCGGTCCTTTATCCGGTTAAACGATTCCAAATGGTTCACTCCTTATCATCCTTGGCATCCCCCTTTTATATTAAAAGTTTATTTTCAAGTCAAATTGCTTGACATTCCTCAATCGCTTCGATAATAGATACACAATGTCAACAAATGAGAGGATCGAAAGTAAGTGTTACACACCCTTTTTAGCAGCTTTTTTGGATTTTATTATTATTGCTGATCCATAATAATCTGCCTTGGGTGCGCTAAAAAAAACTAAAAAATTAAAAGCCGAAGGCAGACAAAGCCTTCGGCTTTTTTGTTTTTGGAAGTCTGCAGAAAATTAAAGAAACGTCGCCTTTTAGGAGGCAAAGGAGAAGAAAAATGAAAAAAACCTACGACCTGCATGTTAAAGGATTTGAACCCCTCATCTCCCCCAATGAGTTGAATGATGAAATCCCGCTCAGTGATGAAGCCTGCCAAACCGTGGTCTCATCCAGGAAAACCATCCAGGCGATACTCAACAGAGAAGACCGGCGCCTGCTTGTTGTTGTGGGGCCATGCTCCATCCATGATGAAAGAGCGGCTCTCGAGTATGCTGAACGGTTAAACCGTTTAAAACAACAAGTTGCGGAAACCCTGTTTGTCGTAATGCGGGTCTATTTTGAAAAACCGAGAACAACTGTGGGCTGGAAAGGATTGATCAACGACCCTTGTCTGGATGGCAGTTGCGACATGATGCGAGGTCTTAGAAAGGCGCGCAAGATGTTATTGGATATAACGGAAATGGGGCTGCCCACGGCAACGGAAATGTTGGATCCCATTACTCCTCAATATATTGCGGGTTTGGTCTGCTGGTCTGCCATCGGAGCCAGAACCATAGAGTCCCAAACTCACCGGGAGATGGCCAGTGGTTTATCCATGCCCATTGGATTCAAAAACTGCACCGACGGGGGACTGACAACAGCGGTAAATGCCATGATGGCGGCAGGAGCCCCCCAGCATTTTCTAGGGATCGATCCAGACGGCCGAACCAGCGTTGTGAAAACCACTGGAAATCCTTGGACTCACTTGGTGCTCCGTGGGGGAAAACGGCCCAATTACGATTCCGTGAGCATTTCGGAAGCAAAGAGCATGCTGAATGAGAAGGGACTACCTGAAACGATCATGGTAGACTGCTCTCACTCCAATTCCAGAAAAAAGTATGAGAACCAGGCCATAGTCTGGAAAGATGTTATTAATCAGCGCCTGGACGGAAACCATGACATCATCGGTTTGATGCTGGAAAGCAATCTAAATAAAGGGAATCAAAAAATTAACAGTGATCTTGAGTGCCTGGAATACGGGGTCTCTGTAACCGATGCGTGTATTTCATGGAAAACCACGAAAAAACTTCTGTTAACGGCAAACGAACAGTTGCTTTCTCATTTCAAGGGAAATTCAAAGGAATTGGAAACAAATGGCAAAAGACGTTATGCCATAAGTTAACAATGACCTCCCCCGCAGTTTGCTGCGGGGGATTAAATCCAAAAAAATTAAAGCAACCTGCTAATATCATTTGGTCTTTATATAACCAGATGATATCATCACTTTAAATTTGCGCCATATGATTCGCCTTCGCCAAAAGAGAATCTGTACGGCTCTCTATTCTTTCTTGTCAAGTTTTAGGGAACCCATTATTTGGGTTCTTGACGTAAGAATTTCATTCCTATATATTGTGCTGAATTCATAGAGAATTTTTGTCATTTTGATCTAAAAGGAAACCCACGGTCAAGTCCATCCCGATATAATGAAAATGAACCAATTAAATAGACTGTGCTCTCAGATGTTTGATGCTAAGAAAATGTGGCTTATCCGAAATCACATTGGGATCTTGCTTTCATTTCTTATTATTCCCCTTTTACTATCATGCGCTTCCTACAAGAAGATGACGGTCGGTGCTGCAGCCTTGCTGTTGGAAGATGTGGTAAAATCTTCTTCCAGGCAATCCGACCTGAGGGTGATTCAGGCAGGCATGCCTGCCTATCTCATGTTGATGGACGGAATGGTTGAGGCGTTGCCGGAAAATGAGCAGCTGTTAATTGCCGCTGCACAGGGCTATGCTTCCTTTGCATCCGCTTTTGCAGAAGATCAGGAATACGCGGTCGTTCTTTATGGCAAAGCCAAGAATTATGCGTTAAGATCTCTGGTACAGAGGGGACTTAAAAACCCGAGCGGCAGCAACTTTGAAGATCTGGAACACGCACTCACAAATCTTGGGAAGGCGGATGTTCCTTATCTGTTCTGGGCTGCCTCGTGCTGGGGAAGCTGGATCGGATCAAACATGAATTCTATGGCGGCGCTGGCTGAACTGCCTAGGGTAGAGCTGATGATGAGACGGGTGCTTGAGATTGATGAAGCGTTTTACTACGGTGGCCCGCATCTCTTTATGGGCATGTGGTATGCGATCCGGCCAAAAGTGGCCGGGGGAAACCTCGATCAGTCCAGGAAGCATTTTCAAAGCGCAATCAAATTCGGTCAAGGAAAGTTTTTAATGGCCTATATTTATTATGCGGAGCATTACGCAAAGAGGGCTTTTGACAGGAAACTGTTTGAATCCGTGCTTCAGAAAGTTCTCGATACGCCGGCCGATGTCCTACCCGATTTGACCCTTCTGAACAGTGCGGCCCACAAAAAGGCAAAGGAAATGCTTGACCGCGTTGAAGAATATTTTTAGGCAGGAGTGAATGAAATGGGCAGATTAAATGTTCTAAAAATCATGGGCCTTGGTCTTATTGTTCTCGTCCTTTTGAATTCAACGACTCTTGGAGCTCAAAAGAAAGTTGTTATTAAAATGGCCACTATCGCTCCGGACGGTAGTGCCTGGATGCAGGTTTTCAATGAATTAAATGCAGACTTGATGGCAAAGACCGATAACCGGGTTAGCTTCAGGATATACCCCGGGGGAGTCTTGGGGGACGAGAAGGATATGCTGAGGAAGATGTATATCGGTCAAATACATGGCGCTGCGTTATTGGCACCGGGCCTTTCGACGTTAATGAAAGACGTGAACGTAACTCAAGTTCCTTTCCTTTTTGAAACCTATGATGAGGTCGATTATGTTTTGACCAAAATGGACGTCTTTTTCAAAAAGGGTTTTGAAGACAAGGGATATGTTCTGATGGGCTGGTCTGAGGGCGGATTCGTGCGCATGATGTCTACTGTTCCCATAAATACCTTGTCTGATTTGAAAAAGGCAAAAGTGTGGACCTGGGAGGATGCACCCATTGCACAAGCCATATTTGACGAGGCAAATATCTCAGCGATTCCGCTCTCAATCCCGGATGTACTCTTAGGGCTTCAAACCGATATGATTCAGGTGGTCTATGCTCCGCCCGCAGGAGCCATTTCCCTGCAATGGTTTGTGAGGACAAAATTTATGACGGATGTCCCGTTGATGTATCTGGCAGGCGGAATCGTCATAAAAAGGGAGGTGTTGAATGCCATACCCAAGGCGGATCTGCAATTAATGACGGAAAGTATTGATCGCTACATGACCAAAATGAAAGATGTAATCCGAAAACAAAATCACGAAGCCATCGCGGTGATGGAAAAGCACGGTGTGAAAATACTCAAACCTGCCAGAGAAGAGATTGAGAAATTCAAATCGCTGTCCAATGCGGCGATGCAGCGTTTGGGAAACAATGTCTTGTCAAAGGACGTCTTAAATGAGGTGTATGGTCATCTAGAGGCGTATCGGAAGGAAAAGAAGTAATGGACTCATGGGATCGGCTGGATGAATGGTTGGGGAAACTGGAGCAATTTCTCCTGGCAATTTTTTTAAGCCTTATGATCCTGGTGGCTTTTTGGCAGATTGTACTCCGGAATCTCTTGGCCACGGGAATGCCCTGGGGTGATACGCTCGTCAGATATCTGGTTGTATGGGTCGGTTTTATCGGAGCAGCCCTTGCTGCTCGTGAGGGCAAACACATCCAAATCGATGTGGCTTTACAATGGATACCCGGTGTTGGAAGCGTTCTTGTCCAGTTTATAACCAAACTGTTTTCCGCTTTTATCTGTGGCGTTCTAACGGTTGCCGCCTATAAATTTATTCAAAACGAAGCGCTGATGGGCGACATCTCTGCATTAGGGTGTCCTGTCTGGTTCTTGCAACTGATCATCCCTATCACCTTCGCACTCATGACGCTGCGTTTCGGCTTTAAATCGTTCAGGGAGCTTTCAACCATTTTTAAAAACAGTTGAATCGTCAATCATGAATCTAATTGTCGCCTCTGCTATTGTGCTTCTTCTGATGCTTTTCGGGGCTCCCATTTTTGTGGTCATCTCCGGCTTTACGCTCTATCTATTCTACACCAGTCAGATCGATCTTTCTGCCGTCATCATTGAAATGCACCGAATGGCCACCACCCCCTTGCTGGTAGCGATTCCATTGTTTACATTTGCCGGATATCTCCTTTCGGAAAGCAAAGCACCCAAAAGATTGATCCGGCTTTCGGATGCCATGCTGGGCTGGCTGCCGGGAGGACTTTCCATCATCGCCTTGATTACATGTGCCATTTTTACGGCCCTGACCGGCGCCACGGGTCTCACCATCATCGCGCTTGGCGGGATTCTGCTGCCCGCCATGGTACGAGGAAAATATCCTGAGATATTTTCCCTCGGGCTATTGACCACATCCGGTACGTTGGGCCTTTTGTTTCCTCCGAGTCTTCCGCTTATCATATACGCAATTGTGGCAAAGGTTCGAATCGATGAACTGTTCCTTGCAGGTATTCTGCCAGGAATCCTTTTACTGATTTTGCTTTCGGTCTTTAATGTTCATCGATCCATTCGGGCCGATGTGCCCAAAACAGACTTTCAAATTCAAGAAGTGTACAACGCGTTGAAAGCGGCAATATGGGAACTCCCGCTGCCTTTCATCGTTTTGGGCGGAATCTATAGCGGATATTTTGCGGTGAGTGAGGCTGCCGCCACCACGGCGGTTTATGTGCTGCTCGTTGAAGTGGTCATCTACCGGGATATCCGGTGGAGAGAACTGCCGGAGATCATGAAAAAAAGCATGGTGCTGGTGGGTACGATCCTGATTATCTTCGGGGCTGCAATGGGGCTGACCAATTATCTGATCGATGATCAGATTCCCATGAAGATATTGGGTCTTTTTAAAACCCATATTGAAAATCGATATCTTTTTCTAGTGGTGTTGAATTTGTTTCTTTTGGCTGCAGGATGTACCATGGGTATATTCTCGGCCCTGCTGGTGGTGGTCCCGATGCTCACACCCATTGCCCATGCTTACGGCATCCACCCCATTCATTTGGGAATCATTTTCCTTACCAATCTCGAAATCGGTGCTTCCCTTCCACCACTGGGGATCAATCTGTTTATTGCCAGTATCCGGTTCGAAAAACCGGTCTTAAAACTCTACATGGCCTCGCTTCCCTTCATCGCCATACTCCTGGTTGCTTTAGCCATTATCACCTACCTGCCTTGGTTTAGCCTGGCTCTATTGGGATAAATCCGCTACAATACTCATTTCCATTTTATCGCTAAAACCGTCATGGGGGATTCGTCTCCACACCGGAGCTGGTGTATGATGTTCGGTGGAACTTCAATGCAGCTGCCGCTGGGTATCGGATGGATCGTGCCGTCCATTTCCAGTTCAAGCGTTCCCTCGAGCACCCAGAAGAAGTGCGTGTCCGGATGCCGATGAGCCGGAACCGGCCCTTTGCCCCCGGGCACCACTTTTATGAGTCGGACGGTAACGTCCTCAGATGACAACTTTAACAATCGCTGCGCGGCAAACCCTTCGTGGCCGCCTACCGTTTGGGGCGGAATGTCTTCAATTCTCTTGATCTCTGGTTTCATTTGCTGACTCCCTCAGGTTGATTAGTTTTAAACATTGACCATGGCCAGGACGAGAAGATTCCTTCATGATTAAACCATGCGGAAATGAAACTCAATATTTTTGCATTTCAGCATTTAAAAATTCCCTGCTTGCGATATTATCGTTCCATAATCTTTTAAAATACGGCCCAGCTTTTCCTTGACTCGTCAATTGGAGATGTCTATGCTGAAAAACCGCAAAACACTTCCGTATCTATCTATGAAGGAGGTCAGCAGATGGGAAAAAGCAAAATCATTCAATCAGATGAGGTCAAGTGGGAACCCCATCCTCAGTTGGAAAAGGCGAAAGTCGGCTATCTCCTGTCCAACAGAGATGAGAATGTGGATCTCACATGCCTCCTGGTGCACCTGCCGGTGGGGCTCGAAGTACCGAAACATATCCATGAAAATTCCGATGATATCATTTACGTGCTGAAGGGCAAGGCGAAGATGTGGATCGACGAAATAGGAGATCTCCCCATGGTGGAGGGCTCCTTTTTCAGGATCCCAAAGGGTGTCTTGCATCAACCGCACAGTGTCGAGGAAGATCTCCTGGCCTATGATGTCTTCTATCCTTTTCTGGCTTAATTGAGAAAAGCGAATAGAAGTAGTTACAATACCAAAGCGAAGAACCATATAGTGATTTCGGGGTCAAGGAGATGAACCAGTCCATGAGTGTCTCTCAATGTATTAAAAACAATGAGGTTCAAACGTTCACACCGCCTTATGATTCACTCATGGAATCGATTGCATCGTGCGCCGCTGCGCATCCGGAAAAAGATGCGATTGTTGCCGTCGGGGATGGAAAGACCGGCGCTTTGAATATCAGTTATTGTGAGCTTGTCGATCTTTTAATTAAAAGCTGCCACTTTTTCACCGACGAGCTGATGCTGACTCCCGGCGATACCATATCTTTATTGATGGTAAACAAACCGGAGCTTCTGGTTATCAATTGGGCGGCCTGGAGTATGGGGTTGAAAACGGTTCCCCTCGACAGCAAGAGGGATACGCTCGAGAGAAAACTCTATAAACTGCAGCTTACCGGGGCAAACGTTTTATTTGTTCGTACGGAACAGGTAGATGGATGGGAAATTGAGCAGATACGGAAACAGATGCCGTCGGTTCAGGTTGTGGAACTCGATAGGGAAAATCAATATTTCGACCTTGTCCGGGGTGCTCAGAAAGCCGGGGGAAATGAGATATTCTCAAAAATCGAATGCCCTTTGGATACGGATTGTCTAATCATGTTTACCTCGGGAACCACGTCGCATCCCAAAGGGGTTCGCTTGACACTGGGATGCCTGTGGACCGATGCGGCGCAAATCCTGGACTGGTTAAAGCTGAACAAAGACGATCGGTTTCACATTCTCCTGCCGCTTCATCATATCAATTCAACGACCTTCTCCCTGGCAACGATTTTATCCGGCGGGACGATTCTCTTGTCCACCCGATATTCGAAATCGAGATTCTGGAAAGTGATGGCTGACCACAAGGCCACCCTGGCCTCTATCGTCCCGACCATCGCATACGATCTGCTTTCCGAGCAAAATGCATTTGAAGAAAACAAGGCCGACCTGCAGCAAGTGTCACGCATTCAGTTAGGATCCGCCCCTGTTCAGGTAAACGACGTCATAAAATTCTACAACCAGTACAAGATCCCGTTGATCCAGGGTTACGGCTCAACCGAAACCAGTCTGCGCTGCACCGGAGTCCCCTATGGGTTAAGTGAAGATGAGTATCTGGAAGTTGTCCGGACCAATAGCATCGGTGCTGAAATGTGCTACAACAATGTCGCCGTCCTGGACGAAAACAATGCGGACTGTGCAGAAGGAGCGGAAGGAGAGATATGCATTCGCGGCCCCAATGTGACTCGCGGGTATGTCAAGAACCACGAGCAGACGGAAATCGCCTTTCGCGGCGGTTGGTACCATTCCGGAGATCTGGGTTTTTGGAAAAACATGCTCGATCGAAAGATGTTTTTTATCAAAGGTCGTCTCAGAGAAATTATCATCAAGGGTGGTGTAAACATATCGCCGTTGGCCCTGGAAAAAACCATTCTCGATATATTTACCGAGATTTACCACTGTTTTGTGATCGGCTTTCCTCATCCGCGGTTTGGAGAGGAGATCGGTGTCATTGCGGATGGAAAGGAACAGGGGATGGAAGCGCTTCAAATGGCGCTAAAAGATGGTCGGATCTCGGGTTTGCTTCCCTACGAGTGCCCAAGGGCAATCATCCGGGTTAAACATGAAGATCTGCCCAAAACATCAACCGGGAAAGTTCAACGCCTGAAACTGAAAGAGAAGTATGGCGACGCGCTGTATGAACGGTCGCAAGAATTTACTAAGAAATAGGCAGCAGTGTTCATAGAAAAATAAAACAAGGAGGATCGCGTATGGCTACGGCAAACAAACCTAAAGAGTTGGCAGAACTTCGCAACAAACATGTACCGAAAGCCCCCTTCAATGTCACGTCTGCGTTTATCCGTGAAGCGCGCGGGGCCGTTATGATCGATGTGGAAGGCCGTGAACTCATCGATTTTGCCGGCGGTATCGGGGTCAACAACGTCGGGCATTGCCATCCGAAAGTGGTGGCGGCAATCAAGGATCAGGCCGACAAGTATATCCATACCTGCTTCCATGTCGCCATGTATGACACTTACGTTGAGCTGGCGGAAAAGCTGAACAATATCGCACCGGGTGACTTTGACAAAATGACCATGTTTACCAACAGCGGAGCAGAGGCGGTCGAAAATGCGGTAAAGCTTGCCCGGTATGTGAAGAAAAGGCCGGCGATCATTTGTTTTGAGAACGCTTTCCACGGACGAACATATATGGGCATGAGTTTGACCAGCAAGATCAACCCCTACAAACTCGGTTTCGAGCCCTTCGTGCCGGAAGTTTATCGTATGCCGTTTGCCTACTGTTATCGCTGTTCATTCGGCCTTAAATACCCGGGATGTGAGATCGCCTGCGCAGATTACCTGGAAGATTTTTTCGTCGACTATGTTTCAGCGGAATCCACGGCAGCGGTCATTGCCGAACCGATTCAAGGTGAAGGCGGGTTCATCACGCCGCCGCCGGAATACTTTAAAAAGATCCAGAGTATTTGCCGGAAGTACGCTATTGCCCTCATCATCGACGAGGTGCAGACCGGAACCGGGCGCACCGGAACCTTCTTCGCCATCGAACACTGGGGAATCGAGCCCGACATTATTACTCTGGCAAAAAGCCTGGCCGGCGGCATGCCGCTGGGTGCCGTCACCGCCCGCAAAGACATGATGGAAATCGTTCATGTGGGCGGGCTGGGGGGAACCTTTGCCGGCAACCCCATCTCCTGTAAAGCTGCATTGGCTGTTTTCGATATTCTTTTTCAGGACGGACTGCTGGAGACGGGGGTTGCTTTGGGTAAAAAGATCTCCCCTCGACTCGAAGCCCTATCCGAGCGTTATGAAATGATCGGAGAGGTTCGGGGGAGAGGTCCGATGATGGCAATGGAACTGGTTCAAGATCGAGAGACCAAAAAACCGGCAACATCGGAAGCCAAAAAGTTGGTCCAGTGGTGTTTTGAAAAGGGCCTTGTCATCCTTTCCTGCGGGCACCACAGCAATGTCATCCGAACCCTCATGCCTCTGGTGATTACTGATGAACAGCTGGAGCGGGGGCTCGCCATCCTGGAAGAAGGTCTGGATAATCTGTGCCGGTAAAAATATGATTTTAAAATTTTACTTTTTCCAGAATACGCTGCTTGATGTGAAAAGGGCAAAGGAAATGGATAAATCGAGGGCGCCGACCAAACACAAAAGGAGATAATTTCCGGTTGCAGCCCTGGACATCCATGCGCCGGCAGGAATTACAACAGATAGAAATATCAGCATGCCGGGCCTGAAACACTGCCAGACGCTTGGGTAGGCAATCGTTTTTATTCGTTCAATGTTCTTTTTACAGCTTCTGCTGAAAAGAAATCTACCCTTAATCAAACCGACACCGATACCGATACCGACAAGTGCTGCAATCACTGTCCAAATTGATTCGGCATCCATTGAATATGCCTGTTTGATCAAAGCACCGCCTTTTAACAGCAAAGCGATTCCTCCCGCATACCACACAATCGCTGCGATGATGATCAGGGACCTTTGCGAGACTTTCATCTTCAATGTTGTCCATGGATATTTACGATGAATTCGGGGCTCATCTATTGCGTAATACCACGCAGCCTTTCGTTACGGCGGCGAAGGAGTTCCACCGATACCAAGAGCGCAACAGATACGACAATCATCATCGCGGCCACGGCAGCGATGGTTGGGTTGTACTTCTCCCGAATCCCCGCAAACATTTGCCGTGGTAGGGTGTACTGTTCGGATCCGGCAATAAACAGCGCCACCACCACCTCGTCAAATGATGTGACGAAAGCGAACAAGGCGCCTGAAATCACACCCGGTAGAATCTGAGGCAAGGTCACTTTAAAAAAAACTCTTCCCGGAGATGCCCCAAGGCTGGCTCCGGCGCGAATCTGATTGCGGTTGAAGCCCTGTAATGTCGCCGTGACGGTAATGACCACAAAAGGGGTGGCAAGCGCCGTGTGTGCGAGGATCATACCGAGATGGGTGCCCGCCAGTCCGGTCCAGGCAAAGAAAAAGTAGATGCCCACAGCGGTAATCACGATCGGCACCACCATCGGCATGATCATAATCCCGGTAATGATGCCCTTGAACGGAAAATTTGCCATTGTCAGCCCGATGGCCGACAATGTGCCGAGGGCTGTGGCAAGGGCTGTGGTAGCTCCTGCGATGATAAAACTGTTTTTCATGGACAGGGTCCACATCACCGAGCTGAAAAACTCCTTGAACCACCGGAGACTTACGCCCGGCATGGGATAGGTCAGCATGGTGTCCGAAGTAAACGAGATCGGGATGATGACCATGATGGGGAGTACCAGGCCGATAAGAACCAGCACGCAGAAAACACGGATCAGGTAATACCAAATTTTTTCCAAAGGAGAAGCATAAACGTTGAGCGCCATGACGTCATCCCATACGGAGTCGATCTATCCCGATAAACCGGTTGAAGACGGTATAAAGGAGTATGGTTGCTCCCAGAAGCAGCACTGCAAGCCCCGAAGCCATACCCCAGTTGATGGTGTTGTTGGTGAAAAACGCTATGAAATAACTGAGCATCTGATCTTTAGGGCCTCCTATCAGGGCCGGCGTTATATAGTAGCCGATGGCCAGGATATAGACCAGCAAACACCCTGCGCTGATTCCCGGCAGTGATTGCGGCACATAGACCTTCCAGAACGCAACAACAGGATTGGCGCCCAGGCTCACGGCTGCGCGCATGTAAGAGGGTGAAATATTCTTCATGACACTGTAGAGCGGCAGGATCATGAAAGGCAGAAGGATGTGGGTCATTGCCACGTATACCCCGAATCGGTTGAAGACCAGCTGGAGGGGGGCGGACGTCAGATTCAGCCTGGTCAGGATTTCATTGATAATCCCTTCTTTTTGAAGGACGATGATCCAGGAAGCCGTCCGGACCAGCAGGGATGTCCAGAACGGCAACAAAACCAGAATCATCAATAAATTGCTGATCCGCACCGGCAATGTTGCCAGCAGCCATGCAACCGGGTATCCCAGGATCAGACAACACAATGTGACGATAAGGCTCATCCATAGGGTTCGAAATAAGACCTTCAGGTAAAGGGCTCTCTCTGCCGGCACCCGCACGATGTGACCGCCACTGTCGCGCTTAAGATCCAAAGCGGATAGAATGTAAAAATCGGTGAACGGTGCGGCCGCGCGCTTCACCGCAGACCAGTAGAGCAACTCTCCCCAGCGCTTGTCCATACCGATAATCTTCTCCCGATAAGACGCCGGTTCTGTTTTCATCCGGGAGACCTTCCGGGCCGTATTGAGTACAAGGGTCCGAAAACCGGTGATATCGTAATTCAGGCGTTTCCCGGCCATACCTACCGTCCGGTCCTTGCGGGCCTGTCTCAAATCGTCTGCCAGGGCGGCAAAAACCGGCTCATCGGGCAGGGCGGCGCCGTCCCACTTCTGAATCGCCTGTGCCGTCCGGGGCATGACGGCCATGATTTCAGGGTTGTCGATGGCGCGGTAAAGCAGCATCAGGATCGGGATGATGAACGTCGTCAACAGAAAAAAGAAAAGCGGCGCCACCAAACCGGCTGCCTTGATTTTACGCTTCCGCTCGGCTCTACGCAGCCTGACTTTCAGGGATAATCCTTCAGCCGCGTCCAGTTTTTGATAAGAAGGGTTCATCTCAACCGTTTATACATTAGCAAGAAAAAACTGAGGGGCGGTATACCGCCCCTCTGCTGAATTACGAGGACAGGATTTCGTTTCTATTTAGAAGCCCAGACGTTAAAGCGTTCATTAAGCTCTGCCTGATGCTCCACCCACCATTCGGTATTGAGCAACACGGATCCGTTCAAGTTGTCTGGATGCGTCGGCAGATCGCGTGCTATTTTGGGATCAACTTCTGCCACGGCTTTAATATGGGTTGGGCCGTAAGGAATAGCGGCTGCCGAAATCGCCTGATTTTGAGGCTGGCTGGCAAACTGAATAAATTCATAGGCCAAATCGATGTTGGGGCTCCCCTTGACGATGACCCATGAATCAAGCGCATACAGCTGCCCGTTCCAGACGATTTTAAAATTGCGTCCTTCCTTGACCGCCGCACTGATTCGCCCGTTATAGGCTGAGGTCATCACCACGTCTCCGGCAGCCAGCCACTGCGGGGGCTGGGCACCGGCTTCCCACCACTGTAAGTTAGGCTTGAGTTCGTCGAGCTTTTTGAAGGCCCGGTCGATGCCGGCACTGGTGGAAAGCATTTTGTAGATGTCAGCCGCCGGCACGCCGTCGGCAAGCAGCGCGGTTTCAAGGGCAGGCTTAGCCGATTTTCGCAATGCGCGTTTGCCCGGCCATTTTTTTACATTCCAGAAGTCCGCCCAACTCTTGGGGCCTTCGCCGGTGATCTTGCCGGCATCGTAGGCGAGGACAAATGCCCACACAATGGACCCGACCCCGCATTCGCCCATGGCTGCTGCCGGGATGAAGCTTCCTTTGCCGCCGACCCGGCTCCAGTCGATGATCTCCAGCAGGCCCTCCTCACAGGCGTTTATAAGCTCCGGGGCTTCAACCTGTACCAAATCCCAGGTTACGTTCTTCGCTTCAACCATGGCCTTGATTTTGGCCATCTCGCCATTGTAGGATTCGTCCAGTATCTTCTTTCCGGTTTTTTTCATGAACGGGTCGAAGTATGCCTTTCGCTGTGCCTCCTGATATGCTCCCCCCCAACTGACAATCGTAAGTTCACGGGCGTCGCTGTCCGCCGGAACGGTGATTCCGGCCAACAGAGCGACACCGACAATGATCGCGACGAGAATAGAAATACGCTTCATCGGCTTTTTCCTCCTTTGTAAGATTGATTGATTCGTTTGCTTGACGGGTTGACAAGAAATCTCGCTCTAACTCGGTAAATATAGTGAAAATTGGGTTGCCTGTCAATAAGGCTTCAATCGTATGTATGAGACACGATAAAAACGTTGACAGCCTGAGGCGTTTTCAATAGATTTGGGTAATTTAGCGATTCCGATTCCATAACCTTGCAGTGCATCTTTTGATAAGAATTTAACAGACGACAAAAATGAAAGGCGGCTCTGAAAACCCGAAAATGCTGGTCCGGTTCAACCATGTCGATAAGAGCTTTGACGGTGAAACGCTCGTCATCAAGGATCTTAATCTGGACATTTTTGAGGGGGAATTTCTCACCTTGTTGGGACCGTCCGGTTCAGGCAAAACGACCACGTTGATGATGCTGGCCGGTTTTGAAACACCGACCCATGGAGAGATATTCATCGGAAATAAATCCATCGGGAACATCCCTCCCCATAAAAGAGGCATCGGGATCGTATTTCAGGATTACGCCCTTTTCCCGCATATGACCGTGCGCGAAAACCTCTCCTTTCCCCTCCAGGTCCGAAAGGTTTCCAAAGATGAAATCCATCGAAAAGTTTCCAGAGCGCTGGATATGGTAGAGCTGTCCGGTTTCGGGGCCCGCAAACCGATCCAGCTTTCAGGCGGCCAGCAACAGCGCATCGCATTGGCCCGGGCACTTGTCTTTGAACCCCAGCTGGTGCTCATGGACGAGCCGCTGGGTGCGCTGGATAAAAACCTCAGAGAGCAGATGGAATACGAAATCAAGCACATCCATGAGAATTTAAATGTAACAATGGTCTATGTCACCCATGACCAGAGTGAAGCGATGATCATGTCCAGCCGAATCGCTGTTTTTAATGACGGTGTCATCCAGCAGCTTTCAACACCGGAAAATCTATATGAAGCGCCGGAGAATTCGTTTGTGGCGCAATTTATCGGCGAGAACAATAAATTTTCAGGAAATGTAACCGCCATTAACGGCGACGCGTGTACGGTTGAAACCGATGGCGGCGGAATCATAAGAGCGCTCAAAGTCAATATCAACAACGTGGGTAACCGGACCAGTCTTTCGCTTCGACCCGAAAGAGTCATCCTCAACCCGTCTAAAGAGGGTATCGAAAATATCTTTGAAGGCGTCGTTCAGGAACTCATTTACCTCGGCGATCATATTCGCACCCGAATGAGTGTCTGCGGCAACGACGATTTCATCGTGAAGGTTCCCAATTCACAGGGTGGTCATCTAATCATCGAAAAGGGCCAACAGATTCAAATAGGATGGACGCTGGAAGACTGCCGGGCCCTGGATGCATTAAGTTAAATAGGACGCAGATTTCCGCAGATACACACAAATAATAATCTTTCCTGGTTATCTACAAAAGCCAAGTTGATTTGTGGAATAGGCGGTGAAGGTGAGCCGATTCGCAGCAGTATGACTGTCTGAGTGCATTAGGGGGCGTTACATCGAACAGCATGAAGGTGCT
>DUZK01000031.1 GCA_013349495.1 Deltaproteobacteria bacterium
AGCACGTGTAAAATACATTCACGTCATAGGCCTCTTTTGGAATATCTGTCGGGATACACGGCCTGACCAGAAAGTGGATATTATCCAGTTGATCCACCAGCCGTGTCAGTTGATACAGGTCTTGAAGGGTGGTGGATCTGGCCACACCGGTCTCAAGATCTAGGACCTTTATGGCTGCCCCCCCTGTGCCCAGATGAACGCGATTTCTTGTAAGGTCCAGGCCATTTTTCCCATACCGGCTATACATAACTTAGGTGTTTAGGCTGAAGGCTATAAAACATCTCGCAAGGCACGAATCAATCCATTCAAGACCTTCTCCGTTTCTACGACCTTTGGTTCAATCAGAGATGAATTCTGGACACACAAGAACCTCAAAGGCTTCGCGGGTCATTTGTGAAACACCTTCGATGTTTCCGGTAATCAATTCTTCCGCCATCTTTCCGAACAACTCTGCCATTGTGTCTGTCTCCTCATGTTTTATTAGCGTTGTGAAATAACCTTCCCCCACCCTATGGAGAGTTCATAACCCTCATTACTTCTCCGGGTGTTCTGCTTCGAAGATGACAAACTGCCACGTTGTTATGAATTACTTTTAAATCCTCTTTTTCAAGGTCTGCCGCCGTCTCCTGTGCGGCACAAATCCGACCGGAGGAAAGGAGCAGGAAACGACAGGCAGCAGATCGATCACGCCGTTTTTTTGCCATTTACCAGGTAGTAGAGGATTATATTCTTGGGTTTGCTAAAATGCTGCTGGAAAAATGCCGCAAAACCGCCTGAATAGTAGATCATCACCAGAATGAGTAAAAGTCCGTACAGAATCAGGTTCAGGCCGGGAAGGTTGGACAGTGACGAGCGCACCATCTCCATGGCGTAGATAAAGGGAAAGGCCACCACCGCACCGCCCCACAAACTGCCCCTTCCGCCGATGTAAGCCACGGCCAGGACCTCCACGGTCTTGGAAGTGTGCATCATCTCGGGCGTTAATATCCCGTAGTAGTGGGCGTAAAAGCCCCCCAAAAGACCTGCCAGAGTACACGAAAGTGTAAAGTTGACAATCCGGTAGTAGACCGGATTGATCCCCGAGGTTCGCGCCGCATCCATGTTCTGGCCGATGGCCTTGAAGGCCAGGCCCATGTCCGAGCGGGTCACCCCCTTGGTGATCACATAGGTCACCAGCATCATGGCCAAAATGACATAGTAGTAGGGCAGGTTGGACGGGGAGTCGAACAAACGCTCGACGCGAAGCCCCAGAGACCCCCGGGTCAGCCACACCGCCTTGGTGGCCAGACCCATCAGGGCAAGCCCCATGAACCAGGCCATTACCGCGGCGAATATCCCGCGCAAACGCAGGGTCACTATCCCCAGAAAAAACCCCAGCAGCCCGGCGCTGAGCGCCCCGACAAAAATTCCGATCCACGGCGAGATCCCGAACCGGTCGACCAAAATGGCCGAGGTATACCCACCCAGCCCCACAATGGCGTAGTAGCCGAAGTTTACGATGTTGATAAACCCGGCCGTAAAGTCAAAGGAGACCGAAGCAGCGGCAATCAGAGCCGCGGCACACAGCCACCGGATCAGGTACTCCTGGTTAAATGGGGGCACCAGCGGCAGGATCACCAAAATCACAAGCCCGATGGCCCCCAGCGGTTTTAAGCTCAACAGGTCTAAGACCCTGTCAAAAAGATTCAGTTCCGATTTTGCCTTGGTTGTTTGCATGCAATCTCTCCTACTGTTCAAGAACGCCCCGGACGTCGGATCCGAAAATACCGTTGGGCTTGAAAATCAGAATCAGCATGATCAGCGCCGTGGGCACCACAAAATCCCAGCCGCTACCGATATATTCCATCGTCAGCACCTTTAAAAGAGCCACCATGAAAGCCCCCACCACAGCACCGAGCACATTGCCCATGCCCGCAAGTATGATCACGAACCAGGACATGTATAGCGGATCTAACCCTACCGACGGGTAACTGGGGAACATAAACAGCAGGCTGGCTCCGGCAATACCCGCCAGCCCGCAGCTCAGCGCCATGGTCAGCACCTGGATGCCACTAAGATCGATCCCCACCATCTGAGCCCCGGTCTCATCCTGAGACACGGCCCGGATGGCCCGGCCCGTTCGGGTCGCCTTCATAAACAACCAGAACAGCCCGATGACCAGCACCGACAAAATAAAGGCGTAACACCGGTCCCGGGAAACGAACACATCCATGATACAAAAGGGTCTGCCGGTCCAGTAGCGCACAATCCCCTTTAACTCGGTGCCGAAAATCAGCTGGTGGCCGTTGACCAGAAGCACCGAAATGCCCACGGTCAGCAAAAAAGAATTCATCACCCAGTTAGTCCGGCTGCGCTTTCTAAGGTTATAGAAAATCAGCTTCTCGCTCAAAACCCCCATCAGCGCCCCCATACAAAACGCCGCCAAGATGCTCACCAGCGGCGCCAGGAACGACAGGGCTGCATTGGGGTTGGCGCCAAGATATCTTTCAATGGGAATAAAGGTATAATACGCGGTCAAAGAACCGATCATGAAATACTCGCCATGTGCGAACTGGGCCACGTTCATCACCCCGAAAACCAGGGCCAAACCTATGGACATCAGTGCCAGCATCCCGCCGGTCACCACGGTGTTGACAATGATATAAGGCCCCCTGAAAATACTGCTCAATATGGCCACCACAATGGCCAGCACAACGGTGATCCCGGCAACGGACCGGATCGTCTCGTAAAGTTTCTTCAAATACTCCGTTATCATAGCTTTTGCCCTCTTGCACTTCGGATCGTCTATACCCCTAAAAAGGCCTTGCGCACATGTGGATCACGGGCAAGCTCGGCACTGGGGCCCTCAAGTTCAATTCTGCCGTGCTCCAGCACGTATCCCCGATCGGTCACATCCAGGGTCTTGGTCACGTTCTGTTCCACCACCAGGATGGTGCCCCCCTCTTTGATCAGGGTGTCCAGTGAATCGAAAACATCTTCGGTCAGCAGCGGGGCCAGCCCGAAGGACGGCTCGTCTACAAGCAGCATCTTGGGGTTGCACATCAGGGCACGGCCAATGCCCAGCATCTTTCTCTCCCCGCCGCTCATGGTGCCGGCCAGCTGGTTTTTGCGCCCTTCTAGCTGGGGAAACAGCGCATAGACAAACGCCAGGCGGTTTTTCTCCAACTGTTTGTCCCGCACCGTGTAGGCGCCCATCAGCAGGTTTTCGTGGACCGTCATGTTGGAAAAAAGGTTCATCTCCTCGGAGATATAGGCAATGCCCCGGCGGGCCACCTTGTAGCCGGCAAGGCCACTAATGGTCTCACCGTCAAAGCAAACCTCGCCGCCTATGGGGCTGATCAGCCCGGCGATGGTTTTGAGCGTGGTGCTCTTGCCGGCCCCGTTGGGACCCACAAGGCAGACATACTCGCCTTTTTCTACGGACAAAGACACGTTTCTCAGGATGTGGAGAAATCCGTATCCGGCATCCAGATTCTTGACTTCTAAAAGCATTTGGGCCTCCGGAAAATTGCAGGGGTTGCGGCCGCAGCCAGTGCCGTTTTGGGCCTGTTTGCCGCGACACATCGGACATGGAATCGATCAAAATGCCGGTCAACCGACCTGGGCACCGGCGTGGGTATCCGGTGAGCATTCCTTTTTCTTTTGCCGTCCAAGATAGGCCTCTGTCACCGTGGGGTCCCGGGCCACTTCTTCGGTCGGCCCTTCGGCGATCTTGTTGCCAAACTGGATGCACACCAGCCGTTCACACACGCTCATGATCAGCTGCATGATGTGCTCCACCATCAAAATCGTGATTCCCTGGTCCCGGATCTTGCGGATCAGGGTCATGATGTCCCCCAGTTCGCCCTCGGTCAAACCGGCCGCAAGCTCGTCTAAAAACAGCAGCCTGGGATTGCTGGCAAGGGCCCGGGCCAGATCCAGGCGTTTTAGCTGCAACGTGTTCAGGCTCTCGGTGATGGTCTCTTCGGCCATGGGAAACTCCACAAAAGAGAGCATCTTTCGGCTGTGTGCCACCGGATCCTTGACCTTTCTCAACCGATTTCCGAAAATCGCACTGGTTAAAACCGTCTCAAGAGCCGTCATCTTGGGATAGGGACGGGGAATCTGAAAGGAACGCGAAAGCCCCCGGTGGCACATCTTTTCCGGGGTAAAGCCCGTGGTGTCCTCCCCTAAAAATAGCACCCGCCCTCCGGTGGGAGGATTAAGCCCGGCTACCGCATTGAGAAAGGTGGTCTTACCCGCCCCGTTGGGTCCGATCAGTCCCACAATATCCCCTTCTTTAACATGCATCGATACCTTGTTGACGGCGATAAGACCGCCAAACTGCTTGCTCAACTCCTGGGTTTCCAAAATTTTCATCGCATCCGTCCCCGTAACGGCTGAAGATTGAAGATAACGGCAAAACCGCCGCCCATGCCCAAAGCATGGTGACCGTTACTGCCAGTATAATTTCGGCTTTTTATGTGCGCAAGGACCATTTACAACCGAATAAGCTACCGCCGGTTCGCGATGTTGCCAAAGAGTACCAGGTCAGTGCCAACCCGGCAGAACTGGGAAAACGCAATACAGAAAAACTACAGGTTTAAAGCCTGAATTAACGCAGGCTTATCTTGGGCGGTTTGGAGTAACCCGTCTTTTTCCCATCCGTAGTGGATCCCTCCCGGGTGAGGCCGGCCGTAACCGGCCCCAGCACAGGTTTTAGGGTTTTATCTTAATGTCCGTTTCCTTCCAGTCCTCCGGATATACGGTGCTGCTTTTTCCGTTCATATACTGAATAACGGGAAAAGCGAAAGCATCCTTTCCCACCACCGCATCCGGCATGGACTCGGGTGAGAATCTGTATTCGTTCATGATCAGAGCCCCATCGGATTTATTATATGTTACTTTGCCTGTTGCAACTTCATCCAGAAAGAATCTGTGAATCGACTCTTTATCCAGTTTTCCGTATTTTTCATAAGTCTTCTGAAATATTTTAATAGCAAAGTTCGCCCAATCGTAGACCAGTCCCGATGCAGAAGGCGCGGGTTTGAATCCCATCCGTTTTTCCGCAATCCTGGCAAATTCCTTGGCTTCCGGTGTGGTAAAGGAGGTGATCATATCCAGAACATAATCCGACGCACTGCCCGTCATTTTATACCAATTCCCCAACCAGCCCAAACCATCGGCTATAATGACGGCCTTTACACCCACTTCATCGATTTGCTTTACAAGGGCCGGCATGGCGGCGGAACCGGCGCTGGTCCCGCCAGCGACAGTTACACCGGCTTTTTTCCATTTGCTGAGCAGCGGATAAAAATCGGTTTGGGTTACCGGAAAATAATCTTCCGATAAAATTTCCCATCCGGACTTGGTAAAGGCATCCTTGAGTGCTCCGGCCGCGCTGCGCCCCCAGTCCGTATCCTCTCCATAGATGGCGGCCAGCTTTTTCTTGGGCTTCCAAATCCCCTTTTCAATGGCATTGTTGAGACATTCCACATATCCCACAGTCAGTTTTGCCGGCACCGGCCAGCCTTTGCCACAATGATAGCTGTATTTTTCCGGATTGGCACGATACTTTTCATCGATGAGGGGTGCAGCTCCGAAAGCGAATATATGCGGGATCTTATAATGCGCAGCCACATCCATCAGGGCAATGGCCACAGAACTGTGCCAGTTCAAAATCCCCACTTCCATTCCTTTGGCTTCCACGGCTTCAGCATAAGCGCTCGATGCCTTTGCCGGATCGGATTGGGAATCGATCCAGATAAGATCGATCTTATAGTCACCGACTTTATAATCAATCTTCTCAAAGGCCATCTTGGTGGAGTTCTTGAACTCAACCCCGCTTTTCGCCGAAGGTCCTGTATAGGGAGCCAGAACCCCTACTTTCAAAACCCTTTCAGCCGCCAGCGCATTGGAAAACATCATCGAAGCAGCTACGGCCACACACAATGTCAAAACCCAAAATCCTTTTTTCCGACCCATCACGTCCTCCTTTCGTTCCTTTCATGTCCCTTTTGTTAGCCCGGTCAGCTGCCTTGAATTCATGCTGCGAACCGGGAGTTGGACGCTTACAGAAAAAGCAAGCTTTTGTCTACGTCCCTACTCTGAATCCTTTTTTCCGACCCATCACGACCTCCTTTCGTTCCTTTCATGTCCCTTTTGTTAGCCCAGTCAGCCGCCTGGAATTCATGCTGCGAACCGGGAGTTGGATGCTTACAGAAAAAGCAAGCTTTTGTCTACGCCCTTACTCTGAAGATAATCGGTCAATGCAGACGCGATTGATTGGGGGAGATGAGGCTGCTGATAAGCCGATAGCATTTTTTCTTTTTTCTTTAAGATATTATCCAAAATGTCAGAATTTGGGTCTTTACTTACCTTCATCCCCTTTAACCCAATCTCCGGGTTCCACGGCTCCTGGCGACACAATTTTACGGTGTGCTCTGAGGTCATATACTGCCCACCAGGCCCTATTTCACGAATGATATCTACAGCCAGTGTTTCATCGTCAATCCTGACGCCTTTTCCGATACGTTCGACCATGTCAATGATCTCTAAATCTACGATAAACTTATCAAAGGACATGGCGCTAAAACTATCAATGATACCGGCACTGTGGATAATATAATTAATATTTTCCCTGCAGCTGGTAAGTAGTATCATCATGCTTTCGTATCCACTTTGAACTGACAATTGTTTGGCATCGCTGGGCGCACCACCACCGCGGCATGGGAGCCCATAGGCCTTGGCCAGCTTCGCAGCATATGAAAGGCACAAGACGTGTTCTGGATTTCCAACAACATAGGCACCCGAGCGCATATCAGCCGCAGTTGACTGGCAACCGTATACAACGGGGGTTCCTTTTCTAATCATCTGAGTAACAGCAATGCCAGCCAGTGTTTCGGCGTTACTTAAAGCGATCAATCCAGCCAGTGTTATGGGACCCGTGAAGCCAGCCATCGCTGCTGGGGTGATTATTACCGGCTGCCCATTGGATGCATAGATCAGCATCGTATCCAACGCCGTTTGATCCATCCTCAAAGGGCTTAACGTGTTGACGATTGTCATAATCCTGGGCTGTTTGATGAGCTCGTTCCGATCTCCGAATACGGCCCCGATCATATCCATCGTCATGTTTACCTGATCTGCTTTTCCTTCCATGCCAAAGATAAATTTGTCAGAATGGGTAAGGTTATAATAAAGCATGACAGGGTAGTTATACTGAGGATCGAGATCGGAGGGTTCCACAAGGATACCCCCATTTACTTTGAATTTATCACTTTGATGAACAAGTTTCAAAAATTGCACATGGTCGCTTAAAACAGCGCTTCTTTTGGAACCATCTCTTTCCAGTATATTTGGCGCACCATACCCAGGTGCAAATTCGATGTGGTTATCACCTAGGACAAAATCATACTTTGGATTTCGGGCAAATAGCCTGAATCTACGGGGGGCTTTGCTGACCCATTCCATAACCTGTTCACGTGTAAAAAAGGCGGTCTCGCCGGAAACTTTGATGCCTTTTTGCTCCAGAAGCTTTAAGATTCCCGGGTGATGAAAAATCATCCCGGATTTTTCCAGAATCCTCATTGATGCATCGTGAATTTTTTTTAAGTCATCATTCATCTATTAACCTCTTTTAGTCCCGGAAAGCATATCTATATTGGACCAAAAATAACGTTTTGTTTTATGGTAAACTACATATAACCGGAAAAAGACTGCCGCACCACAGCGCTGTAGACCCAGTTTATCAGGGTAGAGAAATCAAAGACCGGCAGCCGAACCGCATCCTGAACCGCCCGTGCATGCGTTGGGAAAAGCGTACATTCGAGGAGCAAAGACCCAATGTCATGATTCTCGCTAACCATCTGCTTTGCAATTTCGACGATTCCCTGTTCAAGTTTAACCGGATTGTAATGGCTGACACCCGTTAAGATCTTTTGCATTTCAGGCAGGATTTCGGCACCGGCAATAACAACGGAGGAAGGATCATCGACCCCGCAATTTTTAAGAACCGGTGCCGATGTCAACACACTGCCGTTGGCGCAGATAACACCGACTTTTTTTCCAGGCGTCATCGAGCGAAGGATTAACGGTACCTGCATGAGACTGGAGAAAAAACAGGGAACATCCATTACCTTGACGACATCGGGCAGGTAATTGGCGAAATAGCCGCAGGCACCGATAATGGCCCTGCATCCCTGCTGCACCATTTCGTTTCCGGTCTGAATAAGTTGTTCCAAAACGACGGGATCAAGCCTGGAAGAAACCACGCTTCCTACAGAGGCCGCTTCAATGGCTTTAAAATGCACAGGAAAGTTGAACGTCGTCGCATTTTCGACACTTCCCGGCGGGAAAGCATATCCGGTCTGGCCAAAGAGAATGATCCCGATGGCGACGCCTCCCATTACCCGTCCTTCATTGATGTAAACATCCTCATCTTTGAAGTTGTTTGTATAACTATACATTTGCATTTCTCCCCTTTGAACTGGATATCTTTTCTCTGCCGCGTCATGTCCTGCCGCCCGGATGCTCTGGTATTGGGCTTTCAAGGACTTTTAGCCAATATTTGATATAACGTCAGCTCAATCCCATCAGTCGGTCTGCGTCATCCACGGCCGTTGATGCATCCTCGGCGTAGCCGTCGGCTCCGATCTCACGGGCCCAGTCTCTTGTGACGGGAGCGCCGCCAACTATTATTTTTACCTTTTCCCTTACTCCAGCTTCCTCTAGCGTTTGGATTACTTCTCTTTGTGCTGGCATGGTAGTAGACAGTAGGGCTGAGAGTCCCAGGATCTGAGGACTTAATTCGTTGACTTTCTCCAGGATAGTCTCGGCGGGGACACTCTTACCCAGATCTACGACCTCATAACCAGAAGCCGAAAGCAAAAGAGCCACCAGATTTTTTCCTATTTCGTGAACATCCCCCTTGACCGTGGCGATGAGAAACAGCCCCTTTTTTTTGTAATTCTTGTCTCCTGAAAGTTGAGGTTTCAAGCTTTCCATCACTTCTGTCACCATCTGACCAGCCAAAACAAGTTCGGGCAGAAAGATCGCTTCATCGGCGAAAAGAACGCCTACCTTTCGCAGACCCAGAGTTAGCCCCTCATTGACAATCAATAGGGGGTCGATTCCTTGCGCTATTCCTTTTGATACAAGGTCGGCTAGGTCTTTTTTATCCATCCTCACAACAGCATCGATTACCCTATTGAGATACTCTTCGGTTTCCATTCCGCACTCCTTTAACTCATTTATTTATAAATAATCTCATCCAGTTTCTTATCAATGTCCTCTGGCAATTCAGGAGGCGTGTATTTCTCCATGACTTCCCCGAAGTATTTACGCGCCCGTTTCCGCATGGTTTTTGCTCTTGGATCCTTATCCAATGCCAAAAACCCCCGATCCATTATTTTTGGTATGAACATTTCCTTTCTAAAGTTGTCTCGAGTATGTTTGGTTTGTACAAAATCGCCTCCCGACCCAACTTCTTTGAAGACAGACAGATCTGTCGTCTCATCGGTAACTTCAATTCCTCGCATGGCTCGTTTGATCCAATTTGTGACTTCATGATCAATTACCAAGGTTTCCAGGCTTATGGCATTTTCATCTGCAATAAGACCCATACCAACAACCATATTTGTCTCAGCCAGCGCAGGAAGCAGGCCGGTTCCCAGTTTTTCCATTCCCAACTGGACATCGATCGATTTTGTATCCGCAAGAATTCCACCTCCACCTGAGGGTAATCCATAATATTTGGCCATTTGTGTCGTCCCGATTCGAAGGAGTGAAAATTCCGGTCCACCATGGGAGACTGTTGCTGCCTTCATATCTAAGATCCTGGCCCAACTGGCATAAATTAGAGGTACTGCAGGGTTGATAGATTTAGCTAGAACAAAACTGCTCAACAACTCAGCGTTTGCCATAATTAGTGTGGAAGCAAGAGTTGCCGGGGATGTTCCTCCACACATGGGCCCCGACTCGATAAAGAGGGGTAGTCCCAAACGAGATGATTCAACAATCAGTTCAATGCTGTCGTCCCGAAGTACCAGAGGGGAGGTCAAACAGACAAGCGTGGAAAAAAACGGACGTTCTTGCAAAGCCTCCAGACTGCCCGCCACCTCCGCCGCCATTTCAATATTTTTTTTCGAATTTTTGCCACTCTGGGCCTCAGCGATAAAATGCTTCTTTGTATTTGTCAAAAGTAATTTAGTCTCAATGTTGTCAACTACGTTAGAAGGGACATCTGTTGGTGTCGCTGGAACCAACACAAAATCAGGAGGGTTAAGAACATCGGAGAGACGAATGATATCTCTGAGGTCATCACACACGACTTGGCGGTATTCATCTGTTTCGAAGTCAAGCACATTTGTGGCGATTCCGACAGTGCCGAAATAGACCCGATCACCCCCTATGAGAAGGGGAGGTCCGCCGGTTCGATCATAAAGGCGAACACACGATGAACATTTTGATAGGGTATCATTTATGACGTGGTCGGGAATTCTCACCATTTGACTCTTAGAGTCAACCCTGGCCCCTGCTTTTTCAAATATTTCCAAAGCCTCTTCATTTGGCACATGAGTTCCAATCTCCATCAGTAGCGCTCTCGACCCCTGATCGATTCTAAGGATTTCCTGGTCATTCAAAAGCTTTATTGTGGGAAACATATCGAGCCTCCTCTCAATATCAAGTTATAAAGGGAAATTGCATTCCCTATTTTCTTATATAAAAAACTGCACAAATTGTTTTTTGGGATCAGGAGAATGCTCACAGCCATACTGACGATGATGATGAGATATAGCAAACAATATCTGAGCAATTCACGGCTGGATTTTGGGAAAGTGTGTACACAAAACCAAAATCGATAAAAAGATGATACTATTGTTGAGTGTTCAATGGACAGATTGTTTAAGCGAGAAGCCATCTTTTTGGGGGCATTAACATCCCCTATTCTTAAGGTTAGGTAATTCATATATCTTTTCAAACGATTCCACCTTCGCTTAATGGCTTGTTTTTAAGGATTCGCTCAGGACCGAAGATAGAAAGATCCAGTGTTATAGTCCTGCCAGTTATCAGTTCGGACATGTAACGGCCAACCGCGGGTGCCTGTTGAAGCCCGTGACCCGAAAAGCCATTGGCCAGAAGAAGGCCTTTAATCTCTGGCCACTCGCCGAGGATGGCGTTTTCGTCGAGGGTATTAACTGCATAAAGGCCGGCCCAGCCTCGCATCAGCTTGAGTGTGTCGAAGGTGGGGACGAACTCGGCCAGCTCCGGCCAGAGGATGTCCTCAAATCTTTTCCTGTCCCAGGTGAAGTCGAATCCGACCGGGTCATCGTCCATCGACTTTCCCAACAGGATCAGGTCGCCGGTCTCAGTGCGGAAGTAAAGACCCGAAGGCAGTATGGTCAGCGGCAGCGGCCCTTCCGGCTTGACCGCTGTGTCCAGTGTAAAAATCTGGCGCTTGGTCGGCTCTACCGGGAGTTTTACCCCCGCCGTCTGGGCCACCTTGGCCGCCCACGCTCCGGCGCAATTGACCACAAACTTGCCCGCCAGTCTCCCACCCGAGGCCAACCTGACCCCACTGACCCGGCCGCCCTCTGTGATGATCTCAATAACCTCGTCTTTGATGAACTCTGTTCCCAGTGATCTGGCCTTGGCCTTATAGCCCATGAGGACAGAGTAGGCATCCAGGTGACCGTCCTGAGAGCCAAACGTTCCGCCCAGCAGACCAGTCGGCTGGTAAAGGGGATAGTGCTCCCTGATCTGCTCCGGTGACCACCATTCCACCTGACAGCCTAAGTCTTTCTGCAAGGCGAGCGCTTCTTCAGCCACGCTGCGCCCATTGTCGTCTACAAGGAAGAGGTTTCCTTCACGGCGGTAGCTTATGTTTGGCTTTTCATCGTCCACAACCATGTCGTCCTCGAATCGCTCTAGGACATCAAAGGCGTACTGTGAGATCTGAATGTTCTCCTTGAGGCTGAACTGGATACGAATGTTGGCCATTGATAAGGTGCTTGAGGCCCGGGTGTAAGCAGGGTCCATCTCGACGACAGTAAGTTTGAGCTTGTCGTCAGCACCCATGAGGTAGTAGGCAGTGGAGCACCCCATGATACCCCCGCCCACAACAATTACATCGTAAGTCTTCTTCTCCATAGTTGCTTTAGTCTCTTATTTATTAATTCACCAGATTTAAAACCTTTGCCTTTCAGGCGAACAGCTTTAGCAGGTAGTGGTTTAATAAATGACTGGTATATCCATCGCGAATCCGTTTGAAGCAATTGACGCTGAAGAAGCTGAGAAATACCAATATTCCTTTTTCATTCTATTAGTTGTATACTACTAATGCTTTCAGTCGATACATGCATTAAGCTCCCTTGTCTTCAATCGAGTTTATAAACTTCCTTAAATCCTTCGCGATTCCTGGCGGCAACTCCGGTGCCTCGTAGCTTTTCAGTATTTCCTTGTATTTCTTATTGGCCGTTTCCATAGTCTTGGGCGATCCGCTGGCGTACCATTTGTCGAAGTTGGCCCGGTTGGATAAGCGCGGCTGGTAAAATTCACGCCTGAAGTGCTCAAAGGTATGATCCTTATCCAGGAAATGCCCGCCGGGTCCGGCTTCCTTGATCACATCCAGGCCCAAGGTGTCTTCATTGACTTCATAGCCTTTCTTAATTCTTTTCACCATGCCGCAGATTTCATCGTCGATGATGAATTTCTCATAAGACATGCAAGCGTAAGTTTCGAGGATGCCTGCGGTATGGAGGACAAAATGGATGCCGCTGACCTGGGCCATTAGGAGGCTCATCATGGATTCGTAGGCAGCCTGTGCATCAGGTATCTTTGCATCACAGATCGCGCCGCCGCCTCTGGAGGGAAGATTATAGTATCTGGCCATTTGGGCTGTTGCGGCGGTATTGATCGCCATTTCAGGCGAACCGACGACCAAGGCGCCGGAATGCATATTTACGTTGGTGGAAGATCCGGCAAAGACCACCGGTGTGCCCTCGCGAACAAGCTGTGTAAGGACGATGCCTGCTAACACTTCCGCATTCTGGAGGGCCAACGTTCCGGCAAGGGTGGCCGGGGCGGTCGCGCCGGCGATTGCCAGGGAAGAAATAAGCTGCGGCTGCCCGGCTTTGGCATATTCCATTATAGCCCCCAACATCCGGTCGTCATATCCCAATGGTGTAAGTGAGCACAGGATGCTGATAAGACAGGGCTTTTCAGCCAGTTCCGCTTTGCTGCCGAACATGATGGACGCCATCCGGATACTGTCTCTGGCGCCCTTCGCCCCCATGGCGCTTCCCATGAAACATTTATCGGAATATTTCATGGCAGCAAAAATTATCTCGGCATGACGGATTATATGGGGCACATCGTTCGGCTCAATGACCATGCCGCTGCAAATATCCTGGTAGGGGCTGTCACCCGTCAATTTGACGAAGTTTTCAAAATCTTTCAGCGTTCCTTCCCGTCTGCCCTTATCCAGGTCCGTCACAAATGGGGCGCCGTATCCGGGGATAAAGGCGATGCTGTCACTGCCGATAACGACGTCCTTTTCGGGATTACGCGCGTAAAGCGTAAACTGCCTGGGGGCCTTTTTTATTTGTTCTTCCACCATCTGACGCGATAAAAATACGCGTTCTCCTTCCACCTTGGCACCGCCTTTGGATAATACTTCCAGGGCAGGGGGGTAATGAAACTCCATCCCGATTCGCTCTAAAATCTGCAAACTGGCCTCATGAACCTGCTCAACCTGTTCTTTAGTCAGGAATTCGTAATATTGCATTCGATATTTCTCCTTTCTACGCGTTTTCCATAGGCGCGAACCCGCTGCGGAACGTGTTTTCGACGATTGTCCTTGAAAACATGAACTGGGGCAGATAATCCGACCCCATGGACTTCGAACCGACTCCGGACATTTTGTATCCGCCAAAAGGATGACGTTCCACAAAGGCACCTGTGATTGGTCGGTTGATATAAAGGTTGCCAACCTCAAATCCTTTGCAGGCCTTTTCGATATTTGCGGGGCTCCTGGAGAAAACGCCACCGGTCAGGGCATATGGCGTATTGTTTGCCACCTCAAGGGCTTCATCAAAGTTCTCAGCCTTGAAAATACAAACCACGGGGCCAAAAATCTCTTCCTGTGTCAGGCGGCTATCGGATCGGATATCCGTAAAAACCGTCGGCGGAACGAAATGACCGGGTGCGTTTTCGCTGGTATGCTGCAGCAGCAGTTTGCCTTCCTGTTTGCCCGTTTCGATATAGCCCTCGATCTTCTTTTGGACGGCCTCGTCGATTACGGCACTGACATCTGTTTTGGGATCTTCTGCTGGGCCAAGACACAAGGTTTCCACTGCATTTTTAAATCGTGTGACGAATTTGCCGTAGTTTTCTTCGAGAACTATCAGCCGGGAACAGGACGAGCACTTCAGGCCCATGTAGCTGAAGGACGACCGGACGATATGGCCCACGGCTTCGTCAAGATCTGCGTCGGAGTCAACGATAATGGCGTTGTTTCCTCCCATCATTGCGATAACGGTTTTAATTTTTTCTGCACGTTCAGGGGTCTTTCCGGATTTTTCAATGATTCCGAGCCCCACTTCCTTGCTTCCCGTAAAGGCGGTAAACGCAACGTCTGGATGGGTCACCAGAAATTCTCCGATCGCATTAGTCCCGGTTATGAAGTTCAGAACACCTTCGGGCAGCCCGGCCTCCTCAAAAATCCTATATGCTGCTGCCCCAATCACGGGAACCTGAGGTGCGGGTTTGTAAACCGCCGTATTACCTGTAACGATCGCTGCCGCGGACATGCCGATGGAAATGGAAAAAGGAAAATTCCAAGGCGCAATAACAGCACCCACACCCTTGGGTATGTATACAAGTTCACTGGTTTCACCGGGAAACCGGGCGATCCGCCTGGGAACACCTAACCGGATCATCTCCCGTCCGTAAAATTCAAGAAAATCGCTTGCCTCACAGATCTCTGCATGGGCTTCGTTCCAGTTTTTTCCTGCTTCATATATCAGAAGGGCCGCCAGTCTATGGCGATTCTCCCTGACGATGGCCGCCGCTTTGAAAAGGTATTCGCTGCGTTTTGCAGGGGATGTATTGCTCCACGCCGAAAATGCCGTTTTCGCAGCCGCAATTGCCTTTTCGGATTCCGAAACACCAGCAGCAGTAACAACGCCGATAACTTCATCCGGATTATTGGGATTGGTTGAACGAATTTCCTTTCCTGTGGTGATTTTCTGGCCCCCGATATACAGAGGGATGATTTGGGGAAAGCGTTTTTTGACATTTTGCAGGGCGTTGGAGAATGCTTTTCTATTTTCAGTCGTCCATTCGATGGGCGGCTCGTTTTGAAAAGGTCCCTTGTCGCCATATACCGGAGTCTGTTTCGGCGGCTTTTCCGGTTCCGGATTTTCTTTTGCCAGCTCGACGGGATTCTTAAGCATCTGTTCTTTTGAAGCACCGTCTGCAAAGCTTTGACGTAAAAAGGACTCGTTGGACGTGTTTTCCAACAGGCGACGAACCAGATAGGCCATGCCGGGGATAATTTCGCCCACGGGCGTATAGAGCCTAAGATAAAGCCCCATCTTTATCCAGGCCGATCTCAGGTTTTCCGCCATGCCGTGGAGCATCTGGAATTCAAGCCGGTCATCGGGAACTCTCAGGTCTTTAGCGGCCTCCAGCACGAAGGCGACTGTCCGAACGTTATGGGAGGCGCACTTTAGCATGGTATATCTGTGATTTTCCAGAATCATGCGGGCGCATTTTTCATAACTGGCATCGGTTTCATGTTTGTTGGCAAAAACCGGTATCGGATAGTTGTACTGGTTGGCCAGAACCACCTCCTCATCCCAGAAGGCGCCTTTAACCAGCCGGATTCCGAAATCCTGCTTCTGTTTGCAGGCCCAGTTAAGCAGGTCCTTAAGCAGCGTCGCACTATCGCGCAGATAGGCCTGGTAGGCAATGCCTTTGTGGGGATAGTCGCTAAACTCCGGCTCTTCATTAATGCTCTTAAAGACGGCGAGGGTAAACTCCCGGGCGGGCAGATGTTCCATATCCATTAATACGTATGCCCCGACCTGCATGGCTTTGCGGTATATGGGGCGAAGACGTTCCTTCGCTCTGTCAACTGAATAGTCGAACGCACAGGCCTTGTTCAAATACTGGGAAAACAGGCAGGAGGCCATCAGGGAGACATTGTTTTTGGGTGTAAATCCCCAGTCCAGATCTCCGGACCCTCCGCCTAAGGCCGGCCATTGTTTCTGGATTTCATTGAGTTCATCCAGCAATTCGATCTGTTTGGTCATGAAATCTTCTTCATCTTTTTTGGACGTAACCGCCTCCTTGAGAATCTTCACGGTCCAGGCCACGCCCTTATTCCGGAGCTTTTTCATCACCGCCGCGGCTTCTTTCAGCGTGGCGCCGATGATGAACTGTTTGCCCATGGAATGAATATTCTTGGCAATACTCTTTGCGGCCATTTTGGCCGTTAATGAATCGGGCTTGACCATTTTAAGACCCCACTGCATGGATTTGGGAAAATCCTGGTCCGGCCGGCAGAAATATTCTTGAATATGCCTAGCAACAGATTCAGGGCGGGTCAGGTAGGGGAAGACGTCCACGAAACGGAACATTTCCTCCTTAAAGGCTTCATTTTTCATAGACCAGTCCATCACTTTTCCGGTCCAGTAGTCTTTCTTAAAAAGGGAGGGCTTCTCACCTTCAGCCAGATCGTAGAGGCGCAATCCAGTTGCCGTGACGCGGTCTTCAAAATTAAAGGCCATTTTTATCCTCACTTTCTTCATACGATATGTTTCCAAGTTGTCTTTCCGTTTAGGGCGTGCGTACCCGTTGCGCCCCGGTGTTGGACCGGGAAAAGCGCGCGCACCCTAGATGCCTAAAACATCTCGGCAATACCGAATGCTTTTTTCAACCGCGACACGCTCCTTGCGCCGTGCTTCTCCCGGCCCGTCCGCTCCTGCATCCCATTCCACCTCAATATTTATCCGGTTCATGGATGACCGCTCACATATGATCTCATAGGCCCTTTTCAGGTCGATATCCCCATCCCCGCATGCCACACCGTGAAATCTGCATCCATATTGATCCCTTTCAATCCGGTGATCACAGAAATGATTCGTAAATGCCCGGGGGGCGAGTTTCGCGATGGCATACATGGGATCTTCCAGTACCATAACTGAATTAACAGTATCAACACAGGCACCGACAAAAGGATGATCCAGTTCGTCAATCAGCCAGAGGATTTCGCTTGAAAATGTTTCCGTGTGATTTTCTATGGCCAGTTTTACATCGGCCGCCTCGGCAATGGGTGCCGCATTATGGAGGCGTTCTGCAATCTTTTCCAGTTGTTCCATGACAATGGGATGATGGCGGCTGGCACAAAGGGGACGGGGGCGTCGCAGATCAAGACTGACCTTGGCGATAGCGGCCCCAAGTGTTTTAGCAATGACGATCCCCTCTTCAAAGGTATGGTTCAAACGCTTATCAAACTCTTCATTCAGGGAGAAATTATATTCCAGGTAAAGCCCCCGCTCTTTTGCATACGCGCTGATTTTCTCAAGGTTGTCCTTCTCCGTGCTTTCACAGTCCGCGGCGGTCATATGGAACCCGTCCAATTCCAACTGCTCGGCCTCATCCATTAGTGAATAGATGTTCATAACCCTTGGCCATTGCAACTCATATCCGCCCCAGTTCTGACCCATTCCATGCAGGTGAAAACTGTATGTATGCAATCCTAACAACATGATTCATTCGCCTCCGCGTTTGTATCTAAAAAAGTTCTAGGCTTGCTTATCTTTACATTTTCATTCTTGTCTCCTTTTCGTGCGGATGGCCGCCAGTCAATCCGGCCAGAATATTACACGGCCTAAAGTCCATTTGCTTCCAGGACTTCGGCCACGTCATCGAGACCTACTCGCCTCAGTGTTTCTTTGGTGGGTATCCCGCCTTTGCTCCAGCCCCGGGCCCGATAATACTCATCCAGCAGTGTATCAATCTCCGCCTTGGTCAGACAATGACCATCATTGGGGCCGCTCGGTACTGGCTTATCATAGAAACGGGGTGGGGGATAATCCAGATGCCGGCCAAAGCCCGGTATTTCCCTGGCGGAAAAGGCCCGGGTTAAGTGCCATATTCGTTCGGATATTTTGATGATGTCGTCCCAGCTTTTCTCTTTGCCGGTAATCAGACGGTAAAGTTCAGCATAGTTTTCCACTTCAAACCCCAGTTCCATCAACTGCAGCCTGCAACAGCCCAGTGCATCAAATGCCGGCCTGGTATGCTGGGATTCGATCACCTTTTGCGGCTTACCGGTCAGGGTTGCCTTGGGCATTTTTTCTCCGGTTCTACCGGCAGTGACCAAATCATGTACGTTTGCGTTTGAACCGGTCATATCGTGTCCCAGCACCCAGGCCCGGTTATGGTGGGCGCCGACATCCGCGGTCATGTAAGCCAGCATCATGGCCGGCGCGTTCCGGCACTCATAGCCGGTCCATTCCAGGCCCTTCACATGGATGGCAAATTTTTCCGATCCCTGCCCCAGCCTCTCGGAAGCAACTTTTACGCCCTCCGCCAGCAGATCGCCTATGCCCTTACGGTAACAGATTGAGTTTAATAGATAAACAACTGATTCCAGATCGCCAAAGCGAAGTTCCTTGCCCACCTGCTCTGTTGTTAGGATGCCTTTTTCGTAACATTCAATGGCCCAGGCTGCCACTCCCCCGGAAGAAATGGTGTCAAGACCTAATTCATCGCAAATATAGTTCGCATAGGCAACATCCTCAATCGATTTTAGTAAGCAGCTTCCACCAAAAAGCGCAATGGTTTCATATTCCGGCCCTTCAACATATGCAGATCCCAAACTAGTTTTCGTATAACCGTATTTCCCGCATGGAGTCGGGCAACAAAAACATGCCTTATCTGTAATCTTCAGCTTCTCGATGACTGCCTTACCATTGATATTCCTGTAGTGATCGGCTTGAGATGTTTGAAAGTTACGAGTGGGAAATGCACCGACTTCGTTCACCCAGTCCGTGATTCCTGCGGTACCTTCAGGCGTCCAGCCCTTAAAACCCGGTTTGGCGTATACTTTTTGATAGGCTTCTTTCCCTTTGCGGTATGCCCCGTCAATGTCAAAAACAGGAAGGCGGCCGTTCCCCTTAACGGCGATCGCCTTGATATTTTTGGTCCCGAGTACGGTGCCGATTCCGGTGCGCCCGGCCTGACGGCCGAAATCATGCGAAATACAGGCGAACCGGACGCCATTTTCACCGGCGGGTCCGATGGTGATGATCTGGAAGTCCTCCCCCAGGTCTTTTTTTAAGGCCGCTTCGCAGCTTATAGCCCCTTGGCCCCAGTAGGGGGTCGCGGACCGGATCTCCACCACATCGTCATCGATGAACAGGCAACTCGGTTGCGCGGCCTGGCCGGTCAACACCAGCGCATCGTATCCGGCGTATTTTAAAGCCGGACCGAAATGTCCGCCCATGTTGCTGTCGGCATACCCACCGGTGGCGGGTGATTTGGTCCCGAAATGCGTTTTGCCGCTGGCCGGCAGGAAATGGCCGGTCAGTGGTCCGGTAGCCGCTATAAAAATATTATCCGTATCGTAAGGGCCGGTATTGGGGGGTAACTCATCGAAAAGGATCTTCGCCACAAAACCTCTTCCACCCAAAAATTTGTTGGCCATCTCTTCGGAAAGCGGATCTTTGCTTATTTCCCCGCTGCTCAAGTCGACGCGTAAAATGGTGCCGGCATATCCGTAAATCATTTTATTAAGCCTCTTTTTGCTGATTTTCTACCAGAAAAATGGCTTCCCGCGGGCATGCGCGCGCGCATGCTCCGCAAAGTGTACACTTTGCGGGTATTTCCGAGTGCTTGTGTTTAAAAAACACACCCCGGGGACATTCTTCCACGCACATCATGCATCCCGTACATTCATCATTAGCAATGACATACACGCCGTTTTCCAGATAAATGGCCTCCACCGGACAAACTTCGGCGCACTGCCCGCACTGGTCACAGAGATGAATCCGGTAATCCCCCGGCGCAGGAAAACGCCCTTCTATTCTTAGCATTGCCCGGGATGGGCACACTTCGCTGAAATTTTCCAAAGCGCAAACCAGACGGCAGATTCCACAACCGGAGCAGTTTGTGTGTTGCGCTATTAATTTCATCATGGGGCCTCGCAGATAAGGTTATTAACCGTCTGATTTCATCGATCAAAAAATATCTATCGCTTGGCCGACCGGCTGGCGGCACTAACGCTTTCTAGCGGTCTTTTTGCATTTTTCGCCTCGTGGTCACAACCTCGGCGCCGTAGCAAACAATCAAAAGAAGTAAAAGCAGTTTTCGTGCCAACTCGAAATCGGCAACATTAATAAATATCGTTTAGATAACGATTTCATTTCAGACGTTGGAACCATCCACAGTAACGCAAGAACGCAAAAATATCACATAGGGGTCAGTAAAGGGAGGGATAAAGCGGACCGAAAATAATTTTTCGTAATTGAATGGAAAACTGCAAAAATATTTGCAGTAACTGCAAATATTTTTGCAGTTTCGCTCCAAGCTCACCCGCTATCAACTTTTCTCTTCGAGGCGAGCCGGAGGCAGGCTTGTCAGGATGAGTGCGTTTGGCGCTGAAATTGTTTGCGGTCAAAACCGTATTTACGAATTTTATAGTTAAGCAGCTGACGAGAGATACCCAGGCTCTGAGCGCCCCGGGTAACATTGCCCCGGTGCCGGGCGAGTGCCTGTTGAATCGCTTGCTGCTCCCGCATTTGCTGCGCTTCTACCAATGTTTGGCCGTTGATGGTGGAATCCGGTGGGCCGGCATACCGAGGCAAGGGGTACCTCAGGGGCTGGGGATGCGCGTTGGCCGGCGTTTGGGCAAAATTACCCCCCACTCCCGACGTTAATGCCGCCGGGCGCCGCTCGGCTCCGTCCCCGTAAAAAAAGTGGGTCCGCAGGTGGTCAAGGGTGATGGTTTCCCGGTCCCAGGCCATGTTAATGGCGCCTTCCAGCACGTGCTCCAGTTCCCGGGCGTTGCCAGGCCACGGGTAGGCTAAAAACTGGGCCATCACCTCATCGGCAACCCCGGCAACCTGTTTGCCCAGCGCCGGACCGAGTTTGTTTAAAAAGTATTCGACCAGCGTGGGGATATCGTCCCGGCGTTCCCGCAAGGGGGGAATACGGATAAATACCACGCCCAGGCGGTAAAAAAGGTCCGATCGCAGGCTTTGTTCCGCAATGGCGCGGTGGGGATCCTGGCTGACCGAACTGATGATTTTCACGTCCACGTCGATCTCCTCCAACGACCCCACCCGGCGAACTTTTCTTTCCTGCAGGGCGCGCAGAATCTTGGCCTGCAGCCCACAGGGCATGGAATTGACTTCATCCAGAAAAAGGGTGCCCCCGTTGGCTCGCTCAAACAAGCCCGGTTTGTCCAGCGAACCGGTAAAGGCCCCCTTGGTGGTACCGAAAAGGATGCCTTCCAGCAGGTTTTCGGGAATCGCGGTGCAGTTGAGAGGAATGTAACGCCGGCGGCGCCTATCGCTGTAATTGTGAATGGACTGGGCAAACAGCTCCTTGCCCGTGCCGGTTTCGCCGCAAAGCATTACCGGCGAGGGCGAGTGGGAGGCCATCATGGCCGTATTGACGCAGTGCCGAAAATCGGCATTTTCACCGATGATATCGATGAAAGTAAAGCGGGCGTTGTTGTCGGAGCGGCGTTTTTTGCGGGGCAAGGCGATCGAGGCGATGGTTTCTTCGACCAGTTTGTAATCTCTGACAAAGCAAATGGCCCCGACCAGACGCTGGCCGCGGAAAAGCGGAAAGGTGTTGTGAATGGTGTTGGCTACCTTGCCCATCCGGGTGCGGTAAAAAAACGGCCGGTTTATCAACGGCTGCTGTTTTTTCAGACACTGCATGACCATACTGGTATCGTCGATAATATCGTAGACCTCCGTGACCCTTTTGTTAAACACTTCGGCCGGATCAAGATCGTCGATTTTGGCCATGGTATGGTTGTAGTAGACGATGACACCGGACTTGTTGACAATCACCACACCTTCGGCGAATTTGTCGAAAATGGATAGGAAATCGGCGTAATCAAGTTCAAGGTAGCGATTAAACTGGTGTTTCGATTTTTCTCCCATTTGTCTCCCCTTCTTGATAGAAAGGCAAGGCGGATGTCGGCCGAGCGCAATCCGAACAAATTGTTCAAGAGCTAACCCGGGATGCACCCAACGGCGCCCCTAAAATCTTAGCACATTCGGACAAAATCTGGAAGTTTTCCTAATTTTGCACATTACTAACGCATAAACCCCCTAACCCGAACAAGCCGGAACCAAACAGGTTGTAAAAAGTTGAATCGCCATTCATTCTTCTGAAAGCCTTTACAGCAAAGGCTTTCCGGGCCATACGAAAAATTTTTTTGCGCAATTTGAACACAAATATATTCCTAAGGGCCTAAATTGCTCATAGCGTAGAGATTCTGGATACTGAATGAAGACATTTAATAGTGATTTTCGTTAAGACGGCTATAATAAAATACTATTTTTTTGTTGCAGTTTGGTCATGAAAAGTTGCAACTGATCTGCTATATAAACAAAATGCGTTTGAAATACAATAACATTATTCTCTACTTGCAAAATGTATGGCTTACAGACATATGATACAGATTCTATATTGAAGAAAGGAGTCAGTGAAAAATGAGAGTTGCAATATACCAGACGAATCCGGTCCTGCTGGATCTTAAGGCCAACCTGGAAGATGTTATCGGCAAAATCCATCAAGGCCGGGAAAAGGGTGCTCAGCTAATTGTTTTCCCCGAACTTGCACTGACAGGATATTTTGTAGGACAGAAGTATCACACGGTGGCGCTCAGGCTTGATTCTAAGGAAATCAAACAGTTGACAGACGCCACGAAAGGGACTGCTGCTGTAGTTGGTTTTATAGAAGAATCAAAATCA
>DUZK01000032.1 GCA_013349495.1 Deltaproteobacteria bacterium
ACAATGTAACGATCAGTGCGGAGTTGATCACGCCGATAGCCATGGAGAAGGAGTTGCGGTTTGCGGTACGTGAAGGTGGACGGACCGTGGGCGCCGGTGTGGTCAGTGATATTGTCGAATAAGAATGATGGATGGTGATCATGATCAAGAACACAAAAATACGGATCAGACTTAAAGCATACGACCATAAACTATTGGACCAATCGGCTTCCGACATTGTCGATACCGCAAATAAAACCGGAGCGAAAGTCGTGGGGCCCATTCCGCTTCCCACGCGAATCAACAAGTACTGCGTTCTTCGGTCGCCTCATATCGACAAGAAATCTAGAGAGCAGTTTGAAATCCGAACCCACAAACGGCTCTTGGATATCATGGAACCGACTCAACAAACCGTGGATGCACTGATGAAGTTGGATCTGTCCCCGGGCGTTGATGTTGAAATTAAACTGTAACAAAGGAAGTCAGGTCATCATGATCAGAGGATTAATCGGAAAGAAACTGGGAATGACGAGCTTGTTCACCCCTGATGGACGGCATGTCCCGGTTACGGTTGTTCAGGCAGGCCCTTGCGTGGTCACTCAAATCAAAACCGAGTCATCGGACGGTTACAATGCCCTGCAGATCGGTTTTGGAGAAAAAAAGCCCTCCCGTGTTAATAAACCGATGGCCGGGCATCTGAAAAAAAGCGAAAGCACCGGATTCAAAGCGTTGAGGGAGATGCCGGTGGATAAGCCGGAAGAATACAGTCTGGGACAGATGCTATCCGTTGATCTGTTTGAAGTGGGAGAGCGGGTGGATGTTACAGGGTCCTCCAAAGGTCGCGGATTTACAGGGGTGACCAAACGGCATGGCTTCCATCTCGGCCGCAAGACCCACGGCGGCCAATGTTATCGGACTCCAGGATCCATCGGAAGCAGTGCGTGGCCGTCAAGAGTCACCAAGGGCAAAAAAATGCCCGGACATTTTGGAAACGAGCAAAAGACCATCCGAAACCTGGAAATCGTGGATGTTCGACCCGATCAGCATTTAATTCTCATAAAAGGCGCCATACCGGGTTCTAAATCGGGACTGATCGCCATCAAGAAGCTGAAATTTGTTAAATAATCCTGGTAGAGGAAAACAATGCCTGTAGTAGATGTCATCAATAGCCAAGGGGAGAAAGTTTCCAAGGTCGAGTTGTCCGACGAACTTTTCAACGTTTCGGTTAAAAAAAGCGTGCTGCACGAGGTGGTTACCATGCAGCTGGCTGCTAGACGTTCCGGCACGGCTGCCGTAAAACGGCGATCGGATGTCAGTGGAAGCCGGCGGAAGCTCTTTCGACAAAAGGGAACCGGGCGCGCGCGTCGCGGAGACATCAAGTCTCCGTTGTTGAGAGGCGGTGGGGTTGTCTTCGGACCTGAGCCTCGATCCTATGCTGCCAAGGTGCCCAAGAGAGTGAAGAAATTGGCATTGAAGATGGCATTGAGCTCGAAGCTTCAAGATGAAAATCTTGTTGTGCTGGATGATTTTCGGCTCGAGCAGATTAAGACCAAAACGTTTTTGGAGATTATTTCCAGACTCAATCTGGGCAATTCTCTCATCGTAACCCACACCAAGGACGAAACCTTGGAGCGGTCCTCGCGGAATGTGCCGGGTGTGAAAGTGATGAGAAGCGAAGGATTGAATGTATATGATATTTTAAAATACGAGACCTTGGTTTTGCTTGAGCCTTCCATACAGGGCATTGAAGGGAGACTGCTTTCATGATTCAGTATGAAATTGTTAGGCGGCCGCTGATCACTGAAAAAACGACGATTCAAAAAGAATCGTTTAATCAGGTGACGTTTGAGGTCGAGCGGAAGGCCAATCGGGTGGAGATCAAAAGGGCCATCGAGAAGATCTTCAATGTGCGCGTGGCAGCCGTTCGTACCATGCAAATCACGGGGAAAGTAAAACGGAGAGGCCGAATCCTGGGAAAACGAAAAGATTGGAAGAAAGCAATCGTAACGTTGATGCCCGGTGAGCGAATCGATTTTTGAAGGTGTTTAGTGGATAAGCGATAAGCGTTAGGAGCACAGTATGGCGTTAAAGAAAGTAAAACCCGTATCTCCGGGGCGAAGGTTTCAAGAATATTCAACTTTTGAAGAAATAACCCGGACGACCCCGGAAAAACGATTGCTGAAGGTTTTGAAGAAATCCGGCGGCCGCAATGTCAATGGCCGAATCACTGCGCGGCATCGGGGCGGCGGACACAAGCGCCATCTCCGGGCGATCGATTTTAAACGGGATAAGACCGGAATCCCGGCAACCGTTGCCTTTATCGAATACGATCCGAATCGGTCCGCCAGGATAGCACTGTTGCACTATGCGGATGGCGAGAAACGGTATATCCTTGCTCCCCTGAAACTTGAAGTCGGCTCCAGTGTGATGTCCGGCCCGAAAGCGGATATCAGGCCCGGAAATACCCTGCCGCTTAGAAACATCCCCCTGGGTACGGAGATTCACAACATCGAATTGCGCATGGGACGAGGTGGGCAGATCGTCAGGAGCGCCGGGACCCATGCACAGTTGATGGCCAAAGAAGGTCGATATGCTCTGGTTAAACTGCCGTCCGGCGAAATTCGGATGGTATTGATTGATTGCAATGCCACTGTCGGGCAGTTGGGCAATGTGGATCACGGGAATATTTCCTTGGGTAAAGCCGGTCGAAAACGGTGGCTGGGTAGACGACCCAAGGTGCGCGGAGTAGCCATGAATCCGGTGGATCATCCCATGGGGGGAGGTGAAGGCAAATCATCCGGCGGACGACATCCGTGTACCCCGTGGGGTAAGCCGACAAAGGGCTACCGTACCCGAAAAAACAAAAAAACCGATCGTTACATCGTCACCAAACGAAAAGGAAGGTAAGATATTTTCGATTTCCGGATTTCGAACTTAGATTTTAGTGGCGGAATGATACTTCCGCGACGGAAAGTTTAAATAGCGACAAATTACCATATGAGGAGTATGTATGCCGCGTTCCTTAAAAAAAGGTCCGTATGTTGATCCGAAATTGATGCAAAAGGTGTTGACGGCCCAGGACTCTCGGTCGAGTCGGGTAATCAAGACGTGGTCGAGACGATCCACCATCCTTCCCGAGATGGTGGGCTTGACCATGGCGGTTCACAACGGAAAGAAATTTGTGCCGGTGTTTGTATCGGAAAATATGGTGGGGCATAAACTCGGGGAGTTTTCACCCACACGAACATTTTACGGGCATGCCGGAGACAAGAAGTCGAAATTGAAGAGATAGAGAAGGATAGTTAAACCATGGAGGTCAAAGCCGTAACCAGATATGTTCGCATCTCGCCTCGGAAGGTTCGAGTCATTGTGGATTCCATCAAAGGAAGGCCGGTTGAAGTCGCCTTGGATATGCTGCAATTCATGCCGCAGAAATCTGCAGCGATTGTGGCCAAGGTAATCCGATCGGCAGCAGCCAATGCGGATCATAACACAAATATCGATGTTGATTCGCTGATCGTTCAAGATATTCAGGCTGATCAGGGACCGACGCTTAAACGCTTCCGAGCACGAGCCCGGGGTCGAGGGACCCGTATTTTGAAACGGACCAGCCATATTACGGTCATTCTTTCAGAGGAATCGGCATAACAAAGGAGGATATAGTTTGGGTCAGAAAGTAAATCCCATCGGACTGAGATTAGGCATCGTTAAAACTTGGGAATCCAAGTGGTATGCCGGAAAGAATTATGCTTCCTATATATTGGAGGATCATAAATTAAGAAAATTTATAAAAGAGAGACTCTACCATGCCGGTATTTCACGGATTGAAATTGAGCGGTCGGCAAAGCGCATCCGGCTCCGAATTTTCACTGCAAGACCCGGCATTGTCATCGGAAAGAAAGGCGCGGAGATTGAGTTGCTGAAAAGAGATATCGAAAAGATGGTCTCCCATGAAGTACTCATCGATATACAAGAAGTGAGAAAACCGGAGATCGATGCACAGCTGGTTGCAGAGAACGTCGCCCTTCAGATCGTGAGACGGGTCGCATTCCGACGCGCCATGAAGCGAGCGGTTTCATCCGCCATGCGGTTTGGTGCTCAAGGGATTAAAATCATCTCTTCCGGTCGGCTCGGCGGAGCTGAAATGGCCCGAACCGAATGGTATCGGGAAGGTCGCGTTCCACTGCATACCCTGCGTGCAGATATCGATTACGGCATCACTCAAGCAAAAACCACCTACGGGGTGGTCGGCATTAAGGTCTTTATTTTTAAAGGAGAAATACTCAAAAAGGATCAGCTTGAGGCGCAAGCCTAATCCAGCCGGTGTCGTCTCATAGAAAACCACCGGGCAGACGTCGGAGAATCGTTGATCTTGAGGAAATGGAGAATCGGACATGCTAAGTCCTAAGAAAGTAAAATTCAGAAAACAGCAGACCGGCAGGATGACCGGGGTCGCACGAAGGGGATGCAATCTGGATTTTGGCGAATTCGGGTTGCAGGCGGTTGAATGCGGCCGGATCAGTTCAAAACAGATTGAAGCCGCCCGTATCGCCATGACGCGGCACGTCAAAAGAGGCGGGAAAATGTGGATTCGGGTATTTCCGGATAAGCCGATCACCAAAAAACCTGCTGAAGTCCGAATGGGAAAAGGAAAAGGAGCTCCAGAGGGCTGGGTTGCGGTGATTCGGCCGGGTAAAATGCTATACGAAATGGAAGGCATTCCTCGAGATCTAGCCAAGGAAGCACTCCGGCTTGCAGCTCACAAGCTTTCGGTAAAAACGCGGTTTGTTGAGAGGAGCAATGTGTCATGAAGTCGAGTGAGATCAGAGAAATGGGCCTTGAGGAGATGCAACGCAAGCGGGACGATTTGAAAGAAGAAATGTTTAATCTGCGATTCCAGCATGGGGCCGGACAGCTTGAAAATACTGCCAAATTGAAGCAGACCAAACATGATATCGCAAGGATTGAAACCCTCATCATAGAACAACAACGAGCAGACAAAACCGAGGTGGAATAAGACTGGTATTCATTATGAAGAATAGAGGAATGAAAAGGCAGTTGGTGGGTACGGTTGTCAGCGATAAGATGGACAAAACCGTAATCGTTTTAGTGGAACGATTGGTGAAGCATCCGCTTTATCATAAATATATCAGAAGACGGGCCAGGTTTGCAGCCCACGATGATAACAATGCTTGCCGAGTCGGCGATAAAGTCCTACTTACCGGAACCCGACCCCTGAGTCGAACCAAACGGTGGCGTGTCAGCAAAGTCGTTGAAAAATCCGTTTAGACTTAAAGGAAAGTACAGAAAATGATTCAGACAGAGACCCGATTGACCGTTGCAGACAATTCAGGTGCAAAAATTCTATATTGTATCAAAGTGCTCGGCGGTTCCCGAAGACGTTATGCCAGCATCGGCGATATCATTGTGGTATCCGTGAAAGAAGCGATTCCCAATGCCAAGGTAAAAAAAGGGGATGTTCTTAAAGCGGTTGTGGTTCGCACCAAAAAAGAGATTAAAAGACAGGACGGTTCCTTTATCCGATTCGATGATAACAGCGCTGTATTGATCAACGCGCAACGCGAACCGATCGGAACCCGTATTTTCGGACCCGTAGCCAGAGAGTTACGTGGTAAACGATTCATGAAAATTATTTCACTGGCTCCGGAAGTGTTATAACCGACGGCTTCCCCCAGGAGACAAGACATATGATGAAGCGACAGAGCTATATTCGAAAAGACGATAAAGTGAAGATAATTACCGGCAAAGACAAGGGAAAGATCGGTAAGATCATTAAAGTATTCCAGGACAAGAACCGGGTGATGGTGGAGAAGGTCAATATGGCAAAACGTCATTCGAGACCCACGGCCCAAAACCGACAGGGGGGTATTGTTGAGACCGAGGCATCGATCCATTGGTCCAATATTCAGCTCATGTGCAATAAATGCATGGCACCGGTACGGATCGAGATGCGGCGTTTGGAGGATGGCAAAAAGGTCCGTGCCTGCAAGAAATGCAATGAGATTATAGACTAATAGGCTTGACCCTTGTAAACGAGGAGAACCATGTCAACGTTAAAAGACTATTATGAAAATGAAATTGTTCCTCAACTGACAGAAACCTTTCAGTACAAGAACCGGATGCAGGTTCCGAAACTGGACAAGGTCATTTTAAATATGGGATTGGGGGAAGCCATTCAAAACATCAAGATTTTGGACTCCGCCGCTGAAGAACTCAAACTCATCTCAGGACAGAAACCGGTCATTACCCGAGCCAAGAAATCGATAGCCGCTTTCAAACTCCGGACCGGAATGCCCATCGGGTGCATGGTTACCCTGCGCCGGAATCGCATGTACGATTTTGTCAACAAGCTATTGAATATTGCGCTTCCACGGGTTCGCGATTTCAGAGGTGTGTCGGGCAAGGCCATGGACGGCCATGGCAATTATTCATTGGGGATTAAAGAGCACATCATTTTTCCTGAAATCGATTATGATAAGATCGATAAGATCAAAGGCATGAATATCACCGTTGTGACCACAGCGGAAACAGATGAGGAAGGAAAAGAGCTTCTCAGATTGATGGGGATGCCATTTCGGAATTGATGATTAGTCCATATGAACGGAAGCGATCCATTTTAGTTAAAGGAGGAAGATTTGGCAAAGAAAGCGCTTCAAATTAAAGCGGCAAAAAACCCGAAATTTAAGGTCAGACAATATAATCGTTGTCCGATCTGTGGGCGACCCCGTGGTTTTTTAAGAAAATTTGGAATCTGTCGCATCTGTTTTCGCAATTTGGCATCCGAAGGCAGGCTCCCCGGCGTGATTAAATCGAGCTGGTAGAGGGAATCGATCATAATTACATGTTTAATCGATGAAACTTGAAACTGGATCGAAGAGAAAATCTATTAAGAGGAAAATTATCCGTTAGTAACGGGTTTCGAGTTTCAAGTATCAAATTTCAAGTATCAAGCAGTATAGGAGATGGCTATGCCGATAACTGATCCGATAGCGGATATGATGACCCGAATCCGAAATGCCGGAAAGGCGAAATTTAACAGCGTAGATATTCCGGGGTCAAAGATGAAAGTGGAAATCGCAAAAGTATTAAAAAATGAAGGTTACATTCGAAACTACAAATTCATCAAAGATGACAAACAGGGGATGTTGCGGGTCTACCTGAAATATGGATCCGACCAGGAGAGCGCCATTTATCGCTTAAAGCGTGAGAGCAAACCGAGTCGAAGGGTTTACGTGAAGTCTAATAACATAAAACCCGTATACAACGGAACAGGGATTGCCGTCTTGTCCACCTCCAAAGGCATCATGTCCGATCGACAAGCCAGAAAGGAAAAAGTGGGGGGAGAACTCCTCTGCACGATTTGGTAACATAAGGAGTATCACATGTCTCGAGTAGGCAAGAAACCGATAACAATACCGGAAAAGACAAAACTGACATATACGGACCGAGTGCTTATAGTGGAAGGCGGAAAAGGCAGGCTTGCTCGGGAGATCCATCCTGAAGTGGAATTAAAGATAGAGGGCGGGGAGGTCAAAGTCATCACACCTAAGGCGGATCGGCAAGGTTTTGCACTGCAAGGGCTTACCCGAAGCCTGGTATCAAACATGATAACCGGTGTGAATCAAGGGTTTGAGCGGGTATTAGAGATCAACGGCATCGGATATCGGGCCGAGTTGAGTGGAAAGCAAATCGTTTTTCATATCGGATATTCCCATCCCATCAACTTTGATTTACCGGAGGGGGTAGCCGCTGCCGTTGAAAGAAACAATGTGATAAAGCTGTCCTGTATCAATAAAGAGACGCTGGGGCAAACTGCCGCCGCCATCCGAAGGTTGCGCCCGCCTGAACCGTATAAAGGAAAAGGCATTAAATACGCGGAAGAAACTATCCGTAAAAAAGCAGGAAAAACAGGAACCAAGTAGATTTGCGAGTTTCGAGTTTCGATTTACGATTTATAGAACGGAAAACAAGCAACGCTGATCGTAATTCGAAAATCGGAAATCGCAAATTGGAATTGTTCATTGGGGATAGGACAACATGAGTACAACAGCCATAAAAAGAGAGTCACGATTAAAACGGAAGAGGCGAATTCGGAAAAAACTGTCGGGGACTCCGGAGCGCCCCCGACTGAGTGTGTTTAGGAGTTCAAGGCACATCTATGCGCAGATCGTTGATGATATATCCGGACACACATTGATCGCGGCGAGCAGCCTGGAGAAGACTTCCAAGGAACAAAACGATCTTAAGAACAATGTGGCCATGGCACGATTTGTTGGAAAGCTCGTGGGAGAGCGGGCCGTTGAAAAGGGCATACAATCGGTCGTATTTGATCGAAACGGATTCCTATACCACGGACGTGTCAGAGCCGTATCAGAAGGCGCACGCGAAGCCGGATTGATTTTTTAACTTTAACGACAGGCGAAGGAGGAAGCCTTTGTTTAAAAAGGACGCGGAAGAGAATCAATTTATCGATAAGGTGGTTCATATCAACCGGGTGGCCAAAGTCGTGAAAGGCGGTCGGCGGTTCAGCTTCAGTGCCATCGTTGTCGTCGGAGACGGTGAAGGAAATGTGGGCTTTGGACTTGGGAAAGCCGGAGAGGTTCCTGAAGCCATTCGCAAAGGTGTTGAAAAGGCTAAAAAGAATATGGTCAGTGTGCCTTTGGTGGAGGGCACCATTCCCTTTGAAGTCATCGGAAAATTTGGTGCCGGCCGTGTGTTGCTGAAACCCGCCTCAAAAGGTACCGGTGTTATCGCAGGCGGAGCTGTGCGCGCGGTATTGGAAGCAGCGGGGGTGCAGAACATACTCACCAAATGCTTGGGCTCGCACAATCCCCATAATCTGGTAAAAGCGTCCATTCAGGGGCTTCAGCAGCTTCAAAGCCGGGAGCAGGTTGCTGCTCGACGGAAAATTTCAGTGGATGAATTGTAATCGAGGGGAATGTCAATGAGTGGAACGTTGAGAATTACACTTGTGAAGAGCATGATCGGCAGACCGGAAAAGCATCGAAAAGTGCTTCGCGGTATGGGATTAACCAAAATGAACCGAACCGTGGAACTTAAAGACACACCCGCTGTTCGCGGAATGGTTCAGAAAGTATCTCATCTTGTGACGGCTGAGGAGAAGAAATGAAACTCAATGAACTATCGCCGGCCAAGGGGTCCCGCAGCGCTCGCAAGCGACTGGGACGGGGTGTTGGATCCGGGACCGGAAAAACCGCCGGCAGAGGCTCGAAAGGCCACAATAGCCGCTCCGGCGGGGGCGTTCGTCCCGGCTTTGAAGGCGGTCAAATGCCGATCCATCGGCGTCTGCCCAAGCGCGGCTTTACGAATATCTTCAAAAAGCACTTTGCGGAGATCAACATCCGGGATCTGTCGAGATTTGAAAGCGGCAGCCTTGTGGACAAGGGGGCACTGATCCAGGAGGGACTGGTACGCGGCAAGAATGACGGTATCGTACTGTTGGGCAAGGGGGATATCAGCATTCCACTGACGATTAAGGTCAACCGGACCAGTAAAGGCGCCCGGGAAAAAATTGAAGGAGCAGGCGGAACAGTAGAGGTTATATAATGATCGGCGGCGGCTTCCAGAATATATTCAAGATCCCTGAACTCAAACGTAGAGTTCTCTATACGTTAGGTTTACTGGCGGTTTATCGAATAGGCGTTCACGTCCCCGCACCGGGTATCGATGCGGTAGCCCTTGCATCCTTTTTTGCCCGGGCAAAGGGAACGATTTTGGGCCTCTTTGATATGTTTTCAGGAGGGGCGCTGGAGAGGCTTTCCGTATTTGCATTGGGGATCATGCCGTATATCAGTGCTTCTATTATCTTGCAGTTGTTGACGGTTGTGATCCCGCACCTTGAGCGATTATCAAAAGAGGGGGAGCAGGGAAGAAAAAAGATCACCCAGTATACCCGGTACGGAACCGTGGTCCTCAGCATCATACAGGGATTCGGTATCAGTGTGGGGCTTGAAAGCATGACCTCCCCCGGAGGCGCACCCATTGTGATCACTCCCGGGTGGGAGTTCAGAATCATGACCGTTATAACACTCACAGCCGGAACCGCATTCATTATGTGGCTGGGTGAACAAATCACCGAGCGGGGTATCGGAAACGGGATCTCGCTGATTATATTCGCCGGTATCGTTGCCCGCATGCCGCAAGCCGTGGGAAACACTTTTCGGTTGCTGTCCACCGGAGAGATGGGCATATTTCTCATCCTCATCCTTATCGTCTTTATGGTGGCTGTGGTTGGTTTTATCATTTTTGTCGAACAGGGGCAGCGCCGGATTCCGGTTCAGTACGCCAAACGTGTGGTAGGCAGGAAGATGTACGGCGGTCAGAGTACGCATCTGCCGTTGAAGATCAATACGGCCGGTGTTATTCCGGCCATCTTTGCATCGTCCATCATTATGTTTCCGGCCACCGTGGCCAGTTTCATCAAAGTGCCGTGGATGCAGGGAGTTGCTGCGGCCATGCGACCAGGCAATGCTGTTTATGAACTCTTGTATGTTGGGTTTATTTTCTTCTTCTGTTACTTCTATACTGCGGTAACGTTCAATCCGGTGGATGTTGCCGACAATATGAAAAAGCATGGCGGATATATTCCGGGGATTCGCCCGGGTAAACGCACGGCGGATTACATTGATCGGGTATTGACCCGCATCACGCTGGGTGGCGCCATCTATGTTTCGACCGTATGTGTGCTGCCGTCCATTTTGATCTCCAAGTTTAACGTGCCCTTTTATTTCGGAGGGACTGCACTCTTGATCGTGGTAGGCGTCGCCATTGATACCGTAGCCCAGATCGAATCCCACATGTTGACCCGGCATTATGAAGGATTCCTGAAAAAAGGCGGCGCCCGAATGAAAGGCCGATATTAACCTGTTAGCGATTCAGCGGAATTTTTTACCGGAAGTGAGTGGAAGGGATAGCGGATGGCAAAAGAAGAAGCGATTAAAGTGGAGGGGAAGGTTGTTGAAACACTTCCCAATGCCATGTTTAAGGTTGAGTTGGAAAACAAGCATACCATCTTGGCGCACATTTCCGGTAAGATGCGCATGCATTTTATCAAGATATTACCGGGGGATACCGTCACGGTGGAGCTTTCTCCCTATGACCTGACACGGGGGAGAATTACCTATCGATCGAAATAACCGGCAGGCGCCGCTCGGCATAAACCGGATGAAAAAAGGGAAAGGGTCTTATAGATGAAAGTTAGACCATCGGTAAAAAAAATGTGTCCCAAATGTAAAATTATTCGCAGAAAAGGAGTGGTTCGGGTAATCTGCGAAAACAGTCGGCATAAGCAGCGGCAGGGATAGAGGAGGATAACCGTGGCAAGAATCGCAGGGGTCGATTTACCAAAGAACAAACGGATCGAGATCGGTCTGACTTATATTCTCGGAATTGGACGTTCTTCATCCAATCGAATTCTTGGAAAATTGGATATCGATCCGAATAAAAAAACCGATGATCTATCTGAGTCCGAGGTGAACAGCATTCGGCAGGTCATCGACAATGAGTACAAAGTGGAGGGCGAACTTCGTTCCGAGGTCTCCATGAATATTAAACGGTTGATGGACCTGGGTTCTTACCGCGGCTTGCGTCATCGACGATCGCTTCCTGTGCATGGTCAAAGAACCAGCACCAATGCGCGAACTCGAAAAGGACCCAAACGCGCGGCCGTTAAGAAGAAAGGTGGCGCTAAGAAGAAGTAGAGATAATTTCTAACGGTTAAATACGGGAAATCATTTATGCCAAGAAGAACACGTACCAAAAAGAAAGAAAAGAAGAATATACCAAACGGTGTGGTGCATATCCAGTCGACGTTTAATAACACTATTGTTACGATTACAGACTCTGCCGGTAATGTCGTCGCCTGGTCCAGTTCCGGCGTTCAAGGTTTTAAGGGATCCAGAAAAAGCACCCCGTTTGCAGCCCAGCTCGCAGCCGAAGACGCCTCCAAGAAGGCAATGGAACACGGTATGAGGAGTGTGGAAGTTTACGTTAAGGGACCAGGCTCAGGCCGCGAATCGGCCCTTCGCGCACTTCAAGGTGCAGGATTCAATGTGGTGATGATCAAAGACGTCACGCCCATTCCGCACAACGGCTGCCGACCCCCAAAACGGCGCAGGGTCTAAAGGAGGTAGTTTTGGCAAGATATACGGGTTCAGTTTGTAGAATATGCCGGCGAGAAAACATGAAGCTCTTTTTAAAAGGTGATCGCTGCTATTCAGATAAATGTGCATTCGACCGGCGGGGATATCCGCCGGGGCAACATGGACAGGGGCGTAGGGGAAAAGTATCCGATTACGGCATCCAGTTGCGGGAGAAGCAGAAAGTGAAACGGATGTACGGCCTCTCTGAAAAACAATTCCGCCTTTTTTTCAAGCGCGCGGATAGTCAAAAAGGGATTACCGGGACAAATCTGCTGGTTCTGCTGGAGCGTCGACTCGATAATGTGGTCTATCGACTCGGCTTTGTGAACTCTCGTGCCCAGGGCCGCCATTTTGTACTGCACAGCCACTTTCTCGTAAATGGTAAGCGGGTGAACATTCCTTCCTATCAAATCGGTGTCGATGACGTTGTGGAAGTCCGGGAAAAAAGCCGCAGCCTCAAATCCATCGAAGATGCACTTGAAGCTGTGGTCCGAAGAGGACTGCCGCAGTGGCTCGACTTGGAAAAGGATAATTACAAAGGTGTGATCAAATCATTCCCCATGCGGGAAGATATTACCATGCCGATCCAAGAACAACTGATCGTGGAACTTTACTCCAAGTAACTCTACGGCGTAAAAATTAATGCAACACTATAACCATGGCCTAAATAATGCTTTGGAGATAAGAAATGTCATCGAATGAGCTCATGTTTATCCACTGGCAGGATTTGATTAAGCCAGAGAAGATCCAGGTGTCCGGCAAGAATACCTATGGTAAATTCGTGTGCGAGCCACTGGAAAGAGGCTTTGGTATCACCATCGGGAACTCATTAAGAAGAATCATCATTTCATCCCTGTACGGTGCAGCCATCACCTCAATTAAAATCGAAGGGGTTATGCACGAATTCAGCGCAATCCCAGGTGTTTTAGAGGATGTGTGCGAAATTATTCTGAACCTGAAAGAGGTGCGCTTCAGAGTTGCCGACGCGACCCCGAAGACGATTCGTATTGAAGCAAGCGGGGAGGGCGAGGTTACCGCTGGGGATATCATCAGCAATGAAGCCCGATGCGAAATATTAAACCCGGATCACCATATTGCCACCCTTTCCGAGAAAGCCAAACTGAAAATGACCATGACGGTCAATGTGGGAAAGGGGTATTCTCTGGCGGAAGCGAACCAGGATGAAGAAGCCCCCGTCGGCACCATACCCATTGATGCGGTGTTTTCACCCATTAAACGGGTGAACTATGTGCTGGGAAATGCGCGTGTGGGTCAAAGAACCGATTACGATAAACTCACTCTTGAGGTTTGGACCGACGGCAGTATCCGGCCGGAAGAGGCGGTAGCATACGGTGCGAAGATCTTAAAAGAACAGATGAATATTTTTATTAACTTTGATGAGGAAGTCGAACCGGAACCGGAAAAGGCGGCGGATCAACATGATAAACCCCAATATAACGAGAACCTTTATCGAAATGTCGAGGAACTCGAACTTTCGGTTCGTAGCGCGAACTGCCTGAAGAATGCCAATATCAACAAGATTTTTCAACTGGTGAGCAAGACGGAAGCAGAAATGTTAAAAACCAAAAATTTCGGCAGAAAATCGCTAAACGAAATCAAAGAGGTATTGTCTGAAATGGGGCTTTCCCTGGGCATGAAATTAAACGGATTTGATGCGCCTGAGGAAGAGGAAGGAGTTTAATCGGATCCATGAGACATCTAAAAGCCGGATTGAAACTGAACCGAACGAGCAGTCACAGGAGCGCCATGTTCCGCAATATGGTCACCTCTTTGTTCAAGTATGACCGAATCCGAACAACAGACAGGAAAGCCAAGGAACTCAGACGGTGGGCCGATAACCTGATTACTTTGGCCAAAAGAGGGAATCTTCATGCCCGCAGACAAGCCCTGGCTATTGTTCGGGAAAAAGATGTGGTCCATAAATTATTTGAAGAAGCGCAAGACCGGTTTGGCGCAAAGCCGGGCGGATACACCCGAATTGTGCGATTGGGGCGACGACCCGGAGATGCTGCTCCGGTTTCTCTTATCGAGTTGATTGATGATCAGCCGGTGAAGAAGAAAAAAACGAAAAAGAAGAAAGCAGCCCCAGCCGATAAAAAGGTCGAGGCACCGCCAAGCCCGGCTGTAGAGGAGAAACCGGAGAAGGCTCCCGAGTCAAAGGAGAAAATCGAGGCAAAAGCCGAAGATGCGGCAACCGAACATCCGGAGACGTCGGAACCTGAAGAATCCGAAGATACTGCATCTGAAAAAGAAGAAAAGCAGCCCTCTGACTAGGCCGACTCTTTCCTAACTCCTAACCGGATATTGATTTTTTGATATGTGTTGAAAAGCCCTGCCGATTTTAGGCAGGGCTTTTTGTGTGAAATTCTCCATGATTTCCGGTTTTCTGTTTACATGTGCGCTTTTTTCAATTTCTTAGACGTATAGAGCATTTCATCTGCCTTCTTTAAAAGCTGATCCGCTGTTTCTATACGGTCATCTTCTGTCGTTGCCACACCGAAGCTGATGGAGACGGGAATCAGTGTATCTTCGACTTCCAACGGATGGGCTTTAAGATGGTCTCTGATTCGGCTCATCAGATTTTCAGCGTTCGCCGGCGATGTTTCAGGGAGAATATAGACAAACTCGTCTCCGGCAAACCGGGCCACCACATCGGAATCTCGGCTCATATCCAACAGATTTTTCGCCACATGCTTTAACACATCGTCTCCACGGTCGTGACCATATCGGTCGTTAATCCCCTTAAAATCATCCAGATCGAGAAATACCACCGATAGAATACCGGCGTACCGCCGCGAACGGTTGAATTCACGTTTCAGTACCGTTTCCATAACCCTGCGGTTGAGCAAGCCGGTCAATGGGTCGTGAAATGCGAGAAATTTCAATTTTTCATGGGCCGTCACATTGGACAGACAAAGGGACACCTTAACAGCCAGTTGCTCTAACCGGCTGGTATCTATTCCCGGTTGAAAACGGGAACGGGAAAAATCGGCTTGATTCAGGCTGCCGATGATCTCACCATCCAATGATATGGGGGCAACGGCGATGGATTTAATGAAATAGTTCTGGTTTTTCGGCAGCAGTTCTTTAAACGGTTCCATGTCATGGTTTGCCAGCAGGGGGTCCAATCTGCGGTCGATCAGATTCAGAAAATCTTCTCTGGCAATGATGTTTATCTTTTCTTTGAGGGATTCCGAGGTTTCCAATGACTGTATGAGGCTGGACACTTCGCTTTGATCGATCATTGAAAGCCAGACGTATGGCACATTAAATTTTTCTTTGATCAAAACCAGCAAAACTTCAAAAAGATCTCTGAAATTAACAATGGACAGAATCCGGGTTTCAATCTCGTGAAATTTTTTGGTGATCTCTTCATTCTGGCGCAGCCGTTCGAGAATCGTATCGATATCGTTCATGGATCTAGTTTTAGTATACGGGTCGATAAAGATAAAAAGTTTTTGGTTAGTTAGAATAAAATTAAATGTGTGCGAATGTCAACTGAGACAATATCTTGTCAGTAGTTCTCGGTGAAGCTGGAGCGGGTGACATCCGGCTCCTGTTTGCATATTCACCGAAAACTGATCTTTAGATGGGCCCGTCTTAAAACGCGCCGCCTCAATTTGTATTGACGAAAGTGTCTTTTCGATGATAACCTGATATGCATACAGTAAAACCGCGTGCATGCTGATGTTGGACTTGATTGGATTGGTAGGACCGTATCTGTTCTGCTTTAGGATGGAGAAAGGATACCAAGCGCATGACAAGGGGGTCTTATATCAAGGGTAAATATATCCTGGCCGTGGATGATGAAATGGATGTCCTGGATAGCATAAAGGATATTTTAGATGACACCCGAGTAGACACCGCCAATAATTATCAAGATGCACTCCGTAAGATATGCGAGGGGAGCCTCCCTGGAAATTGCTGTTTGCCAAATTGGGTGATTATTTCGACGAGCGATTCGGACCGGGATGGAAGGAGGGGTACAAGGATTTTTGGAAGGAATTTGACAGGACCTATCAGATCGGCAAGGGCATTCAAGAGAGGCTGAAGCACGACGATCGGGTACGCGATAAGATTTTTTGAACCTGCTTCGAAATTCCGTCTGACACCCGAAGCCCGAGCGTTTGGAAAATTTTTAATGCTCGAAAAGCCGGTGCTGAGTAGCGGGGCAATCTCCCGAGCAAAGGGGTGGTTTCCCAATTCGTCAACCTTTTAGAGGGATAAGGGGGGTAAACATGGCAGCTAAAAGAGTGAGGAAATTCTTCAAAGGAGGGTTGGGAAATGCAAACAGAAAAACTGCTTCGAGGGAAAAGGGTGCTGATAGTTGATGACGAACCCGACATTCTTGATTCTTTGACTGACCTTCTGAGCATCTGTATGATTGATCGTGCATCTACATTCGAGGAAGCAAAAGAGCTTCTTGAAACATATAGCTACGACGTTGCGGTTCTTGACATTATGGGCGTTAATGGATTCGAACTTCTCCGGATTGCAAAAGAAAAACACATTCCTGCTCTCATGCTCACCGCCCATGCCTTGAACGAAGAGACCTTGAAGAAATCCGCAGAAGAGGGAGCTTCCTACTATGTTCCTAAGGAAGAAATAGCACAGATTGATGTGTTTGTCGCAGATGTTATTGATGCCAGAGAGAAAAAGAAGAACCCGTGGGTCAGGTGGTTCGAAAGACTCGGCCCTTTTTTTGAAGAAAGGATGAATTTTAGAGGTCCGAATTGGAGAGAAGATCATAAGAAGTTCTGGGATGAGAAGCTCAAGCAGTTGACAAGCTATTAATAACGCTGCTCATATCCCCCCTTTGGGATGCATTTTTAGGGAATTGTAACCGTACAACGAAACTTAACTTATAAGTCGCAATTTCCAGTTACGGTGGGAAAGTTAAGCCCGATGTTACACTTATCAGCAAATACATAAAACGATCTGGTGGCTGAAAGGGGGTGAAAACGGAGAATTTGTCACCGGGACGGGCTCCGGTAGAGGCAATTTCAGACAGCTCTAAACCATACAAAAGGAGGAGAAAAATGAAGAAAGTATCCCCAATCGTGTTAGCACTAGTGCTGGCTGTGAGCATGGTTGTTCTGGCCTGGTCTGCGCCCGCTAGTGCTCAAACGAGGATCCAACTCGATTTCGCCACTTTCTGGCCGGCTGGCGACTTCCAGGCCGCAATCGGGCACAAGACCTGGATGAAGACCATAGCGGACCGTGTTAAGGCCGAGACCGACTATGAGATCGTGTGGACCGAGTTCTATGGCGTGCATCCAGCGAAGCTATTGGACGGTATTGAGGCCGGAACTTACGATGTCGGGACAAGCGGTCCGGGCTATAGTCCTGGCGTTTTTCCCATGTGGGCTGGTCCCCAGTACCCAGGCGAAGCTTACAGAAGGAACGCTTACACGATGTCGTTGACAATACAGGCACTTCATGAACAGATGCCCGAGCTGCAGGCACAATTCGACCGCACAAAAATGAAGCTGATGCATTTCTGGTCCACTGGACCGGGCTACTTCCTTATGACGCCAGGTAAAGACGTTCGAACGCTGGCTGACTTTTCAGGCAAGACCATCAGAGCGGCCAACCCCGCATCTGTGGAGTGTATTGAAGCTTTGGGAGCAAAAACTCTGTTCGCCCCCATGAGTGTGGCACTCGAGCGGTTTGAGGCCAAACTGATCGATGGCATCCTCTGTCCCACCGACACGCCCAAGGGCTTCGGTCTGGGTGCATATGTGCGGCATGTTACCTTCGCGCCATTCAGCTACCACTTCGTGTTCTTCAAGGTAATGAACAAGGATGCCTATGATCGCTTGCCGGCAAAGGTGAGGACTATCTTTGACCAGGTCAACGCTGCCTATCCAGCATACTACGGCCAGTTGAGAACATGGGGTGAGGCAGATGGGTTAGAGTACATGAAAGGCCTTGAGGGCTTCAGCTACTATGACCTGCGCGCAGAGAATCCGACTGAATATGCTAAATGGGTTGCCGCAACAGCTGGTCTCATCGACAAATGGATTGGCGGTGACGCCAAGAAGAAGGCAGTATGGAACAAATTCCTCGAACTGGATAAGTACTATAACACGACACCCCCGTATTCTACCTGGACACACAGCTGGCCAACTAAACCGGTGCCACCCCCTGGGAAAAAATAGGATAATCAACATGGATTTGGCGTGATGTCGGTCAATATACGGTAAGGAAGTCGGGGTACCCCGGGGAGAAAACCGTGGTACCCCGACACTTTTGAGGGAAAACCTGATTGGCTGCTCACAACAAAAGACACAGGAGGGCCGGATGAATGCTTTCGAAAAAGTGCTGCGGTTTATCACAGAGAAGATGGCCTGGGTTTCCATGTTCGCCATTGTGGCGTGTATGGCGCTTGTGGTAACTGATGTTATTAGGTATCAAGCTGTCGGCGAGCCGGTTCCTGGCACCCACGAGGTTGTAGAACTGGTAGCGGCTGTGATACTGAGCATGGGAATCGGTTACCTTACGTTTGTCAGAGGACATGTCTCGGTGGGTATCGTGGTGGACCGCTTTCGGCCCCGAGTGCAGGCTGTCTTTGACCTGGTTAACGGTGTCATTGCCCTTGGCTTTACTATCTGGCTCACTGAGGGAATGGTCGAAATGGCCATTCGAAATTTCAGATACGGGTGGGTGACGGGCGTTTTGGAAATTCCCAGGCATCCTTTTATGTACTTGATTGCCTTGTCGCTGGCACTAACATGCGTGGTACTCGTCAGGGACGTGATCCAGGCTGTGATTGTGATTCGAAAAGGAGGTGCAGATGGAGCGTGAGTCGATAGGTGTCATAGCCATGATTGTCATGATTGTGCTTCTTCTTGCCCGCATGCCTGTGGCTTTCGTGATGCTGGTGCTGGGCATGGCCGGCATTGCCTGGATTAAGGGTCCGGCGGCCGCGTTGGGTACTGCGGCCTCGACTATGTACGGGACTTTTGCCAACTATGCTCTGGTGGTTGTTCCCCTTTTCACCTGGATGGGCTACATCGGCTACCACTCCGGCATCAGCGAGCATCTGTACGAAGCCGCATACAAACTGGTGGGCCGGCTGAAGGGTGGCCTGGCCATGGCTACCACCCTGGCCTGCGCCGCTTTCGGCGCCATTTGCGGTTCTACGACGGCTACTTCGGCGACGTTCGCGGTTCTGGCATTACCCGAGATGAAGAAACGGGGTTACGATCGCTCTCTGGCCACAGCTAATATCGCGGCCTCGGGTATCCTGGGGGTGTTGATTCCGCCCAGCGTCATTTTCATCGTCTATGCCAGTATCACGGCAGAGAGCGTGGCTAAGCTTTTCATTGCCGGTATCTTTCCCGGCCTGCTTCTGATGGCGCTTTTCATGGGTGCCACTTACCTGGTGGTAGCCCGCCACCCGGAAAAGGCACCGCCCGGTCCGTGGTTTCCCTGGAAAGAAAGGATGAAGGCGCTGGCTAAAGGGGGGATAGAGGTCATAATAATCTTTGTGGCTGTGATTGGGGGGCTGCTGGCCGGGTTATTCACGGGCACGGAGGCCGGGTCGGTGGGCTGTTTTGCCACGCTGGTAGTGGTGCTGGCCAGGCGGGCGCTCACCTGGCAGGGCTTTGTGGACTCCCTGAAAGACACAGTCCGCACAGCGACCATGGTCATGTTCCTGGTGGGTGCGGCAGCCATCTTTGGGGAGTTTCTTGGTCTGACACGCCTTCCCATGATTGTGGCAGACTGGGTGGTAACACTTCCTCTGCCGCCCAGTGCGATCATGATTGGCATTCTTCTTATCCTCATGGTAATGGGCTGCTTTGTCGACGCCCTGGCTATGGTTTTGCTTACAATACCCATTTTTTACCCAGCGGCAATTCGTCTGGGCTTCGACGGGACATGGTTCGGGGTTATCATGACGCTGGCCCTGGGGATGGGCGTGCTGACACCACCTGTGGGTGCCAATGTTTACGTAGTGTACGCCGTGGACAAGGATATACCGGTAATGGATATTTTCAGGGGGGTATGGCCTTACCTGATCGCCCTGTGGATTTGTTGTCTCATCCTGCTGTCTTTCCCCAAGGTTGTCCTTTTCCTGCCCAGCCTTATTAAATAGTGCCTGGGGATGGACCTTGTTTTTGGAGAACTGAGATTTCCCCTCTCCTCCAAAGGATATTATCTATGTTTCTAAAGCGGTACTACCCTTTTTAGCAATTCAAATCGGGGTGTTGTTTGTAATGACATATATGCCGGATCTTGTGTTGTGGCTACCGAAAATGATGGGTTTTTCAAATTAGATGTGTGGAGGGAGATTGAAAGATGAAAGAAGACGGAGCCCTGAAAATTTTAAATGTATTCTGTCAATTTTAAATAGATCCAATCCGTTTTTATCCAGTTTCAAATTTCGAGTTTCTTTATAGAAATAACTGAAGCTTCTTTAACAATCGACAACATTTATTCAAGTTCGCGTCACTTTGCGCCCAACGGTATTTTCACATAAGGAGGAACTGAAATGTTGCCCATAACGAAAATACTCTGGCCCACCGACTTCAGTGAACCGTCTTATGAGGCTTTAAAAGTTGCCGGTGAGATGGCCCTTCATTTTTCTGCAGAATTGATTCTTGCCCATGTGGTAACGCCGATTCCGGTCATTCCCATCCATGACGATCCCACCAGCTTCAATCTTCCGCTGTATGAAAAAGAGATGGAGGCATCGGCAGAGAAATCAATGGCTCGAATTTCCAAGAAAAGGGTATCCCAAGAGGTAAACCAGCGATCCAAAGTCGTCTATGGTGATCCCGCAACTCAAATCGTCCGGCTGGCCACCGATGAAACGGTCGATTTAATAGTAATTGCCACACACGGGTTGACGGGTTGGCGAAAGTTCATGTTCGGCTCGGTCACCGAAAAAGTCATACGGATGTCTCCACATCCGGTCCTATCCATCCGGATACCGACCGATGAGCACTGATTCGGACTTGTGTCAATCCTTACGATCTTAGGGATGAACATCTTTAGGGGGTGGTTGGTTGGATATCCCCTGGCCTCGTTTCGAAGTGATGAGAGAGACCAGGGAATAAACCGTGGTCGGCTCTGATTAAGTTTCCTCGACAGTGATGGCGCCGGGTTCACAAACTTCAACACAGCTTTCACATCCAAGACATTCTTCCGCATTTACCGGGGATGATTTGCCGTCTACCATTTCAAACACTTCCACTGGGCAGACATCCACACATTCTTCACAGCCTTCGCATTTTTCTTCATCAACTGTTGGAACAAAAGCCATTGAATTAGTCTCCTTTCTATATGGGATTCATTATGGTGAAATCAAACCATTTTTTTTCAATATCGGGCAAAGTCATTATACCAATTGATGGGGTGAGTCAAGCCCCTATATCGTTTTTTTAACAATCGACTCTCAATAATGATCCAAAAACGGCACGGTCAAGTCTTTGGTCCGTAATCATTGTTCCACAAGGATTGCCGGCTTGTTCGGGTTAAGTTAAATGGACGGACAACTCAATAAAAGCCAATACCGTATTTCGACATGACGCTTCATCGGTGGCTGTGGTTTCTATAATGGGCGAATGGATCAGCTTGCCGAAGACCTTGGCCGGTGATTGATTCGGTACAAGGGATAAGGTCAATCGGGCACTGTATTCCCTTCCGGCAACAGGAGCATCTGCTTTTTCAAAGGGTTGAGCCGGGAGCGATTCCTCGTCTGTTTGTGTTATTTGATCAAGATAATCCGTAAGCCCCCGGCGCCAATCGAACGGTTTTTCTTTGTTGGCGATATCTACCGGACGTCCGTCGAATCCGGATATCGTGCGAATCAATCCGGCTTTTTCCGAAACCATCTGAAATGCCGATCTGCTGGTGGTGATAAACACGCATGGGATCCGGATATCATGGCACAGCAAATGGCTCCAGGCGGATAATCTTTCCGAAGTCATGTAGTCATGAGAATCCGGTTGAGATGAATCAGCGCTTGAAAATGATTCCGTCCCTTCGAATTCATCGCCCTTCAAATTCTTAAAGAGTTGTTGCTGCATGTCTTGAAACCTATCGATGTCTTTGGAAAGGCCGGCTTGCGCCATATCGAATTCTTGAGCCAGTGCTAAAAAAATACGGGCATTATCCGGCGGCGTTAATGTGTCGCGTTCATTTTCACCGGACATGCGATCTCTGATTTCCTGACGGATCTGCGAACTCTTGGGATCCTGAGTCGATAAAGTCAAACCGCGGATAATCTTATAGTATTCTCGTTGCGATATATGGTGAAGATCGGCCCAGGTTCGATATTCTTTCAAGATGGCTTTAAGCTTTTTGTCGTTATCCATAATGGGTATCCGGATTTCTATCTTTCCGGATCGGGACGATTCCTCCAAATCAGCGGGGAATAAATTGTCAAACGGCTGATATATAGAGATTTTTCCGAAAAGTGTTGAAACCGGTTTCAACACCCGTTGAGACAGATAGGTATTTGGAAAAAAGATGGGTATCATTTTATGGCAAAATACCAATATACAAGCACCCCGCCAGAAAAACGGCGGGCAAGCAAATTCCAAATAAATTCAAAATTCAAAATTTCAATGACCGAAACTTAGTGATCTGACAGATCAATA
>DUZK01000033.1 GCA_013349495.1 Deltaproteobacteria bacterium
CCCACGATGGTTTTCCAGTCAAACCCTTCCTCAAAGTGATCCGGTGCGGTTAAGAGATCTCTGTACTCCTGGAGTTCTTTATCTTCATACATGGTTAAGTTCCGGGTTCAGCGTTCTGAGTTCCACGTTCAAAGTTCAGAGTTCTGGGTTCAGAGTTCAAAGTTTAATGTTATGCGTTATGACTTGAGATTCGCAAAATTTTCAGCACAACCCCCGGCAGAGAGCAAAGAGAAGAGCGTTGTGTGCGATGGGCAATAATTTACTTGCTCTATGCCCCATGCGCTATGCCCTATGCTATTAACTCGGCAATACCTGGTAGCTGGCATAGCTGAACAGTCCCACGATGGCCCAGCCGCCTCCCATTAGAAAATCGCCTATGATTAAACCCACAAAGAAAAACCGTAGCCGTTTAAATAATACCACCCCTCCGTACCTCATGCACAATGCATTGCAGATCCATCCCGCAAAAAAACTGAACCAAAGCACCTGCATGGACCAACTGTATGCGGTTAAGTACCCGATGGGATGGATGGGCCACCAATAAAATCGATGGTAACAGATGGATAAAATCAGCATGACCAAGGCCCCGATCCCGATAAAGGTCAACACCCAGCGGCCGGGTTTAACAGGGGTTTCAATGAGGTTATAGACATTGTCATACATGGCAACGGTGGTTCGAGTCGCCCAGTCCAGACCGAGTTCTCGAATACCGAATTTATAGCAAAGGATCATCATGGCCAAAATAGATACGACCACTGCTGCAAAAAGGGTGATGAGCACGCCTCCGAAAACCATTCGCCGGTTCTTCATGCCATGGGTCAGCTTGCTGGCGTGGAGCAGGGAGGGCATGAGGGATTCCCGCAGATCCAAAAAAAGCATTTTTTGACTGACCGCTGCCCCGAGGAGGCCCATGTTGGTAAAGAATTTTGGGCCAAAAAAGGCAAGAAGACCGTCAATGGGGGCTGCTGTCAGGGTAAACAGGGCGACGCCGCCCTGACAGACGACCCGCATGGCAACCAGTGTCACCATGAAAAAGGCGCCCACCACCAGGAAAGAGAACAGAAAGGGGATGCCGAAATACCAGCACCATAAGACGATGCCGAATCCGCCTATGATAAACCCCCAGAATCCGATACGGGTGGAAATCCATTCAGAGTCCGACACACTGCCATCCCGAAAACTCAATCCTCGCTTCGCCACATTAAACAGGTGTTGCCGGGCCAGCCAGAAGAGAAAAAGAAAGAAGATGCCGTATGCGCCGATCATCTGGGCATCTTCCGGTCGGGAAAGCGCCGGTCCGAACGTAATACCCAGAGCCGCAGCCGGAATGTTGTAGCCGAGGACACTGAGCAGTCCCACCAGCAATCCTCCCAGGATGAAAAAGAACCAGAAGGAAAAAGAGATCTGTTTTGCTGCAAGAAAGGCAAACCCGATGAATGCCGGATAGATGTAAATCTTCAGTTTATAAAACCCGGAAAACAGCCCGTGTTTGGGAAAATATTTTCCCGCCAGGACAAGGGTGGGGATTTGCGGGACCGATGGGATATAAAAGTTAAGACCATTGAAGAGATGCAAAACCGCAGAAACCAGAATGCCAGCCAACAGAAATCGATTCAAGAAGAAGTGCCCGATTCGATTATTGTCCAAGGCGTCTCCCATCAACTCCGGCACCCGGAGCAGCGGGAAGTTCATCCGTTCGTTATAGAGCGGCTGGCCGCTCAACAGATTGATGATGCAGACCATCAGAAAATAGCATAACAGCACAAAGCCGCCCCATATCAGAAGGGGGGGGAGCCAGGCATTCCATGGAATCTGCTTTACGATATCCAGCAATCCCATTTGCCGACCGCCGATCAAACCGTTGTAAAGGCTTTCAATGGCTTCCTTGCTTTGCGGATACCAGATTTTTGGAAGGAGCGGGTGGAGCACGTCGCCCCAGCGATTTTCAACCGATGCAAAATGGTACGGCGCTGTGATGTTGACAAAAAATGCGCGCACCAGACCCGTATACGCGATTCCGGATGCAAGCACCATGAGTATCCAGGATACAAGCAACTCCTTTCCGGTGAACCACAACCGGCGAAAAATCTTTTGAACCACGGCAACGAGAATGGTCAGCCAGATAAGAACGAAAAAGGGAGCCAACGGAAAGTGACCCCCTCCCAAAAGGGTGGACTGCCGGTAAACATTGTTAAGTGGTGTGAGGGCACAGATGGCTACGGCAAGAATCACTCCCAGCACGACCGCTCGCAAACGGATTGCCTGGCCGGTGAATTCGGGTTTACTTAAGTCCGGATTCGGCCGGTCCGCATTCGGTGTCATATCCGTCATCTCTGTTCCATTGCTCATTCGCTTCTCGCAGGCCGGGCGTTATCCTGAGCGGACATCAATCGTCTCTCATAATGTACATGGGATTCGTCGTCAAGAGAGCGCCATACCAGCAGTTGCTTTCTTATCGAGTTCAAAAACGCCTTGTTGATTCGGTGCCAGGCATTGGCTTCACCGGATTCCCGCGTCAGCCGGATTTTAATTTCAAGAAAACCCGATTCTCCTTCCGCCGGACAGAATTGGACCTCCACAGCTTGCATGATCCCGAAGTCAAACGGGGCCAACCAGACTTTCGAGTGTAAATTCAGACAAGCATCCGAACAGCATGAACCATCGTTACACGGCACATCGTGTTCGTGGGTTACCGGGGTAAGCGGACATGCAAATGCGAGATCGATATCGCCGGTGGAGAAGATTCCGTGGGAAACATCCTGGTGCCCCTGGAGGTAATCGTAGATAAACCCCCCGATGCTTTTGTGCTCCCTGTATTTCATTAAAAACGGAAGGGTGATTTCCATGGTATTGTTTTCCGCCTCGGGAAGTTTCCACGAGCGGTTGACATCCGGAATGGCGATTTCAGCCGCCACCTTGGAAGGATAGATGACCGATACCAGGACCACGAGAATTACAAGCACCATTGCCGCGACTCCGGCAAGAGAGGAGTAATTTACCGTAATACCTGCCCACAAGGATGTGCCGGCGAAAACCCTGGCAGTGGTTTGGGCAAAGAGATAACCCAATACCACACTGATTACGGCGAATGCCAGGGCTTCCGCGATAAACAGAAAAGAAACATGGGACGGTGCAAGCCCGACTGAAGTATATATTCCGATTTCCCTTTTTCTTTCATACACGCTTCCGATCATGGTGTTTAAAACAATGAATATGGAGATCACCAGCGGGATGGCGATATTCGGAACACCGCTGTAACTCATGGCATCGCTGGCGTTATATAAAAAGGTACCGTTTTTTTCTCCGCTGAAAAGTGCGAGCCCGAAACGGTCGACAAGTTCCTGGGCGGTTTGCTGCGTATCGGTTTTGTTTCGGGGTCGAATGGCGACGGCTTTCAATTCTCCACCGGCCGCCAATAAGGTCTGGTAGGGGATAATCAGCGTCTGATCAGCGGGTATATGCTGATATCGGCTTTGGAACGCCTCAATATCTTCACCCGATTCCATGGCCTCGACTTCCACATCCGTTATTTCCATGGAGATCTCACTGGGAAATATTACCGGTGTGAGGGTTTCTCCGTCCAGATCTTCAAAGGCCTGCAGTTTCTGATCTGAAAAGACACCGACGACTTGATATGGGACCCCCCACAGGGTGACGGTGCTTCCACCCGGATTTCGCGTATCGATATTGAAATGGGATGCCAAAGATTCCGGCAGCAGCACGGCGTGCCGTTCCGTGTCGTTAAACCACCGTCCCCCCACGATGATTCGGTCAAGCCCGGTCACACGGCTTTCCCGGGCGGAAAGCCCTACGAGCCCCTGGGCTTCGAACACGCGGTCTTTTCTTCGGACCGGAATTCGTGTGGCCTGGGTTTTGTCTTCATATTCAAGCCAGACCCTCGGGGCCACCAGACCCTGCTCTTCGAAAGCATTTGAAAATACCTCCAGGGCTTCGGGGGGCAGACTCTTCCAGTTCGCGTTCTTCAGCAAGAAACCCTGGTAGGTTGCATCGGGCTGGTACTGAATTCGTGCGTGCCGCCGCATGGACTTGACCGAGGTAAAGCTCATGATGGTAAAGGTGAGGATAATCAAAGTGGCGCAGGTAAGAGCCGTTCGAATTCTCCGTCGCCTCAGATTGCTTACACCCAATAAAAACGATGCAACAAACGCTTTCCACCGGCCCATTTCTTCTGCCCGCAGGTGCCTTGCACGGCGCTGGAGAAGTTTCATTTCTTCTTCGAACCTGAAAAAGATAATCAAGGTTACCAGAAGAGAAAGCCCCATGATGAAGAAGGCCAATATCACCACCATGGGGCTGTAGGCCAATTGAAAGGCGGGATGCACCTTGTAAATAACCGCAATCAGCACCAAGAGAATGACGGCAAAAGCGACGATCCGTTTGTAAATGTTGGAGTAGCAGAAGAGCAGCCGTTCCATACAAAAAGCGAAGGGAACAAACAACGCAATGTAAAAAAGGACGCCGAAGAGCACATCTTTTTGCGTTTTTTCCACATGGTCATATACACGGCTTGCCAGTGCCCAGGAGCGTTTGGCAGATTCAAAAAATTGATCATACTGTTTCCGGCTAAGCGATGTTTCAGCTTTTTTCAGTGCTTCGGCCCCTGTTTCCTGAAGATTCCGGATGCGCTCGTTGTAAATGCCACGGCTTTCCAGGTTGGCGATTCGGGGCTTCAACAAGGTCCACATATCCTTTGCGACCATGTATTCTGTTCGATGGATAAACGGCCAGTCATCCACAAGATAGCCGGTCCCCTCGGGCTGGTTTTCGGTTGCATTGATGAGGATTAATTTTTTCTTGAACACGGAATCAGAGAGGGTCATTTTTAGACGGGTTCCGGATTCCAGAAACGTTGAGAGAATAATCGATTTCTTGGTATCGATACGGCTGAACCACCTGCGCAGGGGAGGCGCTTCCCGGCGACCGTCGATCAGGCTTTCTTTGGTCAAGTAGCGGAAATTTCGAGGCTCAAGCAGATTAAACAACGTGGTCTGTTTGCCGGCAAACATGATGAGGTCGGTCTCCATGGATCGCCGATTCATTTTAACCCGATAGCCGTCCTTACCTGTTTTATTCTTGTCGATGGCCCAGATGGATTCACCGGTGATCGGATCATACCGGTAGCCTTCCAATATCACCTTTTGCAAGACATGTTTTTTCCACGCCACGCCTTTGATCATGAAATAGCCCATGGCATCCACCATGCTGTAATGACGCGCCTGGTGTTGATACGCCAAAATCATGCTGCCCGGGGCCGGTTGATCGGCAAACAGCTCGCCATACCTCAGGAAGTTGGCTCTTCCGGTCACGGTACCGAAACCGGCCCTGGGCATAATACCGGAGTGAAGCGTAGCGGCATCCGATAACCGCCGTATGAGTCCTGCTACAAACTTACCCTGTTTAACGGCATATTCGTAATTCACGGTTTCGGGAGTGTCATAGGGCGTGCCCCAGAACTGACGGGCGTCATTTACGGTGGCAAACGCAATACCGACATATCCGGCCAAAGAGCTGACTTCGCCTCCCAAATAGGGCCGGTCGAGGAAGTAGCTTTGCCAGGGCCGCCGCCGACTGGGTCTCAGGGTGTCTTTAAACATGCCGGGCAATTGAAATGTATTCTCAACCAATTCTGCGCCGTGTCTCATTGCGTCATCCAGCGCGCTGTATGCATTTACTCTATCGATGCTCGCTTTCAGCGGATACATCCACCCCCGGTTGAAGGCGCCGAACCCGTCGCCATGACTGGAAAGATGAAGCGATATGACGGCAGCCAGTTCCTTGGATTTTACCATGGAGCGGAAGTTGGTTGCAGCCCGGAGATATTTTGATTGATTTTGTGCATCCGACAATATGGCGTTCTGATTCTTGAGCGCTTGTGGCACCATCTCCAAAGCTGCTTTCCGTTCCGCATCGGTAAGCTCCGAAAAGCTTGTCTGCCAGACCAGGCGCCGCAGAATCAGACGCCTTTCAGAAAATGTTTCGATGGTTTTTTCGGTTTCCGCTTTCCGCTCCTCCATGCGCAACTGAATCAACCGGCGGGAGATGATGTCCACCTCTGTTTTTATCTGTTCCAGAAGGGCGTCTTTCATCTGAACGCCTTCAGCCGGATCTTTTCCATGCTCCAGCCACCCGGCCTCCGTGGATATGCTTTTCAGCAGTTTCACGGTTTTCTTTGATGCTTTTAAGGCGTCTCTCAGGCGCTTTTTGGTTTTTCTTATATCTTTGGACCTTTCGCTGAGACTCCAGATAAGCTCCCGCATTCCGGCCAATGCATGGGCGTGGCCGTCTGTAGCGACCAGAAGAATCGATCTTCCCGGGGAAACCTGTTTCAGGATCCTCGCTGTTTCGAGAAGCGTGGCGATGCCACATGCCTCGTCGGCCCCCGGAGACTGCCCCGGAATCCAGGCCGTGCTGTCATAAAAAGCTTCGATAATGATCAGTTCTTCGCTGAGGCCGGGATTGGACCCTTGAATGAGTCCGTATATATTTTCACCTTCGGTATTCTCCCAAAACATCTTCGAAACGAGTCGGATTCTGGGAGACACAAAGCCTTTCGGGGCGGTGTCGAAGTTTCCGAACATTTCTTTCAGTTTAACATATGACATCCAGAATCGCGGAAACCGGATAGGAGTCAGTTCCAGCTTTTCATCAAAAAATGTCTTTGGAATGGCATTTCGGCCCACATAAATCAGTGCTTTGGCACCCAGGGAGGCGGCATGGAGCCAGTTCTTGCCGGAATCGAACTCCATCAGAATGATTGCGCCTTCGATCGATTTTCCGTTTAAATTACTCAGATCGCCCGGACCGACATAGACCAGGGGACCCTCCATTCCATCGGCCGGGACGGTTTCAGGAGATATCGCATTCGCTCGTATCGGGGATATGGGAACTGTAATATTCTTATCCGGAAGGGTCAGTGTACTGCCATTATCTTTAAGAACCGGCACCGCGAATGGAATGGATCCGACCTGCTCCAGCCCGATTTCCGAAAACATTTTTTTGATGTATTTGACCGCCTCTTTGTTACCTTTGGTGCCTGTGGCGCGGTCTCCAAAGGCTGCAAGCGTTTCGACGGTTTGCCGGATCCGGTCGGCGGAATCCGACTGCGCTTCAACCGAACCAGGGGAGAATGTGAGAAAAGCCCCGACCATGATCATAAAAATTACAGCGAATCTATTTCTATCATGATTTACGGCTGTGATTTTTATTATTCTCATTTTTTGTCTCTATACCACTTACCGGGTGGCCACGACTCCTACAGAGATTTTCAGCTCATCTCTGTTTTCGATTTTGTCGATCCTTCCGTCACGTATCCAGACCACCTGATCGGATACATTGAGCATTTTGATGTCATGGGTAGCTGAGATCACCGTCACTTTTCTTTCCTTACTCAGGCTTTTTAAGAGCGTGATAATTTCCTCTCCAGTTTTCAGGTCGAGGTTTCCGGTGGGTTCATCAGCCAGAATGATGGCCGGGTCGTTGGCCAGGGCCCGGGCAATGGCCACGCGCTGCTGTTGGCCGCCGGACAGCTCAAACGGCTTATGGCTGAACCGTTCACCCAGCCCCACCAAATCGAGGAGCTGCATCCCCTTTTCCACTGCTTCGTCGTTGTTCATTCCTCCGAAAATCATGGGCAGCGTCACATTCTCCAGGGCCGTCATGACCTGGATAATGTTGAAAGTCTGAAATATATACCCGATTTTTCGGCATCGAAGCCATGCCAGCTCATATGCATCCAACTGGGCGATATCCACCTCGTCGATGAAAACCTTTCCCGTGGTGGGCTTATCGAGACCGCCGATCATATTGAACAGCGTGCTTTTACCCGAGCCGGAAGGACCCATTATGGAAATGTAATATCCGGTGGGTATTTCAAGATCTACCCCTTTAAGGGCCTGAACCTCGACCTTGCCGAGCTTAAAATTTTTAGTGACACCGGATACGCGAACGATGTTTCCAACGTCTGCCATAACACACCCTGTTGAATTTTCGATTTTCGAATGTCGATTTACGATTTATTAAGATTTCGCCTCGTTGTTTTTTTTGCCGAAACCATGATTGCAACGATTTCATTTGCCTCTTGCAACAATGGGTCTACCCTTTTTGCGTCCAATAATTTGGCTTCGATGATCAATTCCAGCCAAAATGCGCTTTCGTCTGCCTCTTCCTCAACGATCCCCAATTTAGATAAGAATTCTGCTATAGATCTTCCCCGGCAGGCTGAGCGATAATTTGCACCGACAGATGTTCCCGCACTTATAAGTTGTTTGCCGATTATCCGGCCGTCTATTGTATTCGGCAATGATTGAACCAGTTTAATTATCCCTAATGCAAACTGCTTGGTACGATTCTTAAGTTCTTCTTTGTCCATTTTACGATTGTTGCTCTTATAATCGAAAATCATAAATCGAAAATTTATTAATGCTCAGCCCGCATGGCTTCTACCGGCTGCATTCTGGCCGCCAGAATGGCAGGGTACAAGACGCCCAGCAGACTCAATACACACCCGACGACGACTGCAAATAAAACGGACGTCCAGGCATCCATAAAAGGCAGGTTCCCCATGGCGTCCATTCCAAAACTGGCCAAGCCGTTGAGAATGGCACAAACCCCGCCCAAAAGACTGCCGACTCCGGCACCTGCCAAACCCTGCATTCCTGCTTCAAGCAGGAACAGTCGCAATACGAATCGATCCAAAGCCCCCAGGCATTTCATGGTTCCGATTTCCCGGAAACGTTCGGTTACCGCCATAAGCTGGGCGTTTACAATACCGACCACACATACCAATAACGATAAAATGACAATCCAGCGTTGCTTGGGACTGCTTTCAATACGGGTCTCTTCAGGCTGCAAATCATAACCCGCATTTATCAGCGACTGACGATAGGTCGGGTTGCCAGCAGCCAGCAGACCATTGGCCACGTCATTACTGACCCGGATAAAACTTAAAAACGACACTGCCAGAACAAGACTCATTGTGGTGATCATGGAGCGAAAAAAACGAACTCTAATGCTCTTAAATGCGATTTCTATAGATTTTGCAAAGGGCAGAACGACTAAACGGGCCACCTTGTCAGCATCTATTGAAGACAGCGTTATATTTTTCAAGCCTAAAATCCCCTTTCTTTATTATTTTGGGATTACTGGCGATATATCATGATGACAAGTAGCCGGAAAAGTATATAAATCTGAAAATTTCCTATCATAATGCACAAACCTTGTAAATGAGAATGATTCCTGATTAAGGCAATACCTTTTGAAATTCCGGGTCCCTTTCTAATCTCTTTTTATATAACACGAAACGCCTAAATCCCGAATACGTTTACCCTGTTCCTATAGTTCAATGATTACAGTTCGCTGATATTGATTCGGTCAGCGGACAACGGTTACCGGTGAACGGACACATTTTCTTCAACCCATAGGGCCGTATTCAATGCTCCGCTGATGTCTATGGAAACCGGGCTCGAGGGTTTCCGGAAAATCGCTTCCTCCATGAGTTTGGATAGACGTTTGGGTTCTAAGTCCCGTTCATTCAGTTGCTTGAGGATACCGAGCCTATCCAGCCGGTTGACTCTTATCCCCTGTTCCCGGTCACCGGAAAAGGGAAGCACCATAGCAGGAATCTTTGTTGCGATAATATTCATACAGGTATTATATCCGCCCATACTCACAGAAAGGTCTGCCGCAATTAGATAGGACAAGAAATCGTCGGTAAAGCGGGAAACGGAAATTCCATTTCCGGAAAGCTCTTTGATATGCTCAAAATCCTGCCGGCTCATATAGGGTCCGGTAAAGACAAAGAGAAATGACGGCCGGTCGATCCGGATGGAGCGGAAAGCCGAAATTACAGATCTTAAAAGCGGTGCTCCCGATCTTCCACCGCCTGCACTCGCCACCATGAGTATGGCATCTTCGGATATGTTCAGTTTTTTCCGGAACTTTTCCCGCGAATTTGAAGGAGGCTCCGCCGACACAAAGCCGGTATAGTGTATTATAGGTTTAATATCGGAAATACGGGAGAAGGTGTCATCAAGTATTACCAAATTCGGGTCGGAGTGAATTAAAATTGCATCGAACCACTGGTTGAGGCGCGTGATCACGCGTTCCTCAAAGGCGGCTTGGTCTTTTTTTTCAACCAGGATGTCTCTAATACTACATATGACCATGCATTTCCGAAGGTCATTGTTTCGAATAGCCTTGAGAACCGGATTAAGTTCAAACCGGAAGGCATTTCGTCCAAACGGGTAGAGTTCAACGATAAAAAGATCGGGCGTCTCATTTTGAAATATTTCGTATAACTGCTTTATCCGTTTTGCTTTTACTTCGGGAAACGACAATTCCGCATCAGTCGTGAGAAAACCCTTGTAGTCTAGATCCATCATGATTTCCGGAAGATGAATCTCTCGCACATGGTTGGGCAGAGGGATGTCGACCCGCTCCCCACCGGTCACCATGACAATCTCATGATCCGACAGCGCCTTTAAGATTTCCAAAGTTCTAAACAGGTGACCGACGCCCCAGACATGTTGGCAGTATTGGATGATTTTCATTGTTTGAGCTCGGCACGCAACGCGTTAATTTCATCGACTTTTAATCTTCCGTCTTGGCAGACCAGCCAGTGAAGGTGTTTCGGTTCTATCAACGGGGGCTCATGGGGACCAAACTTCCGGCCGAAAAGCATGTAGATGAGGCATCGGATCACGCCTTCATGGGTAACCACCAACAGGGTGTCTCCCGGCCATTTACGGGCTGCCTGCAGGAGGGCTTCGTGGCTCCGATGCCAGACCTCCATCCGGCTTTCGCCCGCCCTGGGCCGAAAATTCCAACCGGAGATCAATTCCGCTTTAAATTCCGCTGTGTTTTCTATATCCGGTATGGATAGGCCTTCCCATTGACCCCAGTTCTGCTCCCGCAGTCTCATATCTTCAACAACGGGAAGATTTAGGTGTCTGTTGATGGTTTGGGAGGTTTCTCTTACTCGCCCCAAATCACTGGAGATGATCCGATTGATGGGAAGTGTTTTCAGAGTGCTTCCCCATTGATCCGCCGAAGCTTTACCCTCGGCCGTCAACGGTGAATCCGAATGCCCCTGAATCCGTTTTTGTTTGTTCCATTCGGTTTCCGCATGCCTGAGGAGACCGAATCGGGTGATGGCAAGTTGGCTATACATCCTTGAAAACCTTATCCTCAGCGCAAGATCAGAGATGATCGAATCGGTTTTGGAATTTCCTATACATTCGAGTTAATCTCGACCTTTATATTCTTACTGGTTCATTTTAAGAATTCATCTCTCACATTTGCAATATGTTGTAATTTAATATTGTTTTTGAACCGCAGAATGCTGAACAAGGAATGTCGAATGTCGAAGTTTTCCTACACTTCTGAGGTTCTAAATTCCTTGTTCGATATTCAAAATTTCAATATTTTAGGATAGTTTTAAGACTTAAAACGGCCTATCCGCTGATTACTCTCACTGCAAAGCCCCATCAACACATCTTCCACAACTCTGTAATTCACGTTCAGGTCATGGTGTTTTCGAACATACAGCTTGCCCTTTTTACCCATGCTCCGGCGTAAGGCCTGGTTGTCCAAGAGTGTTTCAATGCCGTAGACAAACGCCTCAAAATCGAAAGCCGGCACCAGAAAGCCTGTGTGCGGATGGCTGATGACTTCGGGGGTGCCCTCATTGGAAAATGCGACCACCGGAATTCCGCACGACTGGGCTTCCAAAAAGACCATTCCCAGGGATTCCCGAATGCCCGGGAAGGCGAACAGATCACCGGCACTGTAAAACCGGTACATCTCCTTTTCGGGTAATTTTCCGATAAAACGAATGCGCCCGGGAGCTTCTTTTTCTGCCAGCTTTTTCAGGCTATGTCGCTTCTTTCCGTCACCGGCTATGATCAAATAGAATTTTTTCCCTTTCCGGAAAAGCTCTCCGCAAGCCCTTATGACGATTTTAAGACCCACTGTCTTAACATCCGGTCGAAACATGGCGGCTGTCAGCATCACCGGGTCATCTCCAACTTCCCAGTCTGTCCTTAACCCCCTTCGGTCTTTGGCGCTGTATGAAAAATCATCGGTGAAGATTCCCGGCGCCACATATGTTCGTTTTTGAGGCTGAAGGATTCTTCCTAAATTGATCAGATCTTTCTTCTTGTTTGTAAATACATGGTGGGCGGCTTTGAGAGATCTGGTGTTCAGTATAAACCCCGGCCAGGTCCTGAAAACCTTTTTCCGCTTGGTGGCGTATACGCCCTGGAAGATCGCATAGGGTATCCGCATTTTTCCGCTGACCAGAGGGCCCAGTATATCCGGGGCCTTGTAATAGGTGTGGTAGGTAAGCCACAGATCGGGTTTTCCTTTTACGACGGCTCTTTTGGCACGCCTTATTTCCTTTATGATTCGGGGCACCAGCCATGGTTTCCAGTAAATCCATCGACATCGCAAGTTGCTCACCGCCCATAGGGTGTGTCCCCTATGGGTCAGGAAGTTATATAGCCCGGTTCCGATGACCAGGTCTCCCGACGGGTCAGGATGACCCAGAGGTTTGAATGGGGCATGAAAGCAGATGTTCATGGTAAAACCAAGTGCACGAATTCTTAAATACGATTATCTATTAAAGTTTGATTTTATCATTCACTGGAAAAGTTTAAAGTGACTAAAGTTTAAAGTGACTAAAGTTGAGGTGTCGCTTCGCTCCATCCAAAATAAATCAGACAGATTCATTAATTTTAGCTCACTTCAAATTTTAAACTTTTGAACTTCAACCATACAGAATGTCCTGATAGAAATACGTCACTGTAATTACGAAATAGAGTACTAAGAACTCGATAGATGGCTGAATGCCGGGATTTTTTTTGCAAAGACGCTTGCCAGGTTCCGGATCAGCAGTCGATTGTCAAATTTTTCCATAACGCGTGTTCTGGCCGATTCAATCACTCTTTTTCTAAGCTCGAAATCGGTCAACAGACGCTTGATGGCCTCAGCCATTTCTTCAGGCGCATGGGGGGGCACCAGCAATCCGGAGGCTTTGTCGGCTATAACCTCCGGAATTGCTGATACGTGAGTGGATACCACGGGCACACCCATGGCCATGCTTTCAAGGATGACATTCGGTATTCCGTCTCTGTCTCCATTGGGTGCAATTTCGCAGCCTATAACAAATAGATCCGATTGACGATAGTGGGCCAATACTTTTACATGGGGCAGAGTGCCAAGCCATTGGCTGATATTATCCAGTTTGAGGTCTTTCATCAGGGCCAGCACGCTTTTTCTTTCATCTCCGTCACCGATGAGAATGTGCTCTATGGGGAATCCTTCATCACACAGTAAACGGATGGCCTTGAGCACCGTTGGGATCCCTTTTTTTCGCGTGATCCGGGCAACGGTGAGCAACCGGTATGGTGTTTCCGGCGGTGTAATCTCTTTTCGGTTATTAAACAGCTTCGTGTCGATACCATGGTAAATCCGGTATATGGGTGTTTTTTTAGAATTCGCAATTCCGGCGAGATATTCCTTGTTGTGTTCTGTGCATGTGACAACAAATTCCGATCTGTCGATTTTGTCACCGAGGTGTTTCGGGTCCGAGGTATAGATGTCTTTTGCATGAGCGGTAAAGCTGAAAGGTAGTCCGGATAATTGGCTGGTAAACGAGGCGACAGAAGCAGGAGAATGCGCAAAATGAGCATGGAGGTGTACCACATTTTGTTCAGGCAAAAATTTATGGACCAGATATCCGGCTTGAAGGAAATGCTTGATGGTCGCAAGTTTTCGGGTCTGACGGAACCGAAGAAACGCTGACTTTAAGACATGCCGGTAAATGGTGGGGATTTGTCCTGCCAGCAAAAGATTGTGGTACAGGAATCGTGGAAGCGGAACCAACAGGGTCTCCGGCAAATAGTCGACAGAGGCCCTAATATTTTTAACACTGCTGTGGGAGAAGCTTTCACGGGGACGCCGCATTGAGAAAATGTGAATCTGAAAGCCCGCTTTTTCCAGGAGCAAAATTTCATTTGAAATAAAGGTTTCCGAAATCCGGGGGAACCCCTTCAGGATCATTCCCAAAGCAGGCGGTTTCGCGGGGACCATTTCTTTATTGTCTAAAGCTTTTGAGCCGTTTGTGCATAACATCGAATCCGGTCATCTGAAAAGCGGCAATGGCCTTCTTGTAAGGTTCGGGGTAATTTAGAATCTTTTCGATTTCCTTTCGCAATATGTCCGGGTTGAGCGAGTTAAACGGAATATAATTCACCAGGTTCTGGTTGTTCAGCACCTCAGCCCTGATGAGCTGCTCCCTTCGTGGACTTTCCCGGGGGATGATAATAGAGGGGGTTCCTTGGGTCAGGATTTCACACACCGTGTTGTATCCCCCCATTCCGACAACCAGATCGGCTGCGGCAATAATTTTAACCATCCAGCGGTAAAAGCGATACGCTCTTATTCCCAGTTTTTTCGAGCGGTCGAAGATTTCCTTCCGCTGTTGGCCCGGCATGAAAGGTCCGGTGACCAGCACGCTTTTAAAAGAAACCGGATAGTTGTCGGATTCCAGCATCTTAAGATATGTGTTCAATACCGGATATCCGTCTCCACCGCCCCCGGTGGTGACCACAACAAGTTTTTTGTCCTTCTTTATTCCCTGTTCTTTTCGGATATGTTTAATTTCCTTGTCATCCGGTTTTTTGCGTGGAATGTATCCTGTAAAATGCATTTTCATGCTGATGGAGTCGGGAATGGCATATTCCTCGATGGGGTCATAAAATTTTCTTTCGCCGTAAACCCATATTTCGCTGTATAGTTCCTCTAACGTGTCGTAAACGCCTTTGTCCTCCCAGTCCTTTCGAATGGTATCGGCATCATCCATAATGTCGCGAAGGCCTAAAATGGTCCGACATCTCGGCAAACTCCGCTGCAGCCACTGAAGGGTGGGCAATACTTCTTTTTTCAATCCCAGCGGTTCCTTGTCCACTATGAAGAGTTGGGGTTGAAAGGTCTTAGCGGTGGCGGTGATGATATTTTTACGGATATCGAGGGCATGGCGTGGATTGATTTTAATGGACAGCGGCAGATACTCTTCATTGGTCTTTTTTATCATTCCGGGAATCCGAACAAAATCGATCTGCTCAGGGAATGCAAATCGACCCACGATGGGCGATCCGGTCAAAATCAGAATATTGATGTTCTTCTGCCGCAGGTGATCTGCAATGGCCAGGGTTCGTCGAATGTGGCCCAGACCGTAGGTATCATGGCAGTACATCAAAATATTAAACGTGGAATTCCGACTCATCCGATTGGCTCCGAGCGGTATCTCTTGTTTTTCATTTGTGGACTGATATTTTTTAAATTATTGAATCCGTTGATTAACTCAGCCATTACGGTTCCTGTATAAATCACTTTTAACCCATATCTTCAAGAGAAAACCGCCAAATGTCGGAATGCCGCCCTCGCTTCGCTTTCGTTGACCCAACTAAGTACTCTAATTCGTAAATTCGATAACGTATTTTTATCAGGACAACTATTCTGTATTAGCTGAAGTCCAAAAGTTTAAATTTGAAGTGCCTAAAGTGAACTAAAGTTGTGGAACGCGCTTTCAGCGCGGTCAATATAAAATTGACAAAATACCTTAACTTTAGGCACGTTAGATCACTTTAGACACTTTAAACTTTTTCATAGAATGAATAAACCGATTGTAATACGTAACCGTATTTAAGAACACGAGTACTAAGGAAGGAGCGCAAACCTGTCCGCCGCCACACTGGTTATGGAAAGGAGGGCGGGTCTGCGTCCTAATGAACTTGATTGCGATCAATAAAGGGTTATTTTTATGACAAGGATTTCGATCCGATATTTACAAGTTGCGGGGCTTTTGTAAGTCTTTAATAGCAGCTTCGACCATTTGTTTATAAATGTGGACCTTAACGATGAACTTATATCTTTCAAATTAAGATACACCTTCACGATGTGTATCGAGGAGGTTGGTATGGATTTTTTTATTGAGAGCTAAACGGGTTTGTTTGTATATTAAACGATCGTGGTTATGCAGCTCGTCAAGAAACAATTCATAGGGAACATCCATGCTTAATGACTGAACCCTCCGGAGGCGGGCAAGCACTGAAACCTGAACACTGAAACCTATACATAAGGATACGGAATGCAGAATGAATAAACCCGATTGGCTGGTACGCGATGCTGCTCTAGAGGCGCCTGTTGAAACCCTGGAAGCGTTTCTTGAGGCCATCGATTCCGGAGCGCTGTTAAATATCTCCGATCCTTCAGTATATCGAGAGATTCGGAAAACCACAGACGAAGTTCTCGTTCAATTACTGGTATGGCAGCGCCCCAGGCTGGAAGAATCCAGATCCCTGACATGGCCCTATGACGCACTGAGGAAGCGGAAATCGATTTTTGAGAATCTATATGCAAAAGAAGCAGGGAGGGATTTTGCCCGTCAAGCGGCTCTTTTTCTTGCGCTGCTTCCGTTTCCGGGGCAATGGCAGTGGCTTTTCAAGGCGGAGCAGGAGTTTCGGGACGATCCTGAAATCCATGATTTTTTAACCGCTGAGAGAGAAAAGATAGAGGAAAAGATCAGCAAAAAGCGTCAGAAAGAGTACAACCTTTATCATTTCTGCCAGATCCTCAAAAAGTCCCGTCTTCCGAGGGAAAAGGGGATTATCCGGATATTTGCGCTTGCCTATCTATTCACTCAACCCCGGATACTCAGGGAATTGAGTAAACGATATTTAATCTATATCGAACCTGCAGCGGGCGTGTTTTTCCGTCATACCTGGTGGCGGTTTCTCACAATCCTTGATGATCCGTGCTTAATCGGTGCGGCTTGCGAAGAGGATCGGGCATATTTAAACAGCCAAAACGGTGTATTAACCACTCATTTGGCCCATAGCGACTATATCGAGGATGATGAAACAGTCGATGCAGGACACCGGAAAAGATTCGATATCGTTTTTAACGGAACCTATGACGAAATGGATCGAAAACGGCATCTGTTCATGCTGTCGCTTCTAAGGCATCCGCTGCTTCAAGATAAAACCGCGCTTTTCATGGGCCGGGGAAAAAACGAAAATATTGAGCGGTTCAAACAGCAGGTGCACCTAAACAGAATGGATGAGCGGGTAACGGTGCTGGCAAATATCCGTCGAAATGAGGTGCCGAAATACCTGGCAGAATGCCGTGTGGGGGTGCATCTTGCCCTGCACGAAAACGGCCCGCGGTGCATTTATGAATTCTTCCGGGCGGACATACCCTGTGTCATCAGCGCCTGCACAGCCGGGGTGAACTTTGAGCATTTCAATTCCCGGACCGGGGTAGTGGCCAAAGATAAAGACCTTGCCCAGGCAATTGCTGAAGCATTGCAATCCGGGCATCGGTTTGCTCCCCGGAAATGGTTTTTGGAGCAGTCCGGAAGTCTGAATTCGACACGTATCCTGAACCGCCGTTTTCAAGAGATATTTCAAAGCCGGGGTTATGACTGGACAGAGGATATCGTTCCCCTCGGAAGCAGCGGGGCCAGCCGGTATGTGATATCCGACCACTATTTCCATTTTCGGTCTGAATTTGAGCAGCTCTTTGAATTTTTAAATCAAGAGGGCATGTTCCCGGTACCCGTTGTTTTTGATTAGATGAAGTAGTATACGGATTTGAAAAAGGAGGTGTCATGAAACAGACATTTAAAAAAACCCGCAGGATTCGGTGGCTGTTTCTTATTGTAACACTCTCTGCAATATTTTCATGCACGAGTTATTTTACCTACAAAGGACAGGAAGTCGCCGAAGCGGATCGGATCGAAATCAAAGAAGGAGGGCCGTACACAGGCTCCTGGGACACCCGTGATTTGTCCCTCGACTATGTTTACGAACAGAAAAAGGACAGTTTCACCTTGTCTGGCAAAGTCACGTTTAACAAGCATATAATATATAATTTCAGATTGTTAGACTATTTTGACCTGAGGGTGCATTTCGTGGACGGTTCCGGAAAGATTATTGAAGGCAAAGGCATCGTCTCTTCCGGGCATCACGTGGAAATAGAAAACCTGCCTTTTAAAAAGCAGTTTGCCCTGCCCTCCGGCGCCGTTGCCATGGTGTTCAGTTATTCCGGCAGAGCTTCTGAGCTAGGCGATGAAGCAGGACGAACCGATTATGAATTTTGGGAAAGCCCGGTTCGCCGACGGATTTTTTAAAGGATTTAGAGGTGAGATGAATGTCATCGATGGAGTTTGAACCGGTCATCGGACTTGAAGTCCATGCCCAGTTGAAGACCAAAACCAAAATATTCTGTTCGTGTTCCACTAAATTCGGCGCACCCCCCAATACTCATACCTGCCCGGTTTGTTTGGGGATGCCCGGGGTTCTTCCGGTATTAAATAAAAAAGTGGTCGAGTATACCCTTGCCATGGCTCTGGCGACCCATTGCCGGGTTGCCGGAGAAAGCCGTTTTGCCCGCAAAAACTATTTTTATCCGGACCTCCCCAAAGGGTATCAGATTTCCCAATATGAGCTGCCGCTTTCACATCACGGGTACGTTGAAATTCAATTAAACGATCATAAAAAGCGGATCGGTATCACCCGAATTCACATGGAAGAGGATGCCGGCAAACTCATCCATGATACGGTCCGGCCATACAGCCGGGTGGACTTTAACCGGACCGGGGTTCCCTTGATCGAGATTGTCAGCGAGCCTGATATCCGATCTCCTGAAGAAGCCGGTGCCTATCTGCGTCAATTAAGAGCGATTCTGCGTTACCTGGACATCTGTGACGGGAACATGGAGGAGGGCAGTTTTCGTTGTGATGCCAATGTGTCCGTGCGGCCCAAAGGGAGCGATGCCTTCGGAACCCGAACGGAGTTGAAAAACCTCAATTCCTTTAAGCATGTGGAGAAAGCCCTTCAGTTTGAAATCCGCCGTCAGACCGAACGCATTGCCGACGGCGGAGAGGTGGTCCAGGAAACACGGTTGTGGGACCCGGATAAAAATCAGACCACATCCATGCGAGGAAAAGAAGAAGCCCACGATTATCGCTATTTTCCTGACCCCGATCTTCTTCCGCTGGTGATCGATGATGAATGGATCGCATCGGTAAAGGAAAAACTCCCCGAACTCCCGGATCAGAAAAAACATCGATTCCAGGTTGAGTATGATCTTCCGTCTTATGACGCCGAAGTACTCACATCGAGCCGTGAGCTGGCCGATTATTTCGAGGCTTGCATTAAAGACTTCAATCAACCCAAACCGGTGAGTAACTGGATCATGGGGTCCTTGCTTGGGTATTTAAACGCCCAGGGAATAACCATCGAAGCGTCTCCCATCGCTCCACGGGATCTTGCGGGATTGTTAAAATTGATGGACGAAGGACTCATCAGCGGCAAGATCGCCAAAACCGTTTTTGAGGAGATGGCCAAGACCGGAAAACCGCCGAAGCAGATTGTTGAAGAAAAGGGGCTGGTTCAGGTCAGCGATGAATCCCTTATAGATGAAGTGGTTGCCCGGGTTTTGTCCGATCATCCTGAGGAGGCCGACGCATATAGGAATGGAAAAACCAAGCTGCTCGGTTTTTTTGTGGGGCAGATCATGAAAGCCACCCAGGGAAAAGCGAACCCTCAGACGGTAAATCAAATATTAAGAGGAAAGCTGGAAAGCGATTGAAAAGCTGATGATACTAAAAGGGTTCAAGGGGTCGGGGATTCAGGGGTTCAAGTGAAATTCACAACATTTACAGATCCTTGAACCCTTTCTCCCGACGAATAGGGAGAAGAACACTGAAGAATAAAGATATCAATGAATCATACCAAACCCATACAAAAAGACGTTCTTTTCCTGGTTTCGCCCATCGGCACCCTGTGGCGAACATATCCTTATATCGAACCGCCCTACGGGGCGTCGCTGGTGGTCTCAAACCTCCGGAAACAGGGGTGGGGCGTCACTTTTATCGATTTGGATCTCCAGCTCAACCACTGGCAGCAACGGAAGCTGTTGCTTTCGGCCCAGACCCTTAAGCGCCTTCAGGACTGGCGGAAATTACTGGAGCAACTCGATACCCTGCCCCAGGACTTAAAACACCTGCTCGAGCGCTTCGGTAATTTCATACAGACCGAAGGCTATCCATACGTGGCGCTTTCACTCAGCCGGCTATCCAAAAAAACCAAGGTCTATGATGCGGAATTCGGCTTTGCCCTGGCCCTGGCCCGGTTTATTCAATCGTCAAATCCTTGCCCGGTGATTTTCGGCGGACAGAACATGAGCAAAATCGGCCGCAATTCGGTGGAAAGAGGGATAAGACACGCCCCTCAGAAGTGCGCCGACTTCTTTTTTTATGGAGACGGGGCTGTTTCCCTGCCCATCCTTTTGAAAGCCCTTGAGGACCGGAATGACCGTTCGGAACTTACGGAGCATTTGCAGAAGAGCGAGGCCCATGTTACCTGGTGGCGGGAACCGGGGGGGATCGTAACCCTGGGGAAAGGGCGTAAATCCACGGTCCGCTCGCATGCAGCGGGTTCGAAATACGCCCTGGAACGGGATTTGTTGGCCGTCCGGCCGTCCTTCGATATCGCCAATGCATCTCTTTATCCGGTCAGCGTAAACCGTATCTTTCCTTCAGCCGGCCGCACCAGGTGGGCTGCACGGCCGATCAGTATTATTCCGTATAAGTTCATGTACGGCTGCAGTCATCGCTGCGCATTTTGCAAGGGCGCATATCAACCGCTCATTGTAAAACCTGTGGCTGCGGTGGTGGACGACCTGCAATATTACGTGGAACAGGAAGGCGGCCGCTGTTTCCGTTTTTTTAATTCCCAGATCAATTACACGCGAAAGTATGTGGAGCAATTCTGCAACGAGGTTGTTCGCCGCGATCTTAAATTCCACTTCATCGACTCCGCTTGTTTGCGGAACATGGACAAAGACGTCTGTGCCATGCTTCGGGAGGCAGGGTGCGTAAAACTATGGTTCGGGCTTGAATCTCCGATTGAGAAAATCTTAACGCTCATCGATAAACGGCTATCCCTGGATGATGCTCTCACAGCAACTCAATACGCAAACGAGGCCGGAATATGGGTCGGGATGAATCTCATCTTAGGCTTTCCCCGGGAAAGCGATGGGGATTTTGAACAGATCCAAAATTTTATAGAAAACTATGGAAAAATTGTCGACTGCTGGAATTTCAGTGCGTTGCAGGTATATGAGCAAACCCCGATGCACGACCGGCCGGCTGATTACGGCATAAGGATTCATCACCATTACCGCGGCAAGATGCGAGATAAGGGGTTTGCCTTTAGTGAAATCGACGGACTGGACTGGAAAGCGCGGGAGCGGCGGGCTCGGAAACGGGTCGACGACTGCCAGTTGATTGTGGGGGCGGACGAGAATCGATTCCGCACCAATGATTATCTTATTTTTGCACTCTATCAGGAGTTTGAAGATAAGAACTTAGTGAAAATCCATTTTGATCGCTTCCTGGATGAGCTAAGTGGATCCATGAGCCTTGCCGACGGCTCCAAGTGGATTACCCCCAACAAGGTGTTGGGGTTTGACTCCCTGTCTTTTTTGAAGCGCATGGAGAGCCGGGAATAAAAAAGCCGGAAGTGATTTCCACTTCCGGCTTTTGATTAACAAACTACGTGTTGCGTGTACTTCTTAGCTGAATCGCTTAGAAGGACAGTGAGATCCGTGCACCGAGTTCCCATGGATTGGCTGCATCCGGTTCTTGCTCGGTTGCCTCGCCTGCGAACAGGTATGCGGCAACCAGATCCAG
>DUZK01000034.1 GCA_013349495.1 Deltaproteobacteria bacterium
TATCAAAGCGGAACACAAAACAATTTAGATGATGGTGGGAAACGTAGTTTCCCCCCACACCCCCCTTCCGCATGTTTACCCCGCCGCAAGCGAACGGGGTATTGAAAACGCAATAAAAAATATTTGCAAGCATTTTTTTTGAAAATCGTAATACTCGGCTGTTCAATTTCAGAATTAGGTTTATTGTTCAGCCTGCTTCCTCATAGGAATCACCTTAGCACCTTCCTTAAGGCCGTCCAGATAATCCGCCCAGGTCTGCATCATTTTTCGACGTTCGGGTAGGTGTGCTGTCCGGTTGTAGGCCCGGCCGTTGGGATCCCGGACTGCATTCGCCAGCTGGTGTTCTATGAAATCAGGTCTGATTTGCAACACTTCATCAAGAATGGTTCGCGCCATGGCCCGGAAACCATGGCCGGTCATTTCGTCCTTTTCAAAGCCCATGCGCCGCAGGGCTGAAAGAACACCATTGTTGCTCATCGGCCGTTTAGGGGTTCTCGGGCTGGGGAATACGTATTTGCCAGATCCTGTTAAAGGGTGAAGCTCTCGCAGGATTTCAAGCGACTGATGTGGCAAAGGCACAAGATGTGCTTGGCGAGTCTTTATTTTTTCAGCTGGAATGTTCCATTCCGCTGCCTCAAGGTCGATTTCCGCCCATTCCATTTGACGAAGTTCACCAGGGCGGACAAAAAGCAAGGGGGCAAGGCGCAGGGCGCATTTAGTCACAAAAGAGCCCTGATAGCCGTCTATTGCCCGCAGCAATCCACCGACTTTTTCCGGGTCGGTTATCGCTGAAAAGTGTTTCGGTTTGACTGGGGGCAGCGCGCCGCGAAGGTCGGCAGATGGATCCCTTTCAGCCCTTCCGGTGGCAACGGCATACCGAAAAACCTGCCCACAAATAATCCTGACCCGGTGCGCCGTTTCGAGCGCTCCCCGTGATTCAATCCGGCGAAGCACCATCAGCAGTTCCGGCGCCTTGATGTCGATTATTGGCCGTGCACCTATCCAGGGAAAGACGTTGAGTTCAAGCCGCCTGAGAATCATTGCGGCATGCCCCGGGGTCCATGTGGGGGTAAATTTGGCGTGCCATTCCCGCGCGACCATCTCGAACGTGTTCTCATTCTGAGCTATTGCGGATTTCAATGCCTTGCGTGCCTGACTCGGATCAATACCATCGGCAACCTGTTTCCGCGCCGCATCCCGCCGCTGCCTGGCCATAGCCAAGCCCACTTCGGGGTAAGTGCCCAGGGATATCAGCTTTTCCTTACCCCCAAACCGGTATTTGAAGCGCCACCACTTACCCCCTGCAGGGGAAACCAACAGGAAAAGGCCTTCGGTATCAAATAGTTTAAATTGCTTGTCTTTTGGCTTTGCGTTGCGGGCCTTGGTATCGGTCATTGGCATGGCAGCCCTCCCATTGTTGGGGTAACTGTTTTGTGTTTGGGGTAACTTTGCTTGAAACTTACCCCAATTACCCCCGGATGTCAATGGATTTTATTGGACCTGACAGGACAAATAGAAAGCAAAAAAGCCCCGAAAATCAGGGCTTTCTTACTTTGCTGGACCGTGTTGGATTTTGATTTGGTGGCGATGCAGGGATTTGAACCCCGGACACTGCGGATATGAGCCGCATGCTCTGACCACCTGAGCTACATCGCCATGAACTTTCACAATGAACTGTTTTGGTGTTCAGCTTGATGCAAAGCCGGTCTTTTAACAATTCGATTCGATTTCGTCAAGCTAAATTGGACGCAGACCCGCCTGCCTCTCCTAAGCGAGTATGATGGCGGGCAAGTTTACTTGCTGATAACAAAGAAAATATCATTATTTAAGGGCCGGGAAAGAGTCAACCACCTCAATGGTATACTCATCCAGATTTTCAGGCAAATCTGAAAAAACAACCATGAATGGAATAACCCCGCCGGAATCGATTTTCATATTCGATTTATTCTTGCCGCCCCTGGTTTTCAACTGTTTTTTAATCGCCTCAATATCGAGCGTGCTCATTTCTTCTTCCGTGAGGTTGTTCCCGCAAAAAACGGTTTCCGACTTCTCAAGCTTTTTACCTTTGGAGTATAGTTTGCCGATTACTTTAATCATCCCCCGCGCATGGTCATACCCGTTTCTTGCCTTTCCGCTGATAATAAACAGCTTTCCGGCTATTGGGCTAGTGACGAACTTTCCGGAAATACCCAATGTGCTGATTTTCAGGTTGCCGGCATCCTGCACCGGGGGTTTGATAAACTGTCCCACAAAAGGAATCTTACTCCCGATCTCAGCCAAATTGGGCATTTCTCTCCCTATGGCGCCCATGATGGTATAACCGCCATAAACTCCGCCCCCTAAAAGTACCAGAATCAGGAGAATCAAGACAGGCGTACTGATCCGTTTTTTCTTTTTGGGTTCAGTCTCGGCTGTTTCCTCTTCATGATAGAGGGCGTCTTCAAAAGCTTCATCAGCTTCTTCAAATTCATCAACCGCATCCAAATCCACTGCGTCGCCTGCATCATCAGCATCTTCGATTTCAACCTCGTCAAGATCCAGCATGTCCTCTGAAGAGTCCTCAATGTACTCGACATCTTCCTCTGCCGATTCTCCTTCCTCCATCATTTCCTCAAGATCAGACAAATCCAGGGATTCATCCTCAATTGTCGTCTCCTCCTCTGGCGCTTCAGTTTCCTCTGAATCCCCTTCCAGCTCGAGCATCCCTTCCAGATCGGAAAGCTCCAAATCTTCTTCCACAGATTCAACCGCCTCTTCTTCGGCTTCACCGGTTTCCTCTGATTCAAGATCTAAATCTTCAAGAGTTTCGGGTTCCTCATCCGCTTCGAGCAGCTCTTCCATTTCGGACAGATCAATCTCTTCATCGGCGCCCTCTTCCGGTTGTTCCTGATCTCCCGCATCTTCAAGTTCAAGATCCAGATCCAGATCCAACGCTTCGGTATCTTCGGAATCCTCTTCCATATCGAACATGTCATCCATATCCGATAAGTCAAACTCTTCTTCTACTTCCTCATCAGCCGCTTCCTCCCCCTCCTCCCCTTCCAGGTCCAGTTCCAGATCGAGATCCAATTCTTCGGAAACTTCATCCTCCTGTTCGATGGCCGATTCCACCTCCGCCTCTTCATCCATTTCGAAAGCGTCTTCCATGCCCGACAGATCGAGTTCTTCTTCTATTTCCCCATCCGTTTCCGCTCCTTCTTCAGACCCATCGAGATCCAAATCGAAATCCAGATCTTCTGTAATGTCGGCTTCCTTATCCTCCGACAATTCAGAAACCGGTTCTGCTTCAGACACACTTTCCATGTCCGACAGGTCCAGTTCGTCATCTGAAAAGTCAAGCGCCTCTTCTTCCCCGGACTCCTCAAGTTCCATACCCAAATCGGAGTCCTCCGGTTCCGCTTCAGAGACCGCCTCAGGTTCTTCATCCATTTCGAACAGCTTGACCACTTCGTCCAATTCTTCGGATTCGATCTTTTCTACGGCGGGTTCCTCTGAGATAAACGGTTCCTGCGGTTCCTGAACCGCCGGCTCGGGATGCGCCACAAAGACATGCTTGCATATGGAGCATCGAACCTTTGAACCGGTTTCCTTTATGAGGCTTTCATCCAGATTAAAGCGGGTGTTACATTCCTCACAAGAAACAATCATGGCTGACCCTCTTTGCTTAAAATTTTAGACAATACAACTCTGGCAAATTCCTATATCTTTCGGCATAATCCAGCCCGTAACCTACAAGGAATCCCTTTTCCACAATTCTTCCGACATAATCGATGTCTATGTCTACTTGCCGGCGTTCTCGCTTATCCAACAATGCACATGTTTTAAGATTGCTCGGCTCAAAAGACTTTATATAATTGACCATGTAGGCTAACGTTAGCCCGGTATCAATAATATCTTCTATGATGATGATATGCTTATTCCGAATATCGATCTGCAGCGGTTTTGTTAATCGTATATTCTCTGACGATTGAGCACCAGCACCGTAGCTGGAAGCCCCAATAAAATCAATTTCCGCCGGAATGGTCAATTGTCTTGCAAGATCAGATAGAAATATGAACGATCCTTTTAAAACACCGATTAAAACAAGATCATTATTCTTGTAATCGCCGGATATCCTATCTGCAATATCCGCCACCAGACGATGGATCTCATCTCTATCTAAGAAAGGCTCAAATTCAGTCATTATTAAGTCGGCAAAGCCCGTCTTTATACAGGTTTCACTCGAGATTCGATAAAAACAGACTATAGTGTACTTAGCTCTGTGTCAATACATTTGGCGCTTTACGCACAGTACCTTTTTGCTTTTCTATTCAAGTTGAATGGGACGCAGATTTGCGCAGATGCACGCAGATAATAAACTCTTTTTTCTTAATCTAAAAAATCTGCGTTCATCCGTGTCCAAAAAAATGAACTTCTATACTATCGAGTTATATCGGTATGTTGCCGTTAATCCTTGAATTTGACCTTTAAAGACCGGCTGCTGCCAGTTTTTCCACCAGCTTTCGCTGCTTGTCTGTCAATTTTTTGGGCGTGCTGATATGGACGTGAATGAAAAGATCTCCCCTGCCTGATCCGCGCATATGCGGCAGCCCTTGGCCCGGGATGCGCATCTTTGTCTTGTGTTTGGTCCCCGGCGGAATTTTCAAATTCAATTCTTTCCCATCCAGGGTGAGAATATTGATTTGAGTTCCGAGGATGGCTTCACTGACTTTAACTTCACGCGTCATACTCAAATCATAACTTTCTGCCTGAAACTCGGAGTCTTCCAACACCTTTGCTTGAATGAACAAATCCCCCGGAGGGCCTCCATAATCACTGGGTTCTCCTTTACCCGCAATTCTGAGCTTTTTACCTGAGATCATCCCTTTCGGGATTTTTACGGTCATTTTTTCCGATCGCCCTTTATGTTGAAAATTGACCACCTTGTTTGTCCCGGCAGCCACCTCTCTGAGTGTTAAAGGGAGTTCATAGACAAGGTCGGATCCTTTGGATTGTCCGGGTTGGCGGGAAAAAGACCCGAAAGGGGAACCCGATCCAAAGGAAAAGCGTGAACCGCCTCCCCGGCCGCCGGAAAAATTCGCTCCTCCGAATCCGAACTCTCTGAGGATATCCGAAAAATCGAATCCCCTGAAAATATCTTCCTGGGAAAAACGTTGATGAAACCCGGCAGATCCGAATTGGTCGTATTGTTTCCGCTTTTCTTTGTCACTCAAGACCGCATAGGCTTCGCTGATCTGCTTGAACTTTTCTTCAGCAGATTTATCCCCCTTGGCATGATCGGGATGATATTTCATGGCGAGCTTGCGGTATGCTTTTTTGAGTTCCTTGTCCGAAGCTTTTTTGCTTACCCCAAGGATTTTATAATAATCCTCAGCCATTGGATATGTCTTCCTTTTTTTATCTATTTAAGGTGGAATGCCACCTAATTTACTGAAATATCGTTAGGTTATAATAAGTTGAAAGTCACGAAGTGTCAAGGTTTGAAGCCTTCAACGCTATCATGATCACAGAGATGGCAGCCGGAGTAATACCGTCCATGCGGGAGGCTTGTCCGAGTGAGTCGGGTTTGACCGCGGAAAGTTTTTCCTTCAGCTCATTGGAGAGTCCATGGACCGTCATATAATCGAATGCATCGGGAATTTTCAGTTTTTCAAGGTCCTTGAATTTTTCGATCTCCCTTGATTGCTTCCGGATGTACCCTTCATACTTAACTTCGATTTCCACTTGCCTGGTCACCCGCTCGTTTAAGGGCTCCGGCGGTTGAGACAGAAACCGGACCGCACCATAATTCAATTCCGCCCGCTTCAGGAGCTTATCAAGGGGCATTCCGTTTCGAATCGGTCCGGTACCGCAAGCCTGCAAGTATTTGTTTACACTTTCCGTGGGTTTGATCACCTCTCCCTTGATCCTTCTGATTTCAGCACGAATCTCTTTTTTCCGCTCTTTTACATCCCGAACCGAGTCATCCGGGATCAAACCCAGTTCATGTCCCGTTTCCATCAATCGCAGGTCGGCATTATCCTCTCTCAACATCAACCGGTATTCGGCTCTTGAAGTAAACATGCGATACGGCTCCCGTGTTCCCCGGGTGACAAGATCATCTATCATCACCCCCATATAAGCTTCGGATCGATCCAGTATGAAAGCGGGGCGGTTTTGGATCCGGCAGGCGGCGTTAATGCCCGCCCAGAGGCCTTGTGCAGCCGCTTCCTCATATCCTGAGGTCCCGTTGATCTGGCCGGCCATAAACAGGCCGTTGATCCGTTTGGTTTCCAGGGTGGGTTTCAGATGAATCGGATTCACATAATCGTATTCAATGGCATACGCCGGTCGCACGATCTCTGCGGACTCCAACCCGTTGACGGACCGTACGAATTGTATCTGTACCTCCATGGGAAGACTGTTTCCGAGACCGCTGGCATAGATTTCATCGGTCTGAAGCCCCTCGGGTTCCAACATGATCTGGTGTCTGTCACGATCCGGAAATCGAACAATCTTGTCTTCGAAAGAAGGGCAGTATCTGGCGGAAATTCCCTTGATTCTTCCACCATAGAGTGCGGATCGCTCAAGATTTTCTTTGACGATCTCATGCGCCTTCAGGTTGGTGTAGCCGATATAACTGGGAACCTGAGGCATGGGAATGGACTGGGTGGAAAAAGAAAAGGGAGTGGGCTCATCTGAAATATCCTGGGCTTCAAACCGGCTGAAATCGATGCTGGATTTTTTGATTCGGGGAGGCGTTCCGGTTTTCATTCTGCCCAAATCGAACCCGAGTTCTTTCAAATGATCCGGAAGACTATAAGAAGCAAATTCTCCGGCCCGACCGGCTTTAAAGGAACTAAACCCGATATGAACCAGACCCCTTAAAAAGGTTCCGGTTGCCAATATGACTGTCTTTGCCTGGTACCCGAATCCGGTATGATCTTCGACGCCTGAAACCCTCTGCCCTTCCACCACCAGGCGTTCCACCATGGCCTGCTTTAAATCCAGATTATTCTGTTGTTCGACCGTCTCCTTCATGGCCAGATGGTAGCGGGCCTTATCGTTTTGAGTGCGGGTGGAGTGAACGGCGGGTCCCTTCTTGGTATTCAAGGTTCTATACTGGATCGCCGTCTTGTCGGTGATTCTGGCCATCTCCCCGCCCAAAGCGTCTATCTCTTTTACCAGCTGGCCCTTGGCCATGCCGCCGATGGAGGGACTGCACGGCATGGCAGCCACCTTGTCAAGATCGATGGCCATCAACAGGACCCGGCAGCCCATCCGAGCTGCGGCCAGGGCGGCTTCACACCCGGCATGCCCGGCGCCCACAACGATGACATCATATGCTTTAGTATAAAAACTCATACGAAAATCGGTTCCGGTATGGTAAACTGATTAAGTGCCCAAAGTTTGAAATGAACTAAAATGAGCTAAAATTATTGAATTCTGCCATTTACATATCAAAAAGGCCGCGCTCCGACGCGTACCTCAATTTTAGGCACTTTAAACTTTAAACTTTTAAGATTATCTAACTCACGTGTATATTACACTTTTTCTATATGGATGTATATATCACCGAAACCGTGAAATCGTGGGATCCGACGCCTGATGGAAAAACGGTATAACGATCTTAATTCCTACTTTCGGCGGATTTTCGGATGCCGGGTTCAGAAGATCACCGTGGATGCCGGCCTCACCTGCCCCAACCGGGACGGATCGCTTGCCACCGGAGGATGCATCTATTGCAATTCCCGGGGCTCCGGGACCGGCGCGTATGCAAACGGTCAATCCATAACCGAGCAGCTTCTGGAAGGAAAGAAAGCACTCACTAAACGATATAAAGCGAAGAAGTTCATTGCCTACTTTCAATCCTTTTCGAATACTTACGCTCCCGTGGACAAATTGAAACAGATGTATGAAGAAGCCCTTTCGGTTGATGGTGTGGTAGGGCTTTCCATAGGTACCCGACCGGATTGCGTGGATACGGATCGTCTGTCATTAATCGAGGAATACACGGGGGATTTTCTAATATGGATTGAATACGGTCTCCAATCGGCCGCTGATGAAACCTTGGCATTCATCAATCGCGGACACGATGCGGCTTGCGTTGTAAAGGCGGTTCAGAATACGAAAAACAGGGGAATTAAAATCTGCGTCCATGTCATACTCGGTCTTCCCCATGAAAACCGAACCCATATACTACAAACCGCAAAATTGCTTGCGGATTTGGAAATAGACGGCGTTAAGCTCCACCTGCTCTACGTGGTCAAAGGGACTCCCATGGAAACACTATACCGGGAGGGTAAGTACCGCTGTTTGGAACAGCAGGAATATGTGGATCTTGTTTGCGATTTTTTGGAGCGGATTCCTCCCGGTGTGGTTATTCAGCGCCTGACCGGCGATCCTCACCGGGAAGAATTAGTTGCCCCTGCCTGGTCTTTGAAAAAAACCGAAACCCTCGCCCTCATCAAAGAGACCCTTGAAAAACGGAATACCCGGCAGGGAATGTTTTCAAAGATGAACGTCGAACATCGAACGTCCAACGTCGAATGAAAAAGAAACATCCAATACCGAACGTTTAACAGCTTTTTTTGTTTATTCATTTTTTCCATTAAACATTGGGTGTTGGACGTTCGATGTTGGACGTTCATTTTTTTCCAGTAAACCTTCCACAGTCCATCCAGCGCAAAATCAACTTAGCGCTTATGGGGCATGCACCCAAAAAAACAACTCAAGTCACTCGGTCATATGCTTGGCTCACTTTGTTTTAATATCAAAACCCCATGTCTTCATTGATCAGCATGATTTTGGTTCTTCCCTTGGGCGATGATTTCTCCGTAATGGTCCACGTGTTGCAGATCCGCTCAGGGCTTTTGCATTCTTCACAATAGGATGTTTTTACACACGGCGTTTTTCGTTTCAACCGCATGGAATTAACCGGCGCCACATAATTCTTCACCCGAAACATGGCTTCTTCCAGGTCCGAAACGATTTTATTGCGACCGATAAAGAGCATCACCTGCTTCGGACCGAAGGTCAGGGCGGCGACCCGATTTCCCGTGGCATCAAGGTTGATGAGTTGCCCGGCTTCGGTCACCGCATTGGTGCCGGTAATAAACAGATCCACTAAAAGCGCTTGCCGGCGCCGCTCCATGCTTTCCTCCGGTGGGGTGCCCTTTTCCCAGGGATCGATAAACTCAATGTCCGGGTTATTCTTAACGGCATCAAAAATTCCGGACTCCACAAACGTCATGGAACCGCCGTAAGAGACGGATTTTACTCCGAGCCCGGGGAATATCTCGTTAAGGAACTTGGCCTTGGCTTCTTCTTTGTTTGGCGCAATACATACTTCAAAGTTGTTGCCTTCCAGCGCGGATTTAACCTCTTCCAGCCGAATCTTCCAAAAATCGTCAATCGGTTTGCTCATTGTTGCCTCCTCGATTAAGTTGTGCCGGTTAAGTTAAATAGGACGCAGATATGCGCAGATAATAATAATCTTCTTTTTATTAATCTAAAAAATCTGCGTTTATCAGCGTCCAAAAAAGGAAATTCCTATACCATCAGGTTATCAGATGCACCTATATTTTATTTAACCCGCAGGCGATTGTGAAAAATCGAGCACCTCTTCACACCATGCCCCGACCGCCGCCAGATGGTCGTCACCTCCCGGCAATCCGATAACCTGGACACCGAAGGGAAGTCCGTTAGAATCCAGGCCTGAAGGAAGAGACAGGGCCGGAAAACCGGCAAAACTCCAGGGCACGTTGGCTGCCGGAGAACCGGTGGATGCAAGACCGAATGGGGCTGTGGTAACCGATGCATTCATAAAGGCTGCATCAACGGTGGACAGCGTCTCTATCATATCTTCCTGAAACATGCGCCGCTTACGAACCGCCTCCACGTATTCACAACCGGGAATCGTTTTTCCCGCTTCGATTCGTTCCCGAACGCCCGGAGGGTAATCATCTTTTCGGGATTCAAAAAGATCCCGGTGGTATAAGGCCAATTCGGTATCGAAAATCGCGCGGTGCGACGGTGCGACAGTTTCAAATGACGGGGGCGGTTTCAGGTCCACCACCTCGGCGCCGGCTTGCTCGAATGCCTCCCGGACATCGGAGAGGTGCCGGATATAATCAGGCGATGTTTCTTTGGGAAGGAACTCGCCCAGAAAGCCTAACCGGGGCTTTCTGTCGGTAAAGTCCGGGATTTCGGTTATGTCGCATACCGGCATGGGCAGAAAAGGTATGGTTTTGTTCTTTCGCAGTATGCGGCAGATGAGCGCTGCGTCTTCTAGGGTGCGGGCATGGGGTCCCACGTTGTCCAAGCCCCAGGAGACCGGTATCACCTTATTCATATTCACCCAGCCGTATGTCGGTTTGAATCCGGTGATACCGTTATAGGCTGCCGGCCGGATAAGGGAGCCGCCGGTTTGAGACCCGAGGGCTGCCAGACACATTCGATCAGCCACTGCAGCACCGGAACCGCTGCTGGAACCGCCCGGTGTATGATCCGGGTTCCATGGGTTTCGGGTAATGGTCGGATCATTGTTGGCAAAAGCCGTTGTTTCTGTTTTACCCAGAAAAATAGCGCCTTCATCCCTGAGGCATTGTATCAGAGGGGCATCCGATGCAGCTATTGATGCCGGATACACTTTGCAGCCGGCGCGGGTCCACATCCCCTCAACGTCGATGATGTCTTTAACGCCCATGGGAATTCCATGCAGTTCTCCCAACCAATCCCCATTTTTAACCGCCAGATCGCATCGATCGGCGGCTTCAAGCGCCTCCTCCTCGTAAACTTCCACCCATGCATGAAGGGTCTCTTCGCGTTGACGGATCCGCTCCAGGCAGGATTCAACCAGTGCCCGGGCGGTCAGTTCCCCTGCCCGCATTCGATCCTTTGCTTCTTTAATCGTATACTCTCTTGGTGCTTTCATAAATCCCCTCCGCGATCCCCTGAAAATATTATCCGGTTACCAGTAATCTCAAGTCAGTATTCATGATAGCCCCTGAAATTATAGTGATTTCAGGTGTCAGGTTTCAGTACTCAGTGTTCAGTACTCAAGACGCGATGCTTCCTGACACCTGACACCCGAAACCTTGATTAGGCTCTCTCTTGACCGGATATCCTGTCTTAAAAAGAACTACAACACCAAAATCAAGCATATTGTAATTCAAAATTCCGTATGGTTCATTTGAATCGGAAAAAGAGCTTGACAAAGCAAGGGGTTGGACACTTATATGGTATCTTACCATTTGTGCTTTAGATTCATTCTACTATTGAGGTTCCTCCACATCCGGACAGGCAGACTAAGCATCTGAAAGCGCTTTTGATTTCAGTTAAAGAGGGCCGGCTCGGTCTGGGACATTGGCTGAGCCGTCATGAACCGTTTTGTTTTGAAGAAACCTAATACGGACAAGCCGGAAAAGTTACAAGTGAACTAAAGTTTGAAGTGCCTAAAGTTAAGGTATCGCTTTGCTCTATCTTTTTTTATAATAAGGATAGAATTCCACAACTTTAGGCATTTTAGGCACTTCTTTGAGCAGCTTATTATTGCATTCAAAAATATTCTGCCCCAAAAAGCACAAAAATAGTTGGTTGTTTTTCGTGTGGTGAATGATATATGGGAAGTGATGCTTGGCAATGGTGGGAAAAATCTATGTGCTGAAGTCATGACCTTAAGAAATGAAAGGAGCTAACCGTTATGTATTTTAAGAAAGGATTTAGGACTGGACTGATTTCATTGGCAATGGTTTTGGTTTTTGCAGGATTTGCATGTGCAGAAACCATCGAATTTGTGGTTCCCTGGAGTGCGGGCGGCGGCAGTGACACCATGGCCCGTTTTCTGGTCAAATCCATCCGGGACAACAAACTGACCGATGCCGACTTTGTGGTTGCCAACAAACCCGGGGGAAACGGTCAGATCGGCTCGGCTTACGTGGTGAATAAAAAAGGAAGAGACAATGTCTGGATGACCCTGTCCTCAGGTCAGATTTCAGTGCCGCTGGCCGGTTTGGGTAAAATCAAAGCCACCGATTTCACGGCATTGGCCCAGATAGCCGGTGACGTCAACCTTCTGGTGGTTTCAAAAGACTCTCCGTTTAAAAGTGTGGCCGATGTCGCAAAAGCGGCAAAGGCAAACCCGGGCAAACTGAATGTGGGTGGCAGCGCAACCGCAGCCGAAGACCACATCTGCACCTATCTCCTGGGAAAAGCAACCGGCACGAAAATGAACTACACCGCATTCAGCGGCGGTGGTGAAGTGATGAGCAATCTTCTGGGCGGTCATATCGATGTGGCCTGGGCAAACCCCAACGAGTGCATCGGTCAGGTCAAAGGCGGGCTTGCCAGGATGCTGGCGGTCACCACAGAAGACCGCCTGGCCCTCCTTCCTGACGTGCCCTCTTTTAAGGAATTGGGGTACAATATGGTTTTTTGGCAGGTGCGCGGGGTTCATGGTCCACCCAATATGTCCAAAGAGTCCATCGCGTGGAGCGTCGATCTCCTGAAAAAAGCCACGGAAACCGATACTTGGCAAAAAGAATATCTCACGGGAAAGGTGTTGACCTCCCGATTTATCCCCGGCGCAGATTATACGAAAGTCATCAAGGAAAACGAAGAAATGTTCCGTGAAGCGCTGGGTTCCATGGGTCTCTTGAAAGAATAACAAAAGACCTGAAAAATACCGGCCGGAGACATCTGTCTCCGGCTTTGTTTTAAGTTGGCTATCGAAGGAGGAACCAAACAGTGAGACGCGCAGACATTGCAGGTGGTTTGATAACGATTCTGTTCGGTATTTTTGCCATCTCTCAGGCCGCTCAGATAGACTACTGGTGGAAATTCGGGCCTGGGCCGGGCTTTTTGCCCCTGTGGGCCAGCATTGTCATGGTTTTCGGGGGGTGTCTCTTGCTGATACAGGCTTTGCGAAAACCGAAGCAGGATAAACACCGACCCAAAGATCCGCAACAAATTAAGCGTATAGGAAATGTCGCCGCAGTGGCAGGTTTAACCGTGTTGACGGCTGTAGGCATGGTTTACCTGGGGTTCAGTATCGCCATTTTCCTCTTTGTGGCGCTGATGATTCACATGTTGGGCAAATATCGCTGGTATATCACACTGAGCATGGCTTTGTTCATATCTCTGGCATTTTATATATCATTCGCCAAATGGCTGCAGGTCCCGCTGCCTGAGGGCATTTTCGGATTCTAGTGAGGAGAAACGTACGTGGGTATACTGTCTGATCTGTTTCAACACATGGGGCTGGGGTTCTCCGTAGCCCTGACCCCGGTCAACCTTTTATTCTGTTTCATCGGTGTCACCCTGGGTACGATTATCGGCGCTTTGCCCGGCCTGGGTTCGGTCACCGGTGTCGCCATCCTGTTGCCGCTGACCTTCGGTATGGACCCGACCACGGCCATTATCATGCTCGCCGGCATCTATTACGGGGTCATGTACGGCGGCACCATCAGTTCCATCCTGCTCAACACCCCCGGAGATGCCGCTGTGGTGGTGAGCGCCATCGAAGGATATCCCATGGCAAGACAGGGCCGGGCCGGAGCTGCGTTTTCCATGAACGCCCTGGCCTCCTTTGCGGGTGGAACCTTCGGCACCATCATGCTGACCGCAGCCGCACCGGCATTCGCTCATGCAGCGCTCAGGTTCGGGCCTCCCGAATACTTTTCCCTCATGATTCTCGGCATGGCCTCATTAATCGGGCTGGCCGGCTCAAACCCCATAAAGGGATTGATCATGACCGCCTTCGGGTTTTTGCTTGCCACCGTGGGTGTCGATGCGGGCCGCGGCGTGCTTCGATTCACCTATGACAGCGTATATATGATGACCGGTATCAATTTTCTCCCGGTGGCCATCGGTATGTTCGGAATGGGTGAAGTGCTTTATCAAATGGAGGATGTCGTCGATCTTGACATCCTTAAAACCAAAATCCGCCTTAAAACCCTGCTTCCCACCATGGCGGACTGGGTCCGTTCCCGGATGGCCATCGTACGGGGATCGATCATCGGATTTCTCGTGGGTGTTCTTCCGGGCGCCGGCGCCACCATCGCTTCATTTCTGGCATATGCGACCGAAGTGAAAATGACCAAACACCCCGAAGACATCGGCAAAGGCGCCATTGAGGGGCTTGCCGCTCCCGAAGCAGCCAACAACGCAGCCGCCGCAGGCGCCCTGGTTCCTATGATGACGCTGGGGGTTCCGGGCTCCGGCACCACGGCGGTGCTCCTGGGGGCTTTTATGATGTACGGCCTTCAACCCGGCCCACTTCTGTTCAAAGACCATCCGAAACTGGCATGGGGGTTAATCGCCAGCATGTACATCGGAAATGTGATGCTGGTCATCCTGAATACGGTTTTCATTCCGGTCTTTGTGTGCGTCCTCAAGATGCCCCAGGCGATATTAATGCCGTTGATTCTGGTGTTGACCGTCGTCGGTTCGTACACGTTGGGGAACAACATGATGGATGTGGGCGTGATGGTGATATTCGGGGTCATCGGATATATCGCCAAAAAATTTAACTATCCGGCAGCCCCTCTGATCTTGGGGCTGGTCCTCGGGCCCATAACGGAAGTCAATTTTGTCCGGTCGGCCAGTTTGGCTCAAGGGGATCTGACCATATTCTTCACCCGGCCGCTCTCATTAGCGCTCTTGCTCGGGGCATTGCTCAGCCTGGTATTCCCCTTGATTAAAATTCTGTTTGTTCGTATTCGTGGGCTTAGAAGGTAACGGCAAGGAGATCATCGATTATGACCCATACCCTGCACCGAATCTGCACAACGGAAAGTCTTTCCAAAGATTAGGTATTCCTTTGCGGGCTAACCTTTGGGCACACCACGACGTTGTCGTGTTTTTTATAATCAATACTATGAAGACGGAGGTTCAATAGATGCAAATTGATCAGGAACTGTGTACCGGATGTGGGCAGTGCGTGCCCTATTGCCCGGTCAACGCTATTCGATTGGAAGATGATATATCCGAAATCGACTTTGATGAATGCGCGGAGTGCGGTAACTGCCTTCGCATGGCCGACTGCCCGGTGGATGCGATTTACCAGCAGGAGTTGACCTGGCCTCGCACCGTGCGAAGCATCCTCAGTGATCCGCTGACGATTGCGGAAGAATCCGGAATATCCGGTCGAGGAACCGAGGAAATGAAAACCAACGAGTGTACCGGCCGGTTTAAGCTGGGTGCGGTGGGCATCGGCATCGAAGTGGGCCGGTGCGTTACCGGCGCCCGGTTTTATGACGTGGAGAAGGTGGCCATGGCGGTGGCAAAACTGGGCGTGACGTTTGAAAAGGTCAACCCCACCACCAGTCTCATGTCGGACCCTGCAACGGGAAAATTCAAAGACGATGTCCTCAACGAAAAGGTGCTGTCGGCAATACTCGAATTTGCCATCAAACCGGAACAGATGCCGGACTTGTTCGACGCGCTGAAGAAGGTGTCCGGGGAAATCGATGCGGTATTCAGCCTGGATGTGGCGACACGCATCGCACCCGACGGGTCCGTACCCACCGATCCTTATATTCAAGCGTCCGGGCTATGGCTGGCCCCTAACGGAAAAACCAATGTCGGGCTGGGCAAACCCCGTTATCAGGAGGTATAAGAATGACACATACGAATCATCGAATCGGAGAATACTTGGAAGAGGATTACGTCATCCTGATTATGCCTTCGAAAGACATCAATCATGTGGGTTCCGGTCCTAAACTGAGACGCTACCTGGAGATGGCCCTTGAAAACGGAGCCATTAAAATAGGGGATGCACGGCTGGGCAATGAATACCATCAGGGCAGTATGCAGGCCGTTCTGGACAACCTGGAGGATCGAGCGGTGGTTCAGGCGGTATTCAAGGACCGTGAAACCCTGGTCAAGGCATTAAAGGCTTACAAAGCGGCCGATCTCGGCCAGTGTGTGGTGGTGTCCGGCATATTCGACCATGTGGTAGAATGCTGCAAAGAAGCGGGCCTCGAACGGCATACCATCAACCAGTCCATGGGCCGCTGGGGCAATACCGACAGATTGCCGCCCCTCGAGGTGCTTCAGTTGAACACCATGTGCGGGCACGGCATGGTGGCCGTCGGCCTCATCAATGAAGTCATAGAAGACATAAAAGCCGGTAAATCTACGGTTGATGAAGGTGCGGAAAGACTTTTTTCCCCCTGCATGTGCGGCATTTTCAACCCGCACCGCGCCGCATTGATTCTAAAGGATTTGACGTCGTAAATTCATGCGCCTAAAAAACAAAGTCGCCATTCTCACAGGCGCCGGTTCGGGTATCGGCAGGGCAACGGCCATGATGTTTGCAAAGGAAGGGGCTGAGGTGGTCGTTGCCGGTCGACGGCCGGAGCCGCTAAAACAGGTGGTCGATGCGATTCGCGCCGAGGGAGGGGCCGCCATTGACCACCCGACGGACGTAACCGATGGGACGCAGGTTCAATCATTGGTGCAAACCGCACTCTCAGAATATGGAAAACTGGATATCGTCTTTGCAAATGCCGGCATCAATCCCTCCCGTACCAATATTCTGGAAACCACAGAAGAAGCCTGGCACCAGACATTGAATACCAACTTGACCGGTGTTTTCTTAACCTGCAAATACAGCCTGCCCGCCCTGATCGATAACGGCGGCGGTTCCATCATCGTCACTTCCTCCATGGTCGGAATGACCGGCGTGAAAAACCGTATTCCGTATGGGGCTTCAAAAGGCGGGGTCAATCAGATCGTCAAATGCATGGCCATCGACTGTGCCGAGCACAATGTGCGGGTCAACGCCGTCTGCCCGGGACGCGTCATGAGCGAAATGGTCTCACATTTGAAGGACTCTGGCGGCGGGTGGGGCGGAATTTACAAATCGTATCCACTGGGCATGAAAGGGGAACCCGAGCATGTCGCCCATGCCGCGGTCTATCTTGCATCGGATGAATCCGCTTGGGTCACCGGTGTATTGCTTCCCGTGGAGGGCGGATACCTTACGTACTAATGTCGATTCGTGTGTTGATCGCTATTTCTTTAGATTTTATGCAAAACCCAATACTCAAGCACCCCGCCAGAAAGACGGCGGGCAAGCAAATTACAAAAAAATTGCAAACTTCAATATCCAATAACCAAAACAGTATTAACATGTTCGTTTTTCGAGATCTTGAACATGTTTGGGATTTTGAATTTCGGTCATTGTGATTTGTTTGGTATTTGATATTTGTGATTTGGAATTTCCGTTTTTTCCGGATTAGGATATATCGTCATTTTTCGATTCTTAATTTCACTCCGGCTTGGCCTGATCAGGAGGGTTTCACAATGAAAAAAGTAAAATTGGGTCCGGAAACATATGTCTATCCGAAACCGGCTTTCTTAGTCGGTTCAAAAGTGGATAACAACCCGAACTTTATGGCAGCGGCCTGGAGCGGTATCGTCAACAGCGAACCGCCCATGATCAGCGTCTCCATTCGACCCCAGCGGTATACCCTTAAGGGAATAGAGCAAAACGGAACCTTTTCCGTCAATGTTCCGTCTGAAAGCCAAATGGTGGAAACCGATTATTGCGGAATCTATTCCGGCCACAGGGAGGATAAGAATCAGGTTTGCGGATTTACCGTTTTTTACGGGAAACTTAAAACCGCGCCCCTCATCGAGGAATTCCCCATCAACATCGAATGCAAAGTGGTGCATGAGCAGAAACTGGGAACTCACATCATGTTTATCGGGCAAATCGAGGAAATTCACGCATCGGAAGATGTCCTTACCAACGGGTTGCCGGATGTGCGGAAAATAAAACCCATCATCTACACCACAGGGGTGGAAAGAGTATATTACGGGTTGGGAAGCAATCTGGGTCCGGCTCATCGGGTCGGGATGCAACTGAAAGAATCCGAAAAATAGAATCCGATAGACGTCGAATATGCCGGTTACGCCACGCGCTCCGGGACCTCGATCACTTGAGGCGTATGGCCGGTTGACTCCAAAAAGCGAATGACGCCTTCTTTGGAGACCACCAGCGTGCTGGTGTTGACAAGCGGATGGAACTGGAAGTTTGATGCCGACCAGAGGGTTTTATCCGCAACCACTTCAACCTTATGTTCTGTATCGTTGACAACCGCAAATAAAGAAACCGCACCGGGCTCGATGCCGAGATATTCTTTCAGCCGTTTCGGGGAACCGAAGCTCAACCGGCTGGTCCCCAATACGGCCTGCAATCCTTTGATATCCACCTGTTTATCGCCACTGACCAGAACCAGGAAGTGCTGTCTTCCTTTGGAATCCCTTAAAAACAGATTCTTTGTCTTTGCAGCGGAAAGCGGCGGGACCAACCGATCGGCCTCTTCGATGGTATAGACGGGGGGATGGTCGTGCCGCTCGTACGCAATGCCGTGTTCTGCAAGATAATTGAAAAAATCGACCATGAAACCTCCAGGTTTTTGGAATAAGCCTCTCTTTTAAAGATTTATGGATGTTCCGTCAACCTCATACACTTTTTGTTTTACAGACTCCTTGACACTCAGGCATAACTCTTTAAATAGCTTAACCCTGTCGATTGCCGAGTTTATCTCAACTCCCGATAAGTGTTGCGCATGAGCGACCGGAAAGAATAATGAAGGATCTATTGGCCTTTGCCAGGGCGAATAATCTTTCCAGCTATGACGCTTCATATCTCGATCTTTCAATGAGAAGAGGCATCCCCATCGCCACCTTAGACACTCGGCTGATAGCGGCTGCAAAAAAGACCGATGTTCCAATTCTTATGGGTCAAGAAATCGGAAAGCGATTATAACGCCGCGTATCGATTCAGTTCATGCAGAAATTCCGGAAACAAGAAACGCTATCTGACAACGGCTCGGGTCTGCAACATAACGACATAGGCACTGTGAAAGGCTAAAATTAAGAATTCTATATGTTGTATATTCTGTTCTTTAACGTACAAAATGTTGTGTTTTTTATTGACATTATTAAGAAATAATGTTTTTTAAGAAAATGTATAGGTAGGCTGATTGGTTTTTCTGGTCTTTTAATTATTCGTACAGTATGGAGGGATTATGAGGAAGATTTCAATCGCCAATCAAAAGGGGGGCTGTGGAAAGACAACAACATCAATCAACCTGTCGGCCTGCTTGGCCTCGAAAGGTCGAAAAGTGCTTCTCATCGATTTAGACCCGCAGGGCCATTCAACCATAGGATTAAATATCGATACGAATGAGTTGGAAAAGACGGTATACGATGCCCTTTGTGATTCTGAAATAGAAACAACAACACTTGACGATGTGGTGATTCCAATCGCTGAAGATTTCTATTTTGTTCCGGCAAGCATAAATCTTAGCGCATTAGAACAAGAGTTGTCCGGGGTACCAAACAGGGAAATAAAACTAAAGGAAGCCATAAAAAAGTTGTATCGAAGCTATGATTACATACTCATTGATTGCCCGCCAAGCTTGGGGCTACTCACTTTTAATTCACTAATGGCATCAACTGAAATATTCATTCCTATCGATATGGGTTTCTTTTCACTCCAAGGTACAGGTCGGCTGATGGAAATAATAGAACTGGTGCGAAAAAAAACCGACCATGAAATAAAGGTCAAAGCAATCGCCACCATGTATGATAAACGGACAAGAATCTCAAACGAAATTCTAAACCATCTCCGGGACCACTTCAGGGAATTGATGTTCAATGCAGTTATTAATTCGAATGTAAAACTTAAGGAAGCCGTAAGCTTTGGCGAGACTATCGTGGAATATGACAGAAAATCGCAGGGGTTCAAAGACTATTTAGAGCTCACAGCAGAAGTAATAGAAGATGAAAGCCTTTTTGGAGTCATACCGTTTAAAGAACAAGAAAAGTCTTCATTTAAACCAAATATGATAGAAAAGCAATTTGTTTACCATGCACCCCAAGCAAAGTCGATCAAAATTGTTGGAAACTTTAACCATTGGGTGCCCACAGCAGAACTTTGGATGGACCGCAACGAAGACGGAACATGGTCTAAAGTTATCCAACTTGAGCCGGGTGAATATCAATACCGGTATATTGTGGATGATAGGTGGACTGAGAATAAAAAAAGAATTCTGAAGTAACCAATCATTCAAACGGAAAACCATCGGAGAAAACAGCTTATCATGGGTATTTCTATCAACCACTGGGGCTATGGATAAAAAAAGCTTATCAGACAGATTAAGACAGGTAGGACTTAACAAAGCCCGACCAGTTGGACAGGATGAGTCAGTAAAATTGTTAGGTTCAATTTATTTATCCAGAACAAAAAAACCGGACCCGGAAAAAAAAGCGGAAAAAATTCCCACCGAAATGCAAAACATAGTGGAAACCAAGGGGAGCGCCCATAGGGCAGTGGAAATGTTGGGGAAAGCTATAAGAAAAAAAACAGACGCTTTGAAAGGTGGTTAGGTGCCCGCAATTTTAAGAATTTTTTAGTTCCGGCTCGTTCAGGTTCTTGCAGTATTATATGCCCCGATCTCATTGCATAAGCTCAAAAATTCCAAAGCTGCCTTGCTCTCCGGTGCATATTGAAACACTGAAACTCCAAATATCAATGCTTCAACGCAGACTATTCTTTGACATATTTCTGTTTCAAATATCCCCATATTAAATAGCTTTATCGCTTCCCTTAATTCCTGACCCACCCTTGTGCCCGGAATTTTTCGGCTGATTAAAAACTTAGCTTCAAGTTGGGGGTTCTTCCCTTTTACCTGTTTTATGATGTTTAAAGTTGTCTCGCTTGACCATATATCCAACGGGCTAGGACCAATAGGAACTATGGCGAGATCAGATATAGTTAAAATTGACCGGATAATTTCGATGAAAGCCGGTGGTGAATCAATCAGAACATGCTCGTATCCTTTGGCTAAGTTACGAATATCATTAGGGCGCAGATACTCTCATCTCCCAATGAGTTTTGAATAACTTGGAAGAATATGTAAACAAAATCAGGTGGATATACAATGAAAAAAACCGTGCATTGCAAATGCAAATCAGGTTGTAGGAATA
>DUZK01000035.1 GCA_013349495.1 Deltaproteobacteria bacterium
ACACGATACCTTCGGGTACGGCAAATACCCGAACATCGTAACCAGTCTGGAATTTGAAAGAATGCTTTCAGCCTCCGGCCCTTACGCGGGGCATCTGGTTCGACCTTCAGACAAGGAGGAACCCAGGAAAATCGCATGGCTTCAGTGCATCGGCTCCCGCGATGAGCATATCGGGGCCAAGGGATACTGTTCGGCGTTATGCTGCACCCAAGCCGTAAAAGAAGCCATGTTGGCCGTCGAACATGCCAGCGGAAATCTGGATGCCGCCATATTCTATATCGATATCCGCACCTTTGGAAAAGATTTTGAGCGCTATTACAATCGAGCAAAAGATCAGGCCGGTGTGCGGTTCATTAAATCCAAAGTAACTTACATCTCCCATCAGGCGGAAACGGGAATGAACCGGATCCGGTATATCGATGATGCCGGCCGGTGTATTGAAGAGGACTTTGATATCGTCGTACTTTCAGTGGGCCTGGGTACCACGACAGAGGGTGTGGAACTGGCTGAAAGACTCGGCATCGATCTGAATCACTACAACTTTGCCGCAACCTCCAGTTTCAATCCGGTCAAAACATCAAGACCCGGAATATACGTATGCGGAACGTTCGATGCACCAAAAGATATCCCGTCTTCGGTCATCGATTCAAGCGCCGCAGCCGGCGTGGCAGGCAGCAAGCTTGCACAGGCTCGGTGGACATTGACAAAGACTGTACCGGTACCGGAGGAAATAGACATTCGTGGGGAACCGCCTCGAATCGGTGTTTTTGTGTGCCGTTGCGGTACCAATATCGCTGCGGTGGTGGACGTGCCGTCGGTGGTGGAATATGCAAAAAAACTTCCGGGCGTTGTCCATGCCGAAGAAAACATGTTCAGCTGCGCCCAGGACTCCCTGGATAACATGGTCAAGACCATTAAGGAGCATCGACTGAACCGGGTGATGGTGGCTGCCTGCACCCCGAGAACCCATGAACCTCTGTTTCAGTCTACGTTAACCGAAAGCGGCATTAACAAATACCTGTTCGAAATGGCCAATATCAGAAACCAGTGTTCCTGGGTCCACAAATCAGACCCGGAGCTGGCCACGAAAAAATCAAAGGATCTCGTCCAAATGGGGGTTTCCAAAGCAGCCCTTCTTGAACCGCTGAAAGAGCCTGTACTCACCGTCAATCAGCAGGCATTGGTGATCGGTGGCGGTATTGCCGGAATGACGGCAGCCAAAACCCTCTCCGACCAGGGGTACCATACCTATCTGGTTGAAAAAAACGAATCCCTGGGCGGACAGGCAAGAAAACTTCATGAAACCTGGCTCGGCGAAAATGTTCAACAGTATCTCAGAGAACTCATCGACTCGATTCAATCGGACGAAAACATAGAAGTCTATACCGGTGCACAGATCCGGCTTGTGGAGGGTTTTGTCGGGAATTTCAAGACCACCATATCCGAAAACGGATCCTCAAAACCCCTGGAACACGGGGTGACCATCATCGCATCCGGCGCAAGCGAACTGTCTCCCCAAGATTACCTTTACGGTCAAGATCGACGCGTCCTGACCGGCCTTGAGCTTCAGGAGCGATTCATTCAAAAAGATTCCGACTTGAGCGGCTGCGGCTCGGCCGTATTCATACAGTGTGTGGGATCCCGAATTCCGGAAAGGCCATACTGCTCAAAAGTCTGCTGCACCCAGTCGGTTCAAAATGCTTTAAAATTGAAAGCGGGCAATCCATCAATGAATGTGTTCGTGCTCTATCGGGATATCCGGACCTACGGCCTCCGGGAAGATCTTTACCGAAAGGCCCGATCCGAGGGTATCGTTTTTATCCGTTACGACGTGAATGAACCGTTACGGGTGGAAAATGATGCTTCGGCTCTCAATATATCATTTACCGATAAGGTGCTCAGGCGAAAGATGAAAATTCAAAGCGACCTCCTTGTATTGGCCGCTGCCGTTGTTCCTGAAGCAGACAATCCGCTGTCTCAGCTCTATAAGGTTTCACAAAACAGAGACGGGTTTTTTGTCGAAGCCCATGCAAAGCTTAGACCAGTCGATTTTGCAACCGACGGCGTATTTGTATGCGGTCTCGCCCATGCACCCAAGCCTCTGGATGAATCCATTGCACAGGCTCAGGCTGCGGCATCCCGTGCCGTCACCATTCTTTCATCCAAAACCCGGACCGTAAGCGGCACGGTGGCACAGGTAAACGCCGAATTCTGCAGCCGGTGCGGTGTCTGTGTTTCCATCTGTCCGTACAGTGCCCCGAAATTCAACGAGAAAACCACAAAAGCAGAAGTACAACCGACCCTGTGCAAAGGCTGCGGCTTGTGTGTGGCGTCCTGCCGGTCCGGCGCCATTCAACAAAAGGGATTCGAAACCGAGCAGATCATGTCCATGATCGGATCGTCCCTGATCGATTAGACCGGAAGTGCATTTCGTTACTCCCGCCTGAATCACCAAGCAAAACGACATTGACAAGAATTCAATAAGTGTGGCATAAAATTAACCTTTTGGTTTTAGAAGTCGGAACCGGTAATGGCGAAAAACGCCCCGTAATTACTTAACAGGGGGGTAGAAGGTAATGATTGTTGCAAAACGAAAACCCTTTGAGGAAATCAAAAAAATGCTGGAGGGCTATAAAAGGGTCTTGAATGTCGGATGCGGGACCTGCGTCTCGGTGTGCCTTGCCGGCGGAGAAAAAGAAGTCGCCGTGCTGAATGCTGAAATCGATATGGTGAGGCGACTGGAAAAGGATCCCGTTGAGCTGGGAGAACTGACCGTGGAGCGGCAGTGCGATCGTGAATACCTGGCTCAGCTGGATGACAAGGTAGACGATTATGATGCGATCGTATCCATGGCGTGCGGCGTCGGGGTTCAGTTTCTTGCCGAGCGATTTCCCCATATACCGGTATTTCCTGCCGTGGACACATGCGGTCTGGCCGTAAATCTATCAGTCGGCCGTTACGCGGAGCGGTGCCGCTCCTGTAATGATTGCATACTGGGCCTTACCGGAGGTATCTGCCCGGTGACCATGTGCGCCAAGGGTCTATATAACGGTCCCTGCGGCGGCAGCCATAAAGGCAGTTGTGAGATCGGCGCCGACCAACCGTGTGCCTGGAATCAGATTTATGAACGGCTCTCGCGCCAAAACCGTCTGGACGACATCCGCAAATTGACCCCGGCGGCGGAATGGAAAGATCAGGTTCCTCGAACGTTGATTCAACCGGGGTATGAAAAGTTGTGATAAGGTAAAGTATGAGCACTGAAAATGGACTGAAGTCGGGCAGCAACCTGGAGAAGATCCTCAAAGCAGGTCATTTTGCGTTCACAGGAGAGCTTGGGCCGCCTCGCGGGACAGATGCCGCAGTGATTCGAGAAAAAGCCGCTTTCCTCAAGGGTAATGTGGATGCCGTAAACATTACGGACAATCAAACGGCAATGGTGAGAATGTCGAGTTGGGCGGCGTGCCTGCTTCTACTTCAGGAAGGCCTGGAGCCGAATTATCAAATGGTTTGCAGGGACCGCAACCGCTTGGCCATGCAGAGTGACATTCTGGGCGCCTCTGCGCTGGGTATACGGAACATATTGTGTCTTTCAGGTGATCATCAAAAGTTCGGCGACCATCCCCAGGCAAAGGGGGTTTTCGATATCGATTCCATGCAGTTGATCGGCATGATAAAACAGATGCGTGATGAAGGGACCTTTTTAAGTGGAGCAGAAATTGCAGCGCCGCCGAAACTATTCATCGGGGCTGCGGCCAATCCCTTTGCCGACCCTTTTGAATGGCGGGTCTTTCGTCTCGAAAAAAAAATCACTGCCGGGGCTGATTTCATACAGACCCAATGCATCTATAACATGAAAAAATTCAAGGAATGGCTCAGCCTGGCCGACGACATGGGGCTTACCGAGAAGACCCGCATCCTGGCAGGGGTAACGCCCATGAAGAGTGTCGGTATGGCAAGGTACATGCAAAGCAATGTGCCGGGCATGGATGTTCCCGAGGAGATCGTCAAACGGTTGCAGGGAGTCGGAAAAGGAAAGGTTGCCGAAGAAGGGATTAAAATCGCCTGCGAGCAGATTGAGGAACTCAAAGAAATGAAAGGGGTTGCCGGCGTTCATTTGATGGCCATCGAGTGGGAGCACAAGGTTCCGGAAATCACCGAACGCGCCGGCATGCTGCCACGGCCGACTATCGACTAAAAAGCATAGGGCATAGCGCATAGAGATATAAAAAACCCGGCAGTGATATCCGCCGGGTTCTTATTTTCTTTTTGCTGTATCCTTGACCCTATGCTCCATGCCCTTTGCGCTTTTCCCTATGCCGCCTTGGTCAATTTTACCGCACAGACCTTAAGCTCCGGGATTCCGGAAACCGGATCCAGAGCTGCATGGGTCAGTTTATTGGCTGCGGCCTGAGCATAATGAAACGGGATAAACACCGTTCCATCCACGGCTTTGAGGGATATTTTCACTTTGGCGCTGATCCGCCCCCGCCTGGATGCGATCTCCGCCATTGAACCGTCTTCCAACCCGTGATTGGCCGCGTCGGCAGGTGACATCTCCACAAAGCTTTCCGGCGCGATCTCGTTCAATCCCACGGTCTTCATGGTCATGGTACCGGTATGATACTGAAAGAGGAGACGCCCGGTGGTCAGATACATGGGGTATTCATCATCGATGGTCTCTGCCGGGGGAATGTAATCGATGGCATGAAGGACCCCTTTTCCCCGGGTGAACCGATCGATATGAAGGATCGGCGTTCCGGGATGTTCCGTATTGGGGCACGGCCAATGGATGCCCTCGTGCCGGATGCGGTCGTATGTAATGCCCCCGTAGGATGGGGTTATCTGAGCGATTTCTTTCATTATCGCTTCGCTGTTTTCATAGTTCATTTCGTAACCCATCCGGGCTGCGATCCCGCATATGATCTTCCAGTCTTCCCGGGCTTCGCCTGGTGGATTCACGGCTTTCCGGACCATTTGCACCCGGCGATCGGTATTGGTGAAGGTTCCGTCTTTTTCCGCATAACAACAGGATGGAAGTACAACATCCGCTTTTTGGGCGGTTTCCGTGAGAAAGATGTCCTGGACCACCAAAAACTTCAAGTTGTCGATGCTTTTTTCCGCATGGTTTAAATCAGGATCTGAAACCAGCGGGTTTTCTCCGATAATATAGAGCGACTTCAAGCTGCCGTCATGGGCTTTGGGTATCATGTCGGTAACCTTCAAACCCGGTTGATCCGGAAGATCCGAAACGTTCCAGACCTCTTCCATCTTCTGTCGTGCCGCAAGATCGGTCACGCTCTGATATCCGGAAAAAACATTGGGCAGCCCGCCCATGTCGCAAGCCCCCTGAACGTTGTTCTGCCCCCGAAGCGGATTGACCCCGCCGCCTTCGATACCCACATTGCCGCATAGCATGGCAAGGTTCGCTAGCGATTTAACGTTATCGGTACCGGAAATGTGCTGGGTGATCCCCATGCAATAAAGGATGCTGCCGGCCTTGGCTCCCGCGTACATGCGAGCCGCCGCTTCGATCTGCTCGCCAGGAATGCCGGTAATACTCTCTACAAAATCCGGGGTGAATTTCTCCACCGCCTGTTTTAATTCTTCAAAGCCCTCGGTTCGGCTTTCAACATATTCGGTGTCATAGAGGTTTTCTTTTATGATGACGTGCATCAAGCCGTTGATCCATGCCACATCGGTCCCCAGATTGGGTCTGAGCCACATGTCGGCAAAGGTTGCGATTTTGATTCGACGGGGATCCACGACAATCATCTTGGTTCCGTTCAACGAAACCGCCCGTTTCACAAAAGAAGACAATACCGGATGGTTTTCCGTAGTGTTGGAACCGGTAATTAAAATCACATCGGCTTTTCCAATTTCATCGATGGTATTCGTCATGGCGCCACTTCCGAATGCTGCGGCCAGACCGGCCACGGTGGAGCTGTGTCAGAGACGGGCGCAATGGTCCACATTGTTTGTTTTCAGCACCCCCCGTGCGAATTTCTGAATTATATAATTTTCTTCATTGGTCACCCGTGCGGAAGCCAGCACGCCGATGCTTTCGGAACCGTGCTCGGCCTTAATTCCGGAAAGCTTTTCCGCAACAAAATCCAACGCTTCATCCCAGCTCACTTCTTTGAAAACACCCAGTTTCTTTATAAGCGGTGTTTTGAGGCGATCCTGAGAATGGATAAAATCGAAGCCGAATCGCCCCTTGACGCACAGGCTTCCATAATTGGGGGCGACGTCTTCCACTCCCGTCACTTTAGACACCTTATTGTCTTTTACATGCAGGTATAGCTGGCATCCGACACCACAGTAACTGCAGGTGGTTCGGACCTTTTCATGTTCCCACTGCCGGTATTGGTAGCGGGCGTCCCGCTCCACCAGCGCCCCCACCGGGCACGCCTGAACGCATTCGCCGCAAAATACACAGTCCGAATCCGCATAGGGCCTATCTCCCGCGGCAATGATCTTTGTCGCCGCTCCCCGATAGCCGAAACTGATGGCTTTGTTCACCTGCACTTCATTGCAGGCCTGTACGCATCGGCCGCAATTAATGCATCGGGAAAAATCACGCACGATAAACGGATTCACTGTTTCCATGGGGTAGCGGGTTTCGGTTGCAGGAAATTGATCTCCCGATACCTGGTATCGGTAGGCCAGATCCTGGAGCCGGCAATCCCCCCAAACCGGACATAACTCGCTGCTGTCGTCATCCTGTTGCACATTCAGCTGAAACTGGGTCCAGTCCTTGCCGTCCGATCCCCGAACCGCACAGTTGTGGTTGCCGGATGATAGAAGCAGTCGAATGATCATCTTTCGCGATTCGATGACTTTGGAAGATTCGGTTTGAACCACCATACCGTTTCCTGCAGGGGCCACGCAGGATGCGACAAGGCTTCTGGCTCTTTCCACCTCTACCAAGCAAACCCGGCACGCACCAGTGCCGGTAGCGCCTTTCAGATGGCACAGAGTCGGAATATCGATATTGCTCCGTCGCGCCACCTCAAGAATCGTTTCCCCCGGATCGAAATCGAATTCATTCCCGTTTATGATGATCTTGTTTTCTGCGGTCATATTACGCTCATATCTCCTTGGAATGATGAATTTGGCGCCCGGACTGGCGAAGGCCCCGGGCACCACATAACGAAAGAGGAAAATTTATCCAAATTTTTCGGAATTGTCAATGGCCGATTTGTTTATGAAAAGTCTTATAAATCAGAGAGATATTGAATCATCAAGAATTCGGAATTCAGGAGTCAGAATAACACCCTCGCATTTTATTTCACTTATCTTCTTCATTTTTTCTTCTGACTCCTGAATTCTATACGCCGAATGCTTGGCGCGCAAGATATTCACTGCATATTACGCAGTAACCTGCGGGGAATTAAATCCTAAAAAGATTAAAGCCCGGTTGTGGGGCGACGTTTTCCGAAAGTTACTTCACAGGGTGAGTTTTTCGTCACATGCTTTTTCAGTTTTTTGCAATAGAGGGACTGAAATGTTCGACAACTGCCGTCCAGGGCATCCAGTTTTGCAAAATCGGCATGCTTGCATCGCAAATCACACCATCTGATCCTGTGGGTGGTAACCCCCGCGTTTTTCGCCATTGAACCGCCTCCCATTATTCCCAAAACGTATCAAGGTTGAGCATGCGTTTTTCGACATGGGAGAGGGTCCGGTTCAGGAAATCCTCTATGCTGATCCCATAACGGACCTTTCCGTCCAGGGTCCGAACGGAAAGGGTGCCGGCATCCTTCTCCTTTGCCCCGATGGTTAATATGAGCGGTATCTGACTGATCTGGGCTTCGCGTATTTTTCTGTTCAGGCTTTCGGTTCGGCCGTCCACTTCGGTCCTGAGTCCGGCCGACCGCAATTTTTTATCGATTTTTTCGGCATAGGGTATCAGCTCATCATTGATGGGAAGGGATTTGACCTGTACCGGTGACATCCACAGGGGAAATTTGCCCGCAAAGTGCTCAATGAGAATTCCTAAAAATCTTTCGATGGATCCGAATATGGTTCGATGGATGATGGTCGGGCGATGCCGTTCATTGTCTTTGTCGATATAGAACAAATCAAACCGTTCCGGCAGCGACATATCCAGCTGAATGGTTCCGCACTGCCAGGTTCTTCCCAGGGCATCTTTTATATGGACGTCGATTTTGGGCCCGTAGAAGGCGCCGTCTCCTTCGTTGACCTTATAGTCTTTGTTATAGGCGATGAGTGCGGATTCAAGACCGGTCGTGGCAAGCTCCCACTGTTCATCTGTGCCGATGGATTTTTCCGGGCGTGTGGAAAGCTCGAGATGAAAACCGAGACCGAATGCACTGTAGAGCCTATCCACCAGGTGGAGCACCCCCAGGATCTCCTGCTGAATCTGACCCGGGGTCATAAACAGGTGGGCGTCGTCTTGATGAAACGCCCGAACCCTGAACAAGCCGGATAGCACCCCGCTCAGCTCATGCCTGTGAACCAGACCTACTTCAGCGGCTCGTAACGGTAAATCCTTGTAGGAGTGTTGTTTCTGGTTATAAACCAGCATTCCACCCGGGCAGTTCATGGGTTTGATGGCATATTCCGTTTCGTCAATGACGGACGTATACATGTTTTCCCGGTAGTTTTCCCAGTGGCCGCTCCGCTCCCACAAATTCTTTTGAAGCATGATCGGTGTTTTGATCTCCACATACCCGTCTCTTTTATGTTCCAGTCTCCAGAAATCGATAAGCGCGTTCCAGATTTCCATCCCCTTGGGATGGAAAAAAGCCATTCCCGGGGCTTCATCATGGAAGCTGAAAAGATCGAGAGCGATTCCGATCTTTCTATGATTCCGTTTTTTCGCTTCTTCCAACATAAAGAGATAGTCATCCAATTCCTTTTTGTTGAAAAAGGCGGTTCCGTAAATCCGTTGAAGCTGCTCCCTGCTTTGATCGGCTCTCCAGTATGCTCCGGATACCTTCATCAGCTTGAAGGCCTTGATGAATCCGGTATGCGGGACATGCGGCCCGCGACAAAGATCCGTAAACTCACCATCACCATAGAAAGAAATGGTTCCGTCTTCCAATTCCGAGATGAGTTCCATCTTGTAGGGCTCTCCTTTATAGAAGCCTTCGGCTTCGCTCTTGGCCACTTCTTTACGTTTAAAGGGATATTTGGCCTGGACGATTTTTCTCATCTCTTTTTCAATCTTGGGAAAATCATCTTCGGAAACCGGCTCCATATCGATATCATAATAAAAACCGTCTTCCACCACGGGACCGATGGTCAGTTTCGCGTTTCTATATACCCGTAAAATCGCCTGTGCCATCACATGGGCGGCACTGTGCCGCATGATCTCAAGTCCTTCAGGATCGCTGGTGGTGATAAACCGTATGCTGGCATCCGAATCAATGTTCGAATGGAGATCGGTTTGTAGGCCGTTAAGCTCCATGGCGACGCAGTTGCGTGCAAAACCGTCCGATATACTCTTTGCCGCATCCAGGCCTGATGGGACTTCCGAAAAACTCTTTATGCTTTTATCTGGAAATGTTATGTTGATCATTGTTTACTCGCACCATTTTTTTAAGATATATCATTAATCTGAAATCAATCTTCGCAAAAAGTAATCCAACTTTTGTTGAGATTCCATATGTTATCAAAATTTAGGGGATACCGTTATTCGGGTCAAGAGAAAAATGAAAGATTCCGGGCAAATGAACTATCAATATATTGACACTGCTGCAAAGCTCAGTACGGTTTCAAATAGCCTTGTTCAGCGAAAAACGGTTGCCGTGGATCTGGAAGCAGACTCCATGCACCATTACAAGGAAAAGATCTGCCTGATTCAGATTGCTACCCGGAAAACGTGCGTCCTCATCGATCCGCTTCAAATTCGAGACCTGTCACCCCTGAACAGTCTGTTTGCAAACCCGGAAATACAAAAGATCTTTCACGGTGCGGACTATGATGTCCGATCGCTCTACAGGGATTTCAGTATTCGAATACAGAATCTGTTTGATACCGAGTTGGCCTGCCGTTTTCTGGGAGTTCCGGAAACCGGATTGGATGCGGTGCTGTCCAAACGGTTTAACGTCCAGCTTAACAAACGGTTTCAAAAAAAGGATTGGTCCAGGCGGCCCCTGCCAAAAGAAATGCTCGATTATGCAGCCAGCGATGTCTTCTATCTCATCCCGCTTGCAACCGAATTGAAAAAAGAACTCAAAGCAAAGGACCGATTATCATGGGCGCAGGAAGAATGTGATCTTCTCAGTACAGTCAGACCCAATGCCAATAATGAGGAGCCGTTGTTTCTCAGATTTAAAGGAGCCGGAAGGCTCAATCCCCGGAGCCTCACCATCCTGGAAGCGCTTCTTCAGATGAGAGACGGGATCTCTCAAAAAAAAGACAAGCCGTGGTTTAAAATCCTGCGAAACCAAGCCCTTCTGAATATTGCCGTTGCGCAATCATCAAATCCGGAATTTCTTCTGAATAACCGGCTGCTCTCTGCAAAAGAAATCTCGAGATACGGGAGCGTTATATCCAGGGCAATCAACAAGGCGTTGGCGGTTCCGGATAATTGTCTTTTGAAATATCCTTACCGGCCGACACCCAGGGTGAAACCGTTTGCCAGAAAAAGGATCAGGAAGCTCAGGCAATGGAGAGAAGATAAATCGAAAACCCTCCGGCTAAATCCGTCCATGATCTGCAACAAAACGCTTCTGTCAATTATTGCCCACGAAAATCCGAAAACCATAACAGATTTGAGGACGATTGAGGAGATAAAGGACTGGCAGTTTCAAAACTTTGGGAAGGAACTGCTGAATGCGTTAAAGAGTGAATAAAATGAGCAAGCTCGAAAAGCGATTAATCATATTTGCCATCATATTTGTATTGATATATGTCGGTGCGATCATAGCGACTGTCAGATCGAGAGTCGATACATCTCAAAAAACTGCCCGTCTTGAATCAGCGACCCCAACGGAAGAAGAAGGGCGGCTGATGCTGGCCGAGCTTCTCCTTCCCATGGCCGTTCTTTTCACGCTTTCCGTCTGTTTTATCCTGGCCCGGAAGAAGAGAATAAAGACATACCAGACGCTGGACGAACCGGGCGATAAGGAATGAAAAATATAAGCCCCTTTATCAGGGTCTGTTTTGAGTCCAACCACCTCAAACCGCTTTTTCGGAAGGGGTGGCTGAATTGAGAAGGCTTCAACAGATATGGAACACGGCTAACGGTTCAGCCCCCGGGGATCAAGTCGATGCTTAAAGATTATCTTCGAAAATGCCGGCCCTTTAAATATTTATTGCCGGATAAAGAAGTGAGACAACCGCCGCCCTTAAAGACAGACCGCTTGATACTCAGGCCGTTTACACCCTCCGATGCAAAAGATATTCAACGGTTGGCAGGTGACGAGGCCATCGCCGATACCACCTTGAATATTCCGCATCCTTACGACATCGAAAGGGCTAAAGAATGGATTGACGCTCTTCAGCCCCAATTTGAAAACGGCAAACGCACGGTCTTTGCAATGATCGATTGCGAAACCGATAATTTTATCGGCGCGATTGAATTGAGAATCGACCAGCGTTACCAGAGAGGTGAACTGGGCTACTGGATCGGAAAGCCCTTTTGGAACAGCGGCTTTTGCACGGAAGCCGGCCAGGCGGTTTTGGCGTACGGGTTTGCCCGATTAAACCTGAACCGGATTTACGCCAATCACTTTTCCCGAAATCAAGCCTCCGGCAGGGTGATGCAGAAACTGGGAATGCTCCAAGAAGGGCACGCCCGCCAGCACATAAAGAAGGGCGATCAGTTCGAAGACATCGAAATATACGGCATTTTAAAAAAAGAATGGGAAGCCGCTTCTGTTCCTTTGCCCCTCAATTCTTCGGATTCATATTCATGTACCTTATCGGCAAACCGTGCGACGCCATAAATCCGATAATTGAAGACGATTTTCCTGCCCCCTGATTACAGCCCGGGAAATTGCTTTCGATCAGATCCAAATTCTGGTAACATCCAGAACCCGTAAAGCAGCAGTCACGGCAACCAGTCCGTGTCGCTTGGTCCAATACGGACAATATCCCCACATGAGGATCGCCATGTCGTCAAAACAGACAACGTCGGATAGAGGCAGCCGAAGCCGGATCGTCGACGAGGCTCGGCAGAGCCGGGCTGACCGGGAAAAGGGCTATCGGGAACGCGCGTTGAAAATATTTCCACGGATCTGTGCCCGGTGCGGACGCGAGTTTTCAGGCAGGAAACTCCGTGAGCTTACGGTCCATCATAAGGACCATGATCATGACAACAACCCGCCGGACGGCAGCAACTGGGAACTCTTGTGCCTCTATTGCCACGACAATGAGCATTCGCGCGACCAGGTTTCGGACTGGTACGGAGAGACAACCCCGGATACCGATATCAAACCCGAAGCCCTGGACAACCCCTTTGCCGATCTGGCCAATCTGCTGAAGAATAAAAAATAAGCAAACCACGCGGTGCGGGTTGTTTGCTTTATGGAGATATGTATGAAGGAAACATTATCGATTTTGTTCATTGTCACTTCTTTGATCCTTATCATTACTCCCGGTCAGGACATGATGCTTGTGATGTCCAGGTCCATTGCACAGGGACGGAAGGCCGGGGTTGCAACGGCTGCGGGGGTAAGCTTCGGTCTCCTCGGGCATACTGTTTTGGCAGCCCTCGGTCTCGGTGCATTGCTGCGTGCTTCAGAGATTCTTTTTGTGGCCATCAAATTGATTGGTGCGGTTTATCTCGTCTATCTGGGTGTTAAGCTTTTTAGAAGTAAACATGCCGATATAGATATTAAAGGCCTGCCTGTGGCTTCTCATCTAAGATTGTTCTTTCAGGGAGCCTTTTCAAACCTTTCCAATCCGAAGATCGCTATCTTTTATTTCGCATATCTTCCGCAGTTCATACCCACCGGATCCGAGTCGCCGACCATCATGCTGCTGATCTTGGGCGCTGCATTTGCTGTCCTCACCTTTTTTGTGAAAGGACCGATCGGGTACGGAGCCGGTGTGTTGTCGAGTTGGATGCGTTCCCGTCCTGCGGTGCTCGGCTGGGTAAACCGGGTAAGCGGCGGGGTCCTCATCGCGCTGGGCTTGCGCCTTGCTTTCGAACGGAGAGGATGAAAACAGGACGGGCTCGCGAGACCTTATTACGGCTGTGGACCCGCACTACACCGCCTGTTTTATGCACAAATCAATGCCTGACCCCTCATTTTTTTATATTTTCAAACATATAAAGAACAAAGACAAAATCAATGCAGGGAGGCTGATGCGGTATCACCTGAGACGAAGTTTTGAATTGGTAGAGAATCTATCCAAACAGAAAAAGAGCGCGCTAACGGTTGGCGATTTCAGCAACAGGCCTTGGTAATCACACGTCGTTCGTTTAATTTACATGGAAAATGATTCTTCCCTTGACGGGCGTTACCCATCTTGCCTTAATCGATCACGCGTTTTATTCAGGATTCCCTTTTCTTCTCAACTGCCTGCAGAAAATAACGATTTTCCCGTTTTCATCCAGATTGAAACAGCCATACGGTGCTGCATGGGAAGGATCCGGGCAGGAAATACAATCTGCCGGTCGGGTGTCCCCTTCCTTCCAGCGTTTGATCAGATCGGGTTCCCGGATAAGAGGCCGGCAAAGGGAGATAAAGTCGGTCACGCCGGATCCTATGAGTTCCTCCATCACCGGAAGACTTCTCATGCCGGTCACAAGCGCGATCGGAACGGAAGATACTGCTCGAATGGCACGGGCTTCCGGGAGAAAAACCGCTTCCTTTTCGGGAGATGTGATGCCCATGAAAATTTTTCGAAGTTTGGGGTCCATGTTTCCGAAGCTTATCTCGACTAGGCAGATGCCTTCACCTTCTAAAGCCTTGGCTGTCCGGGCGCCTTCTTCAATGGTCAATCCACCGCCATCATCGAAATAGTCTTTACACCCGAGCTTTATCATGGCCGGGAAATCTCCACCCGCCTCCTTTTTGATGGCACGGGTCACTTCAAGAACAAACCGCAACCGGTTTTTAAGACTGCCGCCCCATCTGTCTGTACGTTTATTGGTAAAAGGAGATAAAAATTGATCCACAAGGTATCCGTGGGCTCCGTGGATCTGCACACCATCGAAACCGGCCTCTCTGGCCCGGCGAGCCGCCTGTCCAAATGCATCGATAATATTTGCAATGTCATCTTCCTGCATTTCCCTCGGCTTGCGACCAAAATCGGGCAACTTGTCCGTCATGGACACGGCCAGATAATCTTCTCCGGATTGAGCAGCCAACTTGGATTGAACGCCGTTGTGCCCGATTTGCATCACGACCCTTCCCTCTGCCTCATGAACCGACTGGGTCATTTTCTTAAATCCGGGTATGTGATCGTCGGTGTCGATTAAGTTGGCATTGGGAAATCGCTGCCCGCTCTTCAGCACGTATGCATTTCCGGTTATGATAAGTCCCACTTCGTTTTGGGCCAATGTTTTGATGAGCTTGACACTGGGCTCTCCAACAAAGCCGTTCTCATCAGCCAGACCAAAATAGGTTGCGGACCTGATAAAGCGGTTCTTCACCTCGATATTTCCTATTTTTGCCGGTTCGAATAGGGCAGACATCATCCTCTCCTTTTTGATTTGCGTTTATTCACATTACAGGAATTTGCATCAGCGATAATATAATTCTTTATCTCGATTCTCACTATTAAACCACACCTGCTTATGAAGCCTGCGGGAAACAGAGAACCACCGCAAATCCGGCATTATCCGCCCTTTTCCAGGCCAATCCAAAATTGTAACCATATCAAGTTATCGCTATTGCTCTAAAGAAATAACGCTATTTCCCTCTGAACAGAGCCCCAACCGGTATCATTCTAATATCATCAACATTCCCGTATTCATCTCCAAGATAGAATAGAAACCGTTTGACCTGTCGGTTCAAGCGCGTACCGAATTGCCTCAGATTTCGGAAGTCCTTGGGACCAGGGAATTTTGTGGCTTTAATTTCAATTGCATATACCGTGTCATCTATTTCAAACACCAGGTCAATCTCTTGCCCTGCTGCACTCTTATAGTAATAAAATTGGTCAACCGGCAGCATGCATAGCTTTCTGCGTTTTTCGAACTCGGAAATCACAAAGTTCTCAAGGCGCTGTCCTTCGCTCACGTTGACATTGAGGCTTTGAATAATTCCATTGTCGGCAAAATAGGTTTTGGCCGCTTTGATATAGCGTTTCGCCGGACCGTATTGATAACCGTAAAGTTTAAATGTCAATTGCGCCTGTTGAAGAGCATTGAGATATTTTTTAGCTGTTGGGTGGCTGATACCGGCCTCTCTAGCAAAATTCGATACCTCGAGGTGCGAACCAAGGGAACGCGTTAGATGCTGGAAAACAGCCAACAGGCCGTCAAGATTCTCGATGTTCGACAATTGCATCAGATCCCGCGTGAAATATGTATTTCTGTAGTTGACCAATACCTGATGTTTTCCTTTATCTTCCTTGTGGGTAATCACTTCCGGAAACTGACCGAAAGTCATCGCTTCGTCCAAATCACGGTTAGCTTCTTTAATTTGGATTAAATCGATCGGATCGTTCAAAATGGTATGGGTCGGCGGCCCATGATTTTCACCCCAGCAGGCAGAGGGTAGCGATATGATATCGATTCTACCGGCCAGTGAATCCGCAGCAGCATCGAGCAGACCAAGGGTGCTGGAGCCGGTCATGAGAAACCGGGCGCCCTCATTATCAATGGCATACTTGACAGCAACGGTAAGCAGAGGAAACCGTTGAATTTCATCTATAATAGCCTGACCACCCAATCGGCTGACAAATCCTTTGGGATCCCGTTTTGCCAACTCTAGATAATCTAAATCGTCCAGGGTGGCGTAATATAAATCCGGGTATCGATGTTTGAGTATCGTGGTTTTACCGGAACGCCTCGGGCCGATGATCAAACAGTTTCTTTCGGAAGGGATTTCAAGCCATCTTTCAAACATGCTTTTAAATTAACATGGATATTTTAAAAGTCAAGTTTTAATTTATCCACCACAATGTCTCTTTGAATGGACAGAAGTCAAATGAACAGACCCTTTCGTTCAATCGTGAAAAACCCTCATATCCCGGAAACACCTTTTGACCAGGCGAGGTTTTCCCCACCTTGCGGGCACTCACCGCGACGAACCGTTAGAAATTGCTCGGCAAATTTTCAGATAGTTACATCAGTGCTCGTTTCTATTTGACAACTACCCTTTAATATTCCTATAAGGCTCTGAAGTCACTCCTAACTCGATTGTTCATACCGATTTTAGATATTATTCAGCGACTACCGGTTTCTGCATAATATTCAAATCCGGGGGTTATGCAGCTAAATATTGATTAAAATAGAAATATTGAGCTGACGCACTCTATTTTTTTGTAGTTATGCAGAAACAATCTACGGACTGGGTATGGGGTACTGCTATTATCATAGCACGGAAGTTGTTCAATAAACGTAGGATTAAGGAACCAATCATTAACATTTTACTAAAGGAGAGTGAAGCATGAACAAAGCGGATTTGATCAACGAAGTAGCGAAGGTTGTTAGCTCCAAGAAAGAGGCACAGGCGGCGGTGGATTGTGTTTTTTCATCCATCACAAATGCATTAAAAACAAAAGGTACTGTAACACTGATTGGCTTTGGTACTTTCAAAGTTAATGAAAGGAAAGCCCGAACTGGAAGAAACCCCCAGACAGGGAAAACAATCCAGATCGACGCAAAGAAGGTTCCTAAATTTGTGGCAGGGAAAGCTTTAAAAGATGCGGTGAAATAGCATGAATAAAACCCTCATTGAGATGACATATCTTGATGAGGGTAAAATAGCTTTGATTACATTATCAAGTCACAGGTAGTTCAAGCAGTTCAGGGACGCCCCACACATTTACAGTTTAAAATATAACAGAGATCCACCGTTATAAGCTTTTAAAAAAGGAAAGAATGGGGTCGGATCCTAAATATTAATTATCCGAAACAAACGATGAAGCTCCCCGCAGCAAGCTGCGGGGTATCAAAGCGGAATTACGCCGTAGCCAACCCGGCTTCGCTCTGAAGAGCTTCGCCGTGGTTCGCCCCGCCATTTTATCGGGTTAAGCCGAAGGCGAAGACTGATCATTCCTGTAGCAAGCTACAGGGTATTCTGGCGAAGGCGAATAAATATTTAAGCTCTGATTTTCGATCAAATCCTCTAAAGAACAAGCAGTGAAAAGCAGGAGGAAGTGTCGATGAAAACGCAACGGTTGACAATGGCACAGGCAATTGTGCAGTTTTTGAAGGCTCAATTCGTGTCACGGGATGGTGTGGAACACGAGTTCTTTGGTGGTATGTTCGGGATTTTCGGTCACGGAAGCGTGGCAGGAATCGGGCAGGCGCTGCATCAAACCGCTGATGACTTCAGATACTATCAGACGCGGAACGAGCAGGCAATGGTGCACACCGCCATTGCCTATGCGAAAATGAAGAACCGGTTGGGGACCTTTGCTTGCTCATCGTCCATCGGGCCCGGGGCGACGAACATGGTGACGGGCGCTGCCTGAGGCCATGCGGGTGCTTGCGTCGCCTGCCGAAACAGGGGCGGTTACTTTGGCGCTGCCGCAGGACACGCAGTCCGAAGCCTATGATTACCCGGAGGCGCTGTTTGAAAAACGGATATGGACCATTCCCCGGGTACGGCCGGACCGTGAATTGCTTGCAAAGGCTGCGGGCTGGATCAGAAAGAGCCGGAAAGCGATTCTGATCGCGGGCGGTGGCGTGCATTACAGCGATGCTCTGGATGCCCTTGCGGCGTTTGTGGAGGGAACGGGGATTCCCGTGGGGGAAACGCAGGCAGGCAAGGGATCGCTACGTTACGATCACCCATGTGCATTGGGATCAATCGGTGTGACAGGTACCCCCGGTGCAAACATCCTGGCGCGAGAGGCGGACCTAGTGATTGCCGTTGGAACACGGTTCAGTGATTTTACCACAGCGTCAAAGACCGCGTTCCAAAACCCGGATATACGATTTATCGGAATCAATGTGGTGGAATTCGATGCAGCCAAGCATGCGGCGCTGCCCCTGGTGGGAGATGCGCGCATGGTCCTGGAGGAACTGGCTGAGGCTATAGCCGGTTACCGGGTACCTTCGGACTTGAGCGAACGGGTGAATCGGTTTCATCGTCTATCCTGCATATTCGGCTTTCAATCTGGCCTGAGATTTCTTCCGCGTCAAGTGTCTCTCCGGGGCATAGGCTCCGGTCGACCGGCTGGGTCTTTACATATGCGCCGGGATCCGTTTTTGGATTCGTGCCCCGATACATGCTGTAGCTGCGCCCTATGGTCTCACCGTCAAGATAAAGGTCAAACCAGTAGCCCTCGATTTCGATTTTCAAAGTGGCACAAGCAAGGATCTTCAAACGTTTGACAGACCGATGTTCCCTGCCACTGGTTGTTCTCTCCGTCCCAAGTAATCGACGTGTGCTTATTGTCATTCAGCTTTTCTTCGGTCACGATATTCATCTTAATGGATGTGTGATGTGCCGTCATACTCCCCTATCTTGCTGAACATGCTTCTTGTAAGGTGGGCCGGTTTTAAACGATTCAATCGTGTATCTTAGAATACCCCGGAGAGTAGACCGCTGAGAGATATTGGGGAGTTTCCGGCAGCGGTAATTACCAGCGGGTGATATATCGTTTTTACGGTTGTTTTCTTTGGCAGCATACGCTACGTTCAGGCCCGATTTTTCAGAACGGGCTGCCGGTTTCAGATTCGTGCGCTTCGACCGAAATGACATATGTATAGAGTATCTATATTTTAAAAGGCGATCGATATGAAAATTGACAGAAAGAAATGCGTGGGTTGTGCCAACTGTTCGCCGGTATGTCCCATGGGGGCCATTTACATAGATGAGAATGGATTTGCCGAGATCAATGAGGAGGCTTGTGTCGAGTGCCACACCTGTTACCGCGGGCTGAGCGTTGAAAGCCTCCCTCCCTGGCCGGTGCGGTACATTCGCCGGCTTTTGGCTGCAGTGAATTTACGGTTTCAACCGGAGTTGGACATCTGCCCGACCGGGGCTTTTGCCCCCAATGAGCTTTCCTGGCCCCGCACTATTAGGAGGGCCTTCAGTGATCCCCAGGTCCCCCATGAATCAACGAACCTCGCCGGCCGGGGTACTGCTGAGGCAAAAACGAATGATGTCACCAACCGGATAAAAGAGGGCGAAGCCGGTTTTGTGGTGGAACTCGGGCGGCCCGGTGTCGGGGTGTATTTTAAAGAGGTAGATCGGGTTACCCAAAAGCTGGCTGAAATGGGAGTGGCTTTCGAAAAGGAAAACCCGGTGACCCACCTGATGAATGATCCGGACAACGGTCGCATCAGAGAAGACGTGTTCGGAGAGAAGGTTCTTTCCTGCATTATCGAAAGCAAAATAAGACTAAATAAGGTCCCGGATATACTTGGAGCCATAAAAGAGCTCGCCCCTTCTCTGGATACGGTGGTGAGTATCGGTGTATCCACCCGTTGTGATATCAGCGGCGACGATCCGTTAAGAGAGATTCTCCAGGATTTGGGATACGACGCCTGGCGGGCAAAAATCAACCTGGGCATGGGACGGTACGCTGAACCTATTTCCAATACAGAGGAAGAAAAATCATGACCAATACCCTTCACCGATTCGGAAAACCTGAAAGCCTCAAAGACGACTTTATCGTGTTTATTATGGCTTCCAGGGGCGTTAATCATGATGGAGCACCGGAAAAGGTGCGCGTTTTTCTTAATGCCGCCTTGAAATATAATCCTGTAAACATTGGAAACGGTCTCATCGGCTCAATGTATCGACCGGAGAAAGACTTGAGCTTCACAAAGTTATATTTTACAGGCCGAAAGGAACAGATTCCGGCACAGGAGGCCATCGTATCCTTGGAGGAATCGATTCATGCCGCTGTTGTTTTTGACAACAAAGAGGCCATGGAAGGTTTTCTAAAAGAAGTAAAGGAACTTGATCTGGGTCTTTCCGTAAACGTCAGCGCTTTGGCCGATGAAGTGAGGACTGCCTGCCGGAAAAACGGTATAACCATACATTCCATAGAATACTCCCTGGGGTTCCATGGGGACCTGTTCCGGTTGCCGGATCGCCATGTGTTGTCTCTGACAACCATGTGCGGCCACGGCATGATCTCGGCCGGTTTTGCCCGAAAGCTTATAGACCATGTCAAGGAAGCCAGGATAACGCCTGAAAAGGCTGCCCGTTATATGGCCAAGTTCTGTGTCTGTGGAGCCTTCAACACCTCCCGGGCCGTTCGCATCCTCAACGAGGCCAGGACTGCAAATTGATAGACCCTAACCCGGCCAAGCCGGTTGGAGCGAATTGGGCTTCGCTTTCAGCTACGACCGTCATTTCAAAAGGAGGCATGACACATGAATACCCGTGAACGATTCAACGCAATCATGAACTTTGAAAAACCGGATCGAAATATTATCTGGGAAATGGGCTACTGGCGGGGAACGGTGAACCGCTGGTACGGAGAAGGGTTGCCGAAAACACACGGATTGTCCCTTGAAGGGGACCCGGGGCAAGGCATTCGGGCTGAAGCATTTCCGCATGACCCGTCTTCAACCACCAGGGAGCGGGAGCGGGATGTTCATGAAGCCATGGGCATGGACCCGCCGATCGTTGCTCTTCCCGTAAACTTAGGACCGCAACCATTCTTTGAACCGATCGTATTCGAAGACACGGACGAT
>DUZK01000036.1 GCA_013349495.1 Deltaproteobacteria bacterium
AAGAGAATAACCGGTATTAATAATTTTTTCATTGTGTCCTTATGTGCATGTAAAAAGTGAAAATCAATTTGCGGATTGTATTGGTATCCTGAAGAAAATCAATCCCAGAATACTCAATTTTCGGATAATCATTGTTGAACGTGACGCATGAGGCATACCTGACAGCGCATCCGCCCTCGACGTGCTGCCAGGTGTCACCCTTCACGCGATTGCTCGACATCTGGTCTCAAGGAAGGACGTTCATCGCTTCTGATGTTTCCCGGGTCGTCATGCGCTTTCTTCATCTTCGCCAGTTCAAATTGCAGGATGCTGTAGGTCCATTTCCTTCCTGTTCTGGTCTTCAGTCCTCGCTCGTCGAGAAGCTGCAGGATGCGCTCCCTTTTTGTCCCCTTCCTGATCTCAAGGCGCATAAACTCCAGCGCCTCCACGACCTGCTCTCTGTAGATCGCTTTCACTGGGAGAACGGTCATTTTCACCCGTTCCGCTGGCTGAGTGGGATGCACTTCACCCGAGGGGTAGTCCGGTTTGTGATCCGCCTTGGCCCCCGAATCAGCATATGCCGGACAATGCGCACTACACTTTGCTTTGAACCAGTTTTCTTCACGCTCACAGACGAACCGAATGCCAGACCTGTATATGTACATGACATTGGATTTCGTGCTGTGTCGAATTCCAGAAAGGGACGTCTTGGAGATCGAATACAGCACGTCCACGCAGTACTCTGTCAACCACGTTCGGCATTCTTCGGCGGTCAACCCTGCATGCCTGCACCACGCCGCCAGGTACTGCGTGATGTCCTGACGCTGTGGTGTGCGGTCGTCGGCAGAAACCCGTGACAAGACGAGACCATTGCCAACCAAATCCCAAATACAGGGATAAATCCTCTCCGTGCCCCGATCTCCGAGCATCACGGTCAATGCAGTCAAGAAGGACTGCTTTTCGGGCATCGTGTTCATGTTGAACCTCTTTTCCGTACCGTCAACAATGATTATATGGATCCGTAGTAAGACGCTGTTTACCTGATTTCGGCCCGCATATCATGCCATTGTTGCAACGACGATAAAATAAATATATCCTAAAACCAAGTTAGGTAAAACCCTTAGCGTGCATTTTCGCACGAATTTTCGTGGTGCCCTTATTTGGAAGTTCGGTGGATTTAACGCATTAACAAGACGTCCGGAGCAACGGCTTGTTCCTCGTCTTCCACCATCACATAAATGGTAATCGTGTCCTCTGTATATTGACAGCCTGCCCATCGACCACCGGAATTCTGCAAGGCTGTATCGACGAGCCGTGATAGTTGCCATCGATCGTCAGTGGAGATTTCCATGCCGGGTATGTCGAAATCGATTGTAAGGGCCTCCATTTATACCTTATCCTGTTAAAAATTCCTACAGACCGCCTCAGATGAGCCCCAGGAAGGCACTTAAAATGAAAAAGGCGGCAGCATACTCTATTGTGACACCTATCTCCAATGTGTGCTCCACTGGATTGTGATAAGATACAATCTGATTTTAGCGACGACGGGACTTTTGATCAGACCGACGTGTAATTTCCATCAAAGGCAATAACCAGTGATCCTTTAGTGTGGCTTGAATAACAGGAAGGGTCTGTTGGTAATCATCAACTTTAACGAAAATCTCCATATAATCCTTTGTGTATGAACCTCCGACCCATTTACCGGAATTTGCTGCCCTCAATGCTTTGTCCAAACGCGTGGAGATTTCGTGACGGAGATCCGAGGCGCCGTCGTAATCTATGTGTGATTTTTCTATATCGAAAGATAGCGCGATTCGTTCCAATATTATTTGTCCTGATGAGTGTTAATTCAAATTAATCGATGATCTATTATATCAAAATTGGCAAAATTAGAACCGGAAAAATAATATGCCCAGGATAGGCGGCCGGCGCCGAAAGTCGGGGGAAACCCTGCCCGGTTTCCTGGTGAAACTACAGGGGAATAGAGTGGGGTTTTAATCGCCGGTTTTTTGATGAAAAATGGTCAATGAATTTTGAATTCATGGACTATTCATGGATAAAACCTTTAAAAAATAAAAAGGACTTACAACCAATTGTTGTAAGTCCTTGATATTCCTGGTGCCGAGGGACAGAATCGAACTGCCGACACGGGGATTTTCAGTTCTGATAACCGGAAAGCCAAGGAATCGCAGGGATTTGAAAGGATCTAATGATATTAATGGGTTGTTGTAAATCTGTCTGATTTGGGATACGCTAAGAATTACAGGGAAAGAAGGGGTTATTTTTTCGCATTTCTTGACCAAGTCTTGACCAGCTGATAACGTAAATAAAACATCAAATCTTGATTTTTATATCACGACTGCCGATATTATTCTTATGATCATCACACACAATAGAGAAAAGTTGATAAATGCAATAATCTATTTCGCCAGGAACACAAATCATTGTGGCAAAACGAAATTGCTCAAGCTTCTATATTTTCTTGATTTTAAACACTTCAAGCAAACGGGGAAATCCGTAACCGGACTGGATTATTTTGCATGGCGGATGGGACCAGTACCAAAAGATTTATTTGAAGAGATCACCGGGAGGATGAAGCCGGATTTGAAAGCGGCTATCCATGAATTGGCCGAAGAGGAGTTTCAAAAAATCAGGCCGAAGAAGAAGTTTGATAACAAATATTTTTCCAACCGAGAGATGAAGTTGCTGGAAGAGATGGCATTCATTTTCAAAGATGCTAAGGCAGAAGATATGATCGAATCCACTCATCTTGAAAAGGAACCATGGGATCGGACCATTAAAAAGAAAGGTGAGTTCCAGCAAATCGATTATATGCTTGCCATTGACAGCGATATTTCGAGCCTATCATATGACGAGGCCAAGGAACGAATGGACGAAAGAGCGGAAATGGTAAATATATTTGGAGTGGGATAATTGCAGCCGAGAGGGACTATCTACCACGATAGCCAGTTGGTCTTTCATAATGGAGTTGTTGGCAAGAAATATCTGATCCTTTTAAACACTCCATCCCCAAAAGAGCCTTATATTTTCGTAAAAACAACATCTCAAAAAAAAGACAAACCCTCTACACCAGGCTGCATTAAGGACCGCAGCCTCTTTTTTATCCCGGCCGGGAAAACCTTTTTTACATTGGATACTTGGGTTCAGCTTTATGAGCTTTATGAATTCACCCCGCAGGAAATAGACTCAAAAAAGGGTATTACCGTTGAGGGAAGCCTTGATGTTAAAATGATCGATGATATCGTGAATTGCCTATTTGAGGCGGAAGAAGATAACATTACACCCATTCATAAAGATCTATTGCGACCTCCCATGCAAGACTCCTTACTGAAACTTGAACAAAAATATGATGATGATCGAAGTTAATCAGTTTTAATCATATCCTCATCCGGATACCCCCTTTTTTAATTCTCTGTCTAAACTGAAAAGATAGAGGGCACATTGAAACGGCAAAAGTAAGCCACCTCCCAACCTGGTTCCGGCCGGGTTTTTTGCGCAATTTGTGCAACAGGTATGGGGTGAGGACCTTGGGAAGTTTCAGTACCAAATACTGTGTATGGTTCTCTTGGCAATGCAACACTTCTAATATTAACTGAGAAACTCGTCCATTGCAGAATATTTTATGTCCGTGCGTGAAAAGTGCGTGAAAAGTGACGTACCTAACTTATAAGCTTATTTGATTGATTGAGGCAATTTTGTTGTTCTTGATATCCGCTTATCTTGAAAACAGAAAACCAAACCAATGGAAGTTTCTTTTTTTGAGAGATTAACGAACGGATCGAAATTTCGAATTCTTTGTCGAGGTCGGCATCGGGTATTTTGCAGCTATTTTGGATGGTTTCGGACGGGAGGGGACAGAATCGTTTGGTTTATCCTCGCGAAATAAATTCTATCGTATATGGCGGTAACCCTTCTTTATGCTTTTTTGCATATGCAGCGATAAGATTCGCCAAAAGGCGAAAATCAGATCCGGGGATCGTGTGGGAAACGATGAGCAGACCATAGTGGGGTTTCATATCTTCAAAAAAACATACGGTCAATGCGATATAATCATTGCGGTTGCGGGTGACCATAACGCGTTTTTCACTGATCGCAGCCAGAAACTGATCCTCGTCAGAAGCCCCAATCATGTCCTTTTCGTGGGCACTGACCGCATTGACGCTCATTTTTCGGAAAAGAACGGCAATTTTCGGGCTGATATCCTCATCCAGATAAAGCTTCACAGCCTGCTCCCCGGTTTCTCTAGAAAGGGAAATCGCCTGAGAATTTCATCCTGATCAAGATTCTCGTTTCGTGAAATGGTATCGTCGATCTCTCGGGGATAAAGCGCATAATAGGAGAAAGCGGCTCGAATCTGTTGCTCATTGAGCCAGTGATAGGCCTTTTTAGACTTTTCGTAGTCTTCAGATAATCCCTTGAATGTGGCGATCAACTCCCAGACGTCGATACCGGAACCGGCTATTCTTGCCCGTTTTCCGCTCGGACCGTCTATAAACAATATTCCCGGACAACGTCTCATTTTGATCGCTTCTACCAAGAGATCTTTCGCTTGACCCGAGAAGTCCTTACCCGTAGATTTTGCAAGTTTTTCAATATGTTCTACCGCTTCAGCGGGTAATCGCAGTGTTTTCTGTATAGTGGCCATGATTTAAATTCCCCTCATTTTAAATGTCAATAGATTACACAGGAATTCATCGAATGTCAAAAACATTCTTTAAATGCTCAACCGATCATTCAACAAATGTTCCCAATTTTTGAATCACCAATTTGCCATTACAGAAGTATCGGCAGCCAATGGTATGCGGGAGATATGAGAATTTTTTAAAGAAAAAAGGGTTAATCGCTGCTGCGATTAACCCTTTTTTCTGATTGAAAATTTCTGGTGCCGAGGGACAGAATTGAACTGCCGACACGGGGATTTTCAGTCCCCTGCTCTACCGACTGAGCTACCTCGGCAAAACGATGTTCTTCTATTAAACCCCATGTTCTTTGTCAAGCAATTTTTCTCCAAGATCCCCGTACAGATACTGCATGAGGGTACAGGCTGCAACCGTGGCGGTATCGGATTTTAAAATGCGCGGGCCGAGGCTCAGTGTCTGGAAACCGCAAGCCGCCGCTCTTTCAATCTCCTCTTCGGTGAAGCCCCCTTCAGGGCCGATCCCAATGAAAATTTGTTGCACCGGTCTTTCATGAAGGGCCTTGAAGTCGGTGAGGGCTGCTGTTTCGTTTTCCCAGAAAATGATTTTCATTTCGGAATTTTCGGATAGGGATAACATTGCCTCAAATGAGTCGACGGGTATTATGGCGGGAATTTTGCTTCTTCCGCATTGTTTAAGCGATTCTTTTGCTATCCTTTCCCACCTTTCAATTCGGGAAGAAAGACGCAGACTGTCGAGCCGGGATACGGACCGATGGGCAGGGAAGGGGATCCATCTGAAAATTCCGAGTTCCGTGATCTGGCGTATGATATCGTCCATTTTCCGATCCTTCAGCAACGCCTGGGCCACTGTGATATGAACGACCGGTTCGGATTTGGACGGGAATTTTCTAAGGATATTGACTTCCGCTTTTTCAGGAGATAGGCGGACAATTTCCGCTTCATAATCGAATCCGTTGCCGTCAAACAGAAGCAATCGATCCCTCTCCTTTAAGCGAAGAACCTTAACAACATGCTTGGCGTCGGATCCGGAGATCAAACCGATCTTCTGATTCAACGCTTCCGGACGGATGTAAAAACGGCGCATACCTTCTCCTATGCCATAAACTGATCGGTTCTGGGTTTGGAGTTCAGGGTTCAAAGGTTATGACCTATTGCCAATGATTATTTTCTCTGTTCAAGTCCGCGAATCGTTACGATTACCTGTTGGGTGAAACGGATTTGGAGCCAAATTGAAGATAAAGTTCCTCTAATAGTGGCTGATTATAGTTTTTCAACCCTGAACCCAGAACGCTGAACCGCTTAACCTAGGTATACATAAACCGGACCGGCTGTAAACCCCTTTTAATCGGGCTCATAAAAAGGCAAATTCCTTGACACACCATATACCCTGTGTTAATTCTGATGAAATTACAAGGGGTTTAGGGCAATTTCGTCCTGCAATGTTATGATCCTTTCAGGTGGGAAAGTTAAAAATGGAAGATATCATCGAACCCGAAAAGGCAGACCAGGAATTAGTGATTCCGGAAGATGAAGCGATCATTGAATTGACCGATGTGATCGAAGGTTCCGCAGAATTGGAAGAAGCGATCATTGAATTGACGGATGTGATTGAAGATTCAGCAGAACCGGGAGAACCGGTCATTGAATTGACGGATGTGGTCGAAGAGACCACGGAGCCGGAAGATGAAATCGTCGAATTCGAAATGACCGATATCGCAGAAGCAACAGGTGCGGAATCCCCGGAACCCATGGAAAGGATCGAATCATCTCCCACCGTATCATCCGAACAGGTGGACGCGGTCATCGAGCGTGTGGTGCGGGAGATGCTTTCAGAAAAGATCGAATCGATTCTGGTTCAAGTGATTGAGAAAGAAGTCTCAAGAGAGATCGAACGGCTCAAGGGAGTTCTAATGGATGAACCGGTTAATGAGGAATAGAACTTCCCTCCCTTAAGCTAATATAACATCCGGGTATTAAGACTTTTAATTAACGAAGCAGCGGGGATTAAATTTTAAATTATTAATCCCCTTTTCTAATTTAATAGTATTAGGAAATTTATTTTGGAGACGCGGATTAACGCAGATCATAAGGATTTTTAAAAATATATTATAGATTATCTGCGTATATCCGCGTGAATCTGCGTCCTATATTAGTATAATCGAAAGATAGGCTTTTAAACAGTGAAAAGAGGAAACTACGAATTATGAGTTCGGATCTGCTTGACAAAGGATATGTGCCGCATGAGGTGGAGAAACGCTGGTATTCGTTTTGGGAAAAGGAGCGGCTGTTTGCTGCAAGTGAAGCGGTTGCGGAAACCAATTATTCCATCGTCATTCCACCGCCGAACGTTACCGGCGTGCTTCATATGGGACATGCGCTCAATGTCACCCTTCAGGATATTCTGTGCCGCTACCGTAGACTTCGAGGCGACAACGTGCTCTGGATGCCCGGAACCGATCATGCCGGCATCGCCACCCAGAATGTGGTTGAAAAGAAGCTGGCTGCCGAGGGTAAAGATCGCCACCAACTCGGCCGGGATAAATTTATAGAAGAAGTGTGGCGGTGGCGCCAGGAGTACGGGGGAGCCATCATCAACCAGTTGAAACGACTCGGTGCATCCTGCGACTGGGAACGGGAACGGTTCACCATGGATGAAGGGCTGTCAACGGCGGTCCGGAAGGTTTTTGTGGATCTCTACCATCAGGGATTGATTTACAGGGGCAACTATATCATCAACTGGTGTCCGCGATGCATGACGGCATTAGCCGATCTCGAAGTGGAGCATGAGGAGTTGGACGGAAATCTCTGGCATGTTCGCTATCCCTTTAAAGAAGGGGGGGGCGGTATCATCGTTGCCACCACACGACCCGAAACCATGCTGGGAGATACGGCCGTGGCCGTGCATCCGGATGACGAACGGTATCAACAGCTCGAATCCGAATTCGTTATTCTTCCGCTGATGAATCGTGAACTCCCGATTATTAAAGATGCTTATGTGGATATGTCTTTCGGAACCGGAGCGTTGAAGGTTACCCCCGCCCATGACCCCAATGACTTTGAAATTGCCAACCGGCATAATCTTGAGCGGGTAAAAGCCATCGGGGATGACGGCAACATGACCGCTGAAGCGGGGAGATTTGAGGGCCTTGAACGGTATGCGTGTCGAAAAGCCGTTGTTGAAGCATTGAAAACCGAAGGTTACCTTGAAAGGGTGGAGCCCTACAAACATGGCGTGGGGCACTGCTACCGGTGCAAGACCGTCATCGAACCGAATCTGTCCAAGCAGTGGTTTGTTCGTGTAAAACCCCTTGCTGAAAAAGCCGTTGAAGCTGTGAAAAACGGACACACCACCATCGTTCCGTCCATGTGGACCAATACCTACTATGACTGGATGAACAACATCCGGGATTGGTGTATTTCGCGGCAGATCTGGTGGGGGCATCAGATACCGGCATGGGTTTGTCCCGATTGTGAAGAAACCATCGTGGCCATGGATACTCCGGAATCCTGCCCCAAATGCGGAAACAACAACCTGGTTCAGGAGACCGACGTGCTGGACACCTGGTTCAGCTCGGCGCTGTGGCCGTTTTCAACCATGGGGTGGCCGGATGAAACCCCGTTGTTGAAAGCGTATTATCCCACCTCCGTGCTGGTCACCGGATTCGATATTTTATTTTTCTGGGTTGCCCGGATGATGATGATGGGCATCCAGTTTATGGATGACGTGCCGTTTAAGGATGTTTATGTCCATGCGCTGGTTCGGGATGAGGACGGCAAAAAGATGAGCAAATCACTCGGCAACGTCATCGATCCGCTGACCATCATCGAAGGATACGGCACCGATGCGTTCCGGCTGACCCTGGCCGCATTTGCAGCTCAGGGCCGGGATATCAAAATGTCTGAAAAGCGGGTTGAGGGCTACCAGCATTTTGTGAACAAGCTATGGAATGCCGCACGCCTGTCTTTGATGCATTTAACAGACGGGTATCCCGATTCAGAACCGAATCCGCAGTCCCTCCCGGATCGTTGGATCCTGTCCAGAACCCAAGCGGTAACCCGCACGGTTGCCGATGCCCTTGACGGCTACCGGTTTAATGAAGCTGCCGGAACCCTTTATCAGTTTGTGTGGCACGAGTTTTGTGACTGGTATCTGGAAGCCGTCAAACCCGCCCTTTACGGAAATCAGGGAGAAGAAAACCAGGCGTCTACCCGGAAGGTGCTTTGGCGGGTTTTAAAGGACGTTCTAATTCTGCTGCATCCATTTGTGCCTTTTGTAACCGAGGAAATCTGGCACAAGCTTCCGGGAACCGAAGGATCCATCATGAAGGCGGATTTCCCGACATTTAGGGATGATTCTTTTACCGACCCCGAGGCTGAAAAAGAGATGGAACTGATCACCGGTGTGATCACCGGTATTCGAAATATAAGGGGGGAAATGAACCTATCTCCCTCCATGGCTCTTGAGGTCGCGGCTCAATCCGAAGCTGAATCCACGCGAGAGATTATCAATCGCCATCAGGAGCTGGTCATCCATCTTGCCAGGCTCAAATCGTTGTCTATTCAATCGCCGGGGCAGCGCCCGAAAACCGCGGCCACCGCCGTGGTTGAGGATGTTACCCTGTTTGCTTCCCTCGAGGGGGTCATCGATTTCGATAAGGAGCTGCAACGCCTCTCGAAGGAGATCGCAAAACTGGACCAGGAACTGGCCGGCGTCTCCAAAAAACTGGGTAATGAAAACTTCTTGAACAAGGCGCCTGCCGATATTGTGGAAAAGGTTAAAGAAAAACACACGGGGCTTGTAGAGAAAAAACAGAAACTTAAAGCAAACCTGGATCGCATAAGGCAGCTGGAACAATAACCATGCATCTCAATAACATCGACCATCTCATCCAAATTGCACTGGATGAGGATATCGGGCCCGGGGATATCACCACTGAAAATCTGGTGGATTCGAATCATATTGGAAACGGAATTGTCGTCGCCAAGGAATCTTTGGTCATTGCCGGACTTGAAATTGCCGAGAAAGTATTCCGAAACCTCGATGCGGATGTTGAGTTTAATTCCGCGTATCAAGACGGGGATTTTATTGAAGCCGGTGAATCCGTCATCCGGGTGAGCGGAACACTCAAGGCGCTGCTCATGGGAGAAAGGACCGCCTTAAACTTTTTACAGCGGCTGTCAGGCGTTGCCACCCATGTGCGGTCATATGTTCGTATGATCGAAAACAAGAAGGTGCGCCTTGTGGACACCCGAAAGACCACACCTGGCTGGAGGTCCCTGGAAAAATATGCGGTTCGTATCGGCGGGGCCTTCAATCATCGCATGGGTCTTTATGACGGGGTATTAATTAAGGACAATCATATTGCCGCCTGCGGCGGGATCAAAAAGGCGGTATCGCGTATCCGGGAGAGCATTTCGCATCTGATCAAAATCGAAGTCGAGGTGACGGATTTATCCGAAGTTAAAGCGGCATTGGCTGCCGGTGCGGATGTGATCATGCTTGATAATATGGAAGTCCGCCGGATCAGGGAGGCGGTTTCCCTGATTGATGGGAAAGCCCTGGTCGAGATTTCAGGCGGTGTGACAAAAGAGAATCTCCCTTTGCTGGCAGAGACCGGCGTCGATCTTATTTCTGTGGGTGCGCTGACCCATGCGGCAAGAAGCGTGGATCTCAGCATGAAAATTACAGCATCATGATACCCCTTCGGGATACGACCCCATCCAGGAGTCATCCCGTTGTCAACAACGCCCTTATCGTCGTCAACGGACTCCTCTTCCTGGTGCAGCTGACACAGGGGGCCGGCTTGGACCGATTTATATACATCTATGGGCTGGTTCCCGCCCGCTACTCCATTCCGCAGGTCTCATCATACTTTACCTCTGTCCAACAGCTCGTTTCGTTTATTTCCTTTATGTTTCTTCATGGCGGATTTTGGCATCTTGTGGGCAACATGTGGTCCCTCTACATATTTGGGGACAACGTTGAAGATCACATGGGGCACATGCGCTATTTGTTGTTTTATCTGCTTTCCGGATTGGCCTCGGGTATTACCCATCTCATCTTCAATTATTATTCCAATGTACCCACCATCGGTGCCAGCGGCGCCATTGCCGGGGTGATGGGCGCCTATTTCATTCTGCATCCGGGTTCTAGAATACTGACCCTCATTCCGGTCCTATTTATCCCTTTATTTATTGAAATCCCCGCATTTTTCTTCATCGCCGTTTGGTTCGTCCTCCAGGTCGTCAATGCAGCCGGAAGCGACGGCAGCATGGGCGGTATCGCATGGTGGGCGCATATCGGCGGATTTTTACTGGGTATTGCTATTCTTAAAGGGTTCGATATGTTTTTTCCGGTGGAGAAACCGTATGCCGCAACGCGGAAAAAGCATTCCCATCGGCTGCATGTGGTCCAACCCAGAGTATCGCCAAGCGATGCCAATCTCTACGGCACCATTCGAATCACCTGGTATGAAGCCCTGACCGGAGCCCGCAAATTGGTCAATGTGCCCTGGGGTTTTAAGAAAAGGCTTATTCGTGTCACAATCCCGCCCGGAATTGAAGATGGGAAATCATTGAGATTGAAAGGCCTGGGAAAAGAACTGCCCCATGGAGAGCGGGGAGATCTCTATCTCAAGGTTGTGATTGAATCCAAATAAACCATTCATGAGTGCCTAAAATGATCTAAAGTGAACTAAAGTTAAGGAATTCTATCATTCATAAATCAAAAAGATCGCGCGACAGCGCGTACCTCAATTTTAGGCACTTTAGATCACTTGTAACTTTAGTCACTGATAACGCATTGTTTAAAGTAAGCCCGTTTCAGGGGCACCCAACGCCGGACCCTATAGACCCGGATAATTTACTTCCAAAAAGTTGTAGAATTTCCGATACGTTAGATGAGTTTCAATTCATAGGAGCGTACGATCATAAGCGGGTGATACGATTTCTTTGATTTCTTCAATCCCGGCAGCCCCATATCGTTTTCCTTGTTGGTGTATTTGTAATTTTTCAAGAGGTGTTTCACGCAGATGTTGTCGAAGTATTGATAGAGTCCTTTGATGCTGGCCAGGGCTTTTTCAAAGTGGATCACCCCCATTTCTTGAGTCAGAAACGACGCCATGCCGAAAGCGGCAACTTGCCCGTCAATCCTCATCATCAGTCCTTTAACTTCCATTAATTCCATGTTTGCTATGGTATTGACGACGGCCTCTTTTTCGCAGGCCAGGTTCGAGTCGTCGTCCAAGCTGCAATGGCGTTCCTCGCACCATTTGTCCATGAAATCGAGGCATTCGTTCAAGGATGCCGGCGTTATGGGTTCAACGGTAATCTCTCTTCTGTCGAGGCAGCTTCTTTCAAACTGGTGGACCAGGTTTCTTTTTTTTGAATATTTATTTCCTTTAAGGTTCATCAGATCATGGGTGAGGTAGATGTAATCGCTGAATCCTTTCTGTTCGGTGATCTGGAAAATCGAGGCCACCCGTTTTTTGCCGTAGGTTCGGATATATTCTTCCGGTACGAACCAGAAATTCGTAAAACCCAAATCTGATGCAAGCTCCTTCAGCGCTTCCGGAGTGAATTCCTTTGCCGGTGAGATTGGCAGCAGAAGATGCCGGTTCTCCTTATTCATTGTGAACTCACACCCGATGATCACTGCATCATCGGTTACCGCTTTGTAAGGCCGGTACTCCTGGTTGCTCCAGGCAATGGCGGAAGACAATGAATAGGAGCAGAGCGGGTATTTTTGACTCCTAAAATAAGGCTTCAGAATCGAATAATCTTCAGGTATGAGCCGACTGAGTTTCATGGGCGTTGATTTAAAAGGGGTACGGAATCTTGCATCCTATGGAATCCGAGCCGTGTGTAAAAACCGTGAGAGCCTTTTTCGGCAATGAGCCCGATCCAACCGATTCCGTCTGCCCTGAGTCCTTTTATCAATTCATTAATAATGGTTGTTCCGATGCCTTGACCTCTGTACGCTTTCTTAACGGTAACATCCTGAATATAAGCATCACTGGTTCCATCGCTAATGGCCCTTCCCATTCCGACGATTTCGTCTTCTTTCAGGGCAATGATAAACAGATAACTTCCGGCTACTATTCCCGATACAAGCTCCGGATCATCCGTTTCTTCGGACCACCACCCTTCATATCGGTAAAGCGATATGATTTGATGAATCTGATCGGGGGTCGGGCTGGAAAGAACGGCAAGTGATACCATAAGGGGACATTCTATGATGTCTTATAAGTAAACGGGAGAACGCTTTGCTTGACTTCTTTTTCTCCGATCAGCGGTGATACCCGATTGCGTCCCTCCTTTTTCGACAGATACATGGCCTTATCTGCTCTTTGAACGAATTCCGATATGACTTCGTCCTTTATATACTCGGTAACACCGATACTGACGGTAATCAAAGCCTGCTTGCTGGAGGCAGGTTGGAACTTAACATTTGAAATACCGATCCGAATTCTCTCAGCAACGGTTATGGCTTCAGCAGCCTTTGTTTCGGGCAGCAGGATGGTAAACTCCTCACCTCCGTATCGATAGGCGGTATCCATCCTTCGAAGACAGGCGGTTATGATTTTTCCGATTTCCTGAAGAACTTTGTCACCTTCCAAATGGCCGAATGTATCATTATAGTCCTTAAAGAGATCGATATCCAGCAGCAGAAGTGCCAGGGGATGTTCATATCGATTGGATCTTCCGATTTCCTGTTCAACCTGGCTGTAGAAGTGCCTTGAATTATAGAGACCCGTTAAGCCGTCCGTTATCGCCAGCTTCTGCAGTTTTCCCATCATTTCGGTACGCTCGTTGGTGAGTAGCCTCTCATTCAACACCCTCTTGAGCCTGAGCATCAATTCCTCGAAACGGACGGGTTTGAATACCAGGTCACTGGCGCCTTTGGTGATGGCCTCTTCATACGAGTAATCCCCGCTGTAGCCCGTCATTACAATGACATCGGTACTCTCATAGGTATCTTTGATCCGTTTCGTCAGTTCGAGGCCGTCGATACCGGGCAGGATGATATCGGTAATCACCACTTCCACCGGATTATTCCGCAAAATTTCCATGGCCTCTTCCGAACTTGAGGCTTTATATGCAGTAAATCCGGATATCATGATGAATTCATGCAGCGCATCGCGAATCGCTGCATCATCATCGACAACAAGTATGTTGGGTTCCATATATTCGGCCGAAAAGTACAATATGCAGGATTGTTAACCTTGACAGGCCAAGCCCTCTTCTGTTAAAAAAATCGCTTTCTTATAGCTAAACAATCTTCTATATATAGTCTATCGACCGGTGTCAACTTTCTTTTAAATTTACCAATGTTATTGAATATGCAAAACATACGAAATTTCAGCATCATCGCTCATATCGATCACGGCAAATCGACTCTCTCCGATCGTCTGATACAAGCAACCGGTGTCGTATCGGATCGGGATTTCAAGGATCAAATCCTCGATACCATGGATATCGAGCGGGAGAGGGGAATCACCATTAAGAGCCAGACCATCTGCCTGCCGTATGTGGCAGATGATGGCCAAACCTACCATTTAAACCTGATCGATACGCCGGGTCATGTCGATTTTACCTACGAGGTCACCAGAGCCCTCGCTTCCTGCGAGGGGGCGGTTCTTTTAATCGATGCCAGCCAGGGGGTGGAAGCCCAAACCCTTGCCAACATGTACCTCGCATTGGAAGAAGATCTCGAAATCATTCCGATTATCAATAAAATCGATCTTCCTTCCGCAGACGTGGATCGGATCAAGGTGCAAATCAAAGAAGATCTCGGCCTGGATCCTGAATCGGCCATCCTCGCGTCCGCAAAAGAGGGTATCGGAATCGAAGATGTGCTGGAGGGGATCGTAAAGAGACTGCCGCCGCCTTCCGGTGATCCCGAATCGGCTTTGCAGGCATTGATATTCGACTCTCATTATGATCCATTCCGGGGGACCATCGTTTACCTCCGAATATTCCAGGGCAAAATGAAGCCCGGTGATACCATTAAATTTATGTCCAACAGCGCGACATATCGGGTAGAAGAAGTGGGCCTGTTTCAATTGCACCGGGTGCCGCAGAAGGAGCTGTCCGCCGGCCAGGTGGGATATATGATTGCCGGTATAAAAACCGTCAGTGATACCCGGTGCGGTGATACGGTGACATTAAGAAACAGACCCTGTGGGAAGGCCATGCCCGGATTCAAAGAGGCCAAGCCGGTGGTTTTTTCTTCCATCTATCCGGTAGCCTCGGATGAGTATGAAGATCTTGCCGCGGGCCTTGAAAAACTGAAACTGAATGATGCTTCCCTGGTTTACGAGAAGGACAGTTCGGTGGCGCTCGGTTTCGGTTTTCGATGCGGTTTTCTGGGATTGCTCCATCTTGAAGTGGTGCAGGAAAGGCTGGAACGGGAGTACGATTTATCAATCATACTGACCGCACCGTCTGTTCAGCACCGTCTGATTATGCAGGACAATGTATCACTGACCATCGACAACCCCTCTTTGTATCCGGATCCCATGACGATTCTGGGTACCTTGGAACCCTACATCAAAGCATCCATCATCGTTCCGGACCGTTATATGGGAGCGGTGATGAAACTTTGTCTCGAACGAAGAGGGGTGAACAAGAATTATCAATATCTGACCAGCAATCGTATGGAAATGATATTCGAGCTTCCGTTGTCTGAGGTCATTTTTGACTTTTACGATAAGCTTAAGTCGATAACCCAGGGATACGGGTCGTTCGATTATGAACTCATCGAATACCGGGAAACGACCCTTGTGAAAATGGATATCCTGATAAACGGAGAGCGTGTAGATGCGCTGTCACAGATCGTTCATCAGGATAGAGCCGTTGAACGGGCACGGCATGCCTGTGAAGCTCTCAAAGAGGAGATCCCCAGACAGATGTATAAGATTGCCATTCAGGGGGCCATCGGATCAAAGATTATCGCTCGAACCACCATCTCTCCTTTCCGGAAGGACGTTACCGCCAAATGCTATGGAGGAGATATTACCCGGAAGCGAAAGCTTCTCGAGAAACAGAAGAAAGGTAAAAAACGGATGAAAATGGTGGGAAAGGTGATGATTCCCCAAACCGCTTTTCTTTCAGTCCTTAAAACCGATACGGACTAGTTTGACAATTCAGTCCTCATTTGTATAAGTGCATAAAAATACCATCTATCTATATTTAGAGAATTCAGAAGTCAGGAGCCGGAATCCGGTATTATACCGCCCCCTGAATATCGGCTTCTGAATTCCGGCGCGAGAGATACCCAGCGCCTTATGAATCAGGATTTTAAAAAGGAGACATCACGATGGGAATGACTTTAACGGAAAAGATTTTGGCAAAGCATGCCGGTCTCGACAGGGTGGAGCCGGGAGAGTTAATCAATGCGAAGGTGGATATTGCGTTCAGCAACGACATAAGCGCACCCATTTCCATCAACGAATTTTATAAAAGCGGCGCCACGCAGGTTTTTGATAGGGAGAAAGTCGTCCTCGTATTGGACCATTTTGTTCCCAACAAGGATATCAAATCCGCCACCCAGGCAAAAATGTTGAGAGAATTTGCCAAGGAGCAGAAGCTCGTACATTTTTACGATTCCGGTGAGATGGGAGTCGAGCATGCGCTGTTGCCTGAAAAAGGAATCGTCTTACCCGGAGATCTCATCATCGGCGGAGACAGCCATACTTGCACCCATGGTGCGCTGGGCGCATTTTCCACCGGAGTCGGCAGCACCGACTTCGCAGCGGTGATGGTTACCGGAGAACTGTGGTTCAGAGTGCCTGAAACCATGATGTTTATCTACAATGGGGATCTGAACCCCTGGGTGGGTGGAAAGGATCTTATTCTATATACCATCGGAGATATCGGTGTAGACGGAGCGCTCTATAAGGCCATGGAGTTTGCAGGACCTGCGCTGAAACAGCTTGATATGGCCGGTCGCTTGACCATGGCCAACATGACGACTGAGGCGGGCGCCAAGAACGGAATAATGGAGCCGGATGAGATCACCGAAGCCTATGTAAAAGAGCGGGCTTCTCGGGATTATGAGCTCATGAGAGGTGATCCTGATGCCAATTTTGTCGAAATCAAAGAATATGATGTAAGCAATATCGAACCCCAGGTTGCGTATCCTCATCTGCCTTCAAATACCCGCGGCATCAGTGAGGTTGAGGAAATTCCCATTGATCAGGTGATCATCGGATCCTGTACCAATGGTCGACTGGAAGATCTGCGTATGGCTGCCAAGGTATTGAAAGGAAAGAAGGTTTCCAAGGAGACCCGTTTGATTATAATCCCCGCCACCACCAATATCTATCGAGCGGCTCTGGATGAAGGTCTTTTTGAAACGTTCCTGGATGCCGGTGCTTTTATCAGCCCACCCACCTGTGGCCCGTGCTTGGGCGGTTTTATGGGAATACTGGCGGAGGGAGAGCGAGCAGTATCCACCACTAACCGGAATTTTGTGGGCCGGATGGGACATCCCAAAAGCGAAGTGTATCTGGCCAATCCGGCTGTGGCGGCGGCTTCCGCTGTTGCCGGAAAATTGGCCGGACCAGAGGAAGTGGTATGAAGACAAGAATCCTTTGTTAGTAGCTGATTAGTCCCTTAATAATTCTTTTAAGGAGAAGAAATGAAAATCGAAGGGAAAGTTTGGAAGTTTGGAGACGATATCGATACGGATCAAATCCTGCCGGCTCGCTACCTGAACACCAGTGATCCGGAAGAACTTGCAAAACACTGCATGGAAGATGCCGATCCGAGTTTTGCCGATAACGTATCCGAGTCTGATATTATCGTTGCCGGAAAATATTTCGGGTGCGGCTCTTCACGTGAACATGCCCCCATCGCCATCAAGGCAGTGGGTGTCTCCTGTGTCATCGCAAAGAATTATGCCCGGATTTTTTACCGAAATTCGTTTAACATGGGGCTTCCCATTCTGGAGTGTGAAGATACGGATGCTTTTAATACCGGCGACCGTCTTTCCGTTGACATGGAAACGGGTGAAATTATACATCTGGATTCCGGAAAATCCTATCACTTCAAGCCGATCCCGCCTTTCATGCAGGAGCTGATTCAAAGCGGCGGGCTCATGAAACACATCTCCCAGAAGATCAAATGAGAATTGCTGAGCGACAGAACATAGGGGCTTCGCCCGAATTGGAAGGTTGGAATGCTGGAGTGCTGGAATAATGGGTTAAAATGAATTCTATCGATTTTATTAAAAAGATCGTTTCCGCTTTTACACCCAATATTCCATTATTCCATCATTCCACTATTCCATGTTGCACTGCAATGTTAAGCGTCAGTTAAACCATAATATCAATAGGTTGTAGAATTTTCGAAACGTTTCATTAATAGAGGAGCTTGAATATGACTGTTCAACATGACACCAATTTACTCGTTCGTCGATCGAAACTGTTTGTTCCGGTCAATCGGGATAAATTCGTCCAAAAGGCGTGGTCCCGAGGTGCCGATTGCATCATTTTGGATCTTGAAGATGCCGTTGCCCCACAGGACAAGGACTCTGCACGGAAACTGGTAAAGGATGCCCTGTCTGTGGTGAAAAAAGGAAGGGCGGACGTTCAGGTGCGTATCAACCGGGGCCTCGAGGAAGAAGATCTGGATGCCATCATATATTCCGAGTTGACCGGGGTCATGATCCCGAAAGCTGAATCTGGAGAAGAGATCAAGCGCATTGACGAGATGGTCTCTCAGCTTGAAAAGGAACGCGATATTCCGGAAGGTAAAATACAATTCGATTTGATCATTGAGACCGCAATCGGGATCATCAATGCCGAGGAGATTGCGAAAGCCAGTCCCCGTATTGTCCAGACGAATATAGGGCAGGTGGATCTTTCGGTGGATATGGGGTATACCCGGAAACCGGAGCTGAATTTCGATCACTATGTGTATGCTGAAAACAAAGTCCGGCATGCAGCCGTCGCCGCCGGTGTCCAGCCCTGCGGCCTTGGCGCTCAGAGGAATGTGGACTTCACCGATGTTTCCCTGGGCCCCGAGGGAATGTATAACGCCTGCAAACACGCATTCTATATGGGTTATCGTGGATCCATAGTGATTCATCCTGCATGGGTGAAAGCGGCCAACGAAGGCTATCAACCGGAAGCAGTCGACCTGGATCTGGCCAGAAGGGTAAAGGTCGCACTGGATGAGGGGTATGCCCGGGGTGAGGGGTCGGTGAAAGTGGATGGCCGGATGTACGATGTGGCCAACATGAAGGATATCAACCGGGTGATAGCCAGGGCCGATGCACTCGAAAAGAAAGAGGCGGAAAAGGCAGCGGCCATGGCAGCCGCAGGGGCTTAATCCCCATCCGGTTTTTTACTATCTTCGCCGTCTTTGTAGCATTTTTTGCTGTACCAGTCGATCTGTCGGCAAATACCCCGGATGATTCTGATTTCTTTCGCCCTCAACGGCAGGCGATTGAAGAATCGACGCATATTGTTCATCCAGTAATCCGGATTGTCCGGTTTGATAAAGTCCACCCGGATCAGAATTTCCTGCAGCTGTTTGTACATGCCTTCCAGTTCGTGGCGCTCGGCCAGTCGCGGAATTTTTTTCTGGCCGGATCTGCTGTTTGCCTTAAACAGCTCATAGCATAATATCATTACGGCTTGTGCCAAATTCAGGGAGGAGAATTCGGCTGTCGGTATGTTCACAAGGGTGTGGCAGAGCCGGATATCTTCATTGGTGAGCCCCCTGTCTTCAGGCCCGAAAAGAATCGCTATTCGGTTTTCCCGGGAGATGGGAACGAGAATTTTGGCCATTTCAGGTGGAGAAAAAACGGTTTGGCGTTCCCCTCCCAATCGTGCGGTGGTTCCGACAACATACTGATAAGGGCCCACTGCATCCTTAAGGTCCTCAAATACCTCCATCTCCTCAACCACGTCCGATGCCACGTGGGTTGCCATTTTAAGGATCCGAGTAAGATCGCAATTTTCCGGGCTTACCACCACAAGCTGCCCGATGCCCATATTCCGAATGGCACGGGCAGCGGCCCCGATATTTTCAGGATATCGTGGCCGCTGCAAAATAATTGAGACATGTTCAAGGACAATTTGTTCTGGCATCACCCGACGATTTCAAAGCGGTTAAAGAAGTATCCGATCTCAAGGGCAGCGGATTCGGTGGAATCCGATCCGTGAACGACATTTTTCCGAGTACTGGTGGCAAACTCCCGTCGAATGGTTCCTTCTTCGGCATCTTCGAAGTTGGTGTCTCCCATCAGCTTCCGATATTGTTCGATGACATTCTCCCCCTGAACCACCATCACGACAATGGGGCCTGAGCACATAAAATCCGTCAGACCGTCGAAAAAGGGTTTGCCCTCATGAACGGCATAGAATCCTTGTGCCTGGGCTTTGGTCATCCATATCATCTTCATGGCAGCGACCTTCAGTCCATTTTGTTCCAAACGTTTGATTACATCCCCGATCAGGTTTCGCCCCACACCGTCGGGTTTGATAATAGATAGTGTTCTTTCCATCTTAAGGCGTATCCTTTCCTTTGGCTTGATGCTCGCTGGCATAACAGACAGGCTCTATCAAGTCAACTTTGATGGCTTCGTAAAAAGTCCAATTTCGGCGTTGCGCTTCATCTCGCTGCCACTGCGGCGTACACTAAGTACACGTATTCTTAAATACGGTTACGTATTACAATTGGTTTCCTCATCCTATGAAAAAGTTTAAAGTGCCTAAAGTGATCTAGAGTGCCTAAAGTTAAGGTATTTTATCAATTTTATATTGACCGCGCTAAAAGCGCATTCCTCAA
>DUZK01000037.1 GCA_013349495.1 Deltaproteobacteria bacterium
CAATATAAAATTGATAAAACACCTTAACTTTAGGCACTCTAGATCACTTTAGGCACTTTAAACTTTTTCATAGGATGAAGAAACCAATTGTAATACGTAACCGTATTTAAGAATACGTGTACTTAGTGATATGACAGATCAATACAAATCTTTGTTTTGAATTTGTGTTTTTGGTTATTGGATATTGTTTGTTATTTGGGATTTGTTATTTGGAATTTCCGGTTTGTCCGGATTAGGAGATAAAGGAATTAGGATTACTGCCGGGTTGACAAGAGCTCTTTATCCAAGGACTGATTCCAGAGCACCCATGTACTTCGGTCCGGTTTGACCATAAATTGAAATGGATTTGTTGACGTGCCGTCCGGCCGGATAAAAATCTGTTGCATCGGTTTGAGGAGATGACTCCAGAATTTTGATTTACGGCTCGCTTCCCCTTCGCGAGCCGTAGTTTTTTTCTTACTTACGGTTACGGTTCCCTGATAGATTTTCACCAGAACCGAGTTGTTCGGAAAAATAGAGAGCCTGAAAACGGCTTGGTTCGGCTGAAACACGGCATGCTCCATTGATATCGAAACACGACGTTTCGGTGTTGCGACCTTCGAAGCACTGAACCAGATATTTCCGGATATCGCATGCAGCGTTGTATCTTTACTTTTATTATCTTTGTCTATGGGATGAACCGTCAATTCACAGGTTGTCAGTTCATCAAGCCGGATATGATGATCCTCTCCAAAATCGAGAGCCATCCGTGAATTTACTTCCGTATGGATTTGACCGCCGATCTCTATAACATCTCCTTTTTTCAATGAGACAGGGGTCTTGCCATTTTCGGCGGTTGCCGTTGCTTTGCCTTCAAGCCGCAAGATCACCGGCCGCTCTTCTCCATTTGCTTGCGGCAAAAGCAGAAAAATCAGTGAAATCGACAGCAGTATAATTTTTTTTACTCGGCCCTTATCGTCCATACACATCCCGGGACAAATGATAAGATGTGAAAGAATGTCGGTCTAATCCAGCACAATAATGACACTGCATTTTCTGAGAAAAGAGAGGTGTTCGGACGCCTGTCTAAGTTTAGCAGCATCAGAGTTGCTGACAACGATGACGGATCTTCCATTGTTCTTGGTTTTGAGACCTTTAACAATTAATGGATTTTCTTTAATTCTGGGGTCGATTTTCGCCGATGATAGGGTACGGGTGTATCCGCTCATGCCGACCTGCAAGGCATATTCGCGACTTACGAATGCGGGACCGTATATTTCCTGCCCGGATTCATCAACAATTTTCGGTACGATCGCCGGTTTCACATCACTCACACCCTTGGCATCCACAATCATTCCGGTATAAAGGATCGGTTTTGATTGAATTGGAGCAGGCGCCGGAGCTTTGGATTTAACGGAAGTGTCTGCTTTGGGATCGGGCTTGACCGGATTTACCTGCTTAATCGGCTCTATCTGTTTGATGTCGGCCGGAAGGATGAGTTGTGCAAAAGCGCCCTTTAACGACATTTGCAGCTTGATCATCACGGTTCCGTCCGGCAGATGACTTGTCGGCTCAATCGGTTTTAAAGCATCCAGAATTTCTTTCAGTTTACTTTTGATGGTTTCGCTTGCCACGAGAATGTCACCCATCGCGGTGTTTGAATCGATGCTGATTTCTTTAATCAATTGAACCAGGTTTTTCCCGGCATCCTGACCGGCGGCGGTAACGGCAGCCTGCAGCGCCTGCGATTTGTCTGTTTCATTCTCATCGGGAAGCGCTTTGCCCGTGGCAGATACGGTTCCCTTGGTCCAGTTGATTTGCCCGGTGGGTTTCTGTTCGATGACATCGTGAGATTCGATACCGAATCCGATAAAGGGTGCGCCGAGCATGCCCAAAAAGACCAATATACAGACGAAATACCCTTTCATTTTTCCTTTACGATTCCATATGAATAAGTTTGCAGGATGTAGTCGTTGATTATTCATTTCGCTATCGGATCATGTTATCTTCCCGACACCTCGATTAACAGCGCCAATAATGCATCATATATAAATGAAGAAAAAATTCCAAGCGAAATGGTAAAACGGCATGTCAGACAATCCATCATTGACCTGCTTATGAAAAATATCCCTTCAGGCCTATTTGGACCGCATGGTGTAGCTGCCGTTCCATCCTTTTCCCGGCGGCGATTCTTTAAATTCAAAACAACGTTCAAGCATGGTTTTGCTGGGTCCGTCTTCGGAAACCAGGGATAACGCGGCCTGAAACAATTCAACAGCCTTGTCCCATTGCTGGTTTCTGTAAGCGTGAAGACCCGCTGCATATTGTTTCGTCATATCCATCCGATTTGAATCGATATCTCCCCTATAACCCATGAGTTCATAAACCGTCACCGGTTCATCCCTGCCCACCACATTGATGGAATCGATTTCACGGGTAAATATATTGCCGTTCAATCCTTGATGGGTAGAATTGCTGACGAGGGTATATATTCCGTAGATCTTATTTACCCCCTCCAATCTTGCAGCCGTATTGACCGTATCGCCCATCATGGTGTAGTCCATTCGGTTTTTTGAGCCCATGTTACCCACCACAGCGGGACCGGTGCAAAGTCCGATACGCATTTTAAGTTCGGGTTTATCCTGACCTCTCCAGTGATTTCTGAGTTCGATCATGCGATTTTGCATGTCGATGCTGGCATTGCAGGCAACCTCCGGATGATTTTTGAGCTCATTGGGTGCACCGAAAAATGCGATGATGGCATCGCCTTCGAATTTGTCCACCGTGCCCTCGTGCCGTAAGATGATATCGGTCATTTCAGTGAGAAATTCGTTTAAAAGTTCTACCAGTTCATGGGGAGTGAGTTTTTCCGAAATGCTTGTGAATCCCTGTACATCGGAAAAAAAGGCGGTGATATCCCGCTGTTCGCCGCCCAATATGAGTTTGTCAGGTGAATCGATCAACTGCTGGACCACGGAAGGGGCCAGGTAAGTCGAAAACGCCCCCCTGATCCATCGTTTTTGCCGCGCTTCCACAAGATATTTGTAGATGTTTTTCCCCACATAGAGCAGTAAAATCACCGACAATGGATAAACCACATTTAAAATCCAGCCCTTGTCGGAAAAAAAGAACTGGCATATCAATATGTGGCCGATAAATACGGAGATGCAGAAAAGGGCGCCATAGAAAGCCCCGACCCGTGGAAGGACGAATCCGAGCATCAGGCCCCCGACAACCATGAACAACAAATCGAAAACAGTGGTCCATGCCGGTTGTCTCAGGAAATCCTCTGACAATACCGTGTCTATAAGATTGGCATGAATCTCGAGGCCGGGGAACACATTGCCGAACGGTGTCACACGCATATCATAGATGGCGGTGGCGGTTACGCCCACCAGAACGATTTTATCCTTAAACGTTCCGTCCGGGACGTTGCCATGAATAATATCGGTGACCGGGATATGGGGGTATGTTTTTTCTTTCCCCCGGTAGTTGATAACGATTTGCCCCAGCTCATCGGAGGGGATCTCCAGTTTCCCGATTCGCACCGACTCCACCCCATAGTCTGCGATTTTCAAAGATATGGGCTCGTTCTTGAACGCGCTGATGGCCACAAGAGAGAGCGGTGCATACAGCAGGTCTTTAAATTTGATCACGGCAGGCATCCTGCGGACCACACCGTCAAGATCCGGAACCATTGAGAAGGTGCCGGCATATTCGGAGGCCTGGGAGATCCCTGCAATATTGGGTTGAGGCGCCAACGCCTCTCTCAAGGGCGCTTTCTGAGCAAGGCCCGATGTATAATGGACCATCTTGTACGCGGAGCCTCGAATTAACTTTTCGTAAGCGGAAAGCGCTTCCTGCCCGATATGGCCGGCACTTCCCTTGTCCATCTGGAAAAAGAAGCCCAGCACGACCTTTGCCTTTGAGTCTCGAATGGCTTCCGCAAGGAGTCGGTCATAATCGGATTGATGCTTCAGGCGTTCGAAATATTCCCTCATATCCGGAGATTGGGTGCTGAAGCCTTGAATTTTTTGTTCTACGGCATCCAGCATTTCAACCAGGCGTTTGTTGTCCGGTTCCAGAAACCCGATATCAAAGGCGATGACCTTAGCCCCGGCATCCGAAAGTTTCTTTACCAATGCAGCCATCTTAGCCCGAGGCCAGGGCCATTTTCCCTCTCTGGCCAGGCTTTTCTCGTGAATGACCGCCAATACGACATCGGGTCCGGGTTTGATGTCTCCCCTGGATGTAAATCGAAGATCTATGGTTTTCAGTTCCATGAGATCGAGAAACGGTATCCCCGTCAGATAAGCAGCGCTTCCGATAAGGATGGCGGAGATGGAGATGTAAATCGGTCGAAACTTGAACAGGGATTTGAGACGTGAAGCCATAGCAAGTCCTTTGTTTAGGATTCGTTGCCGGTAATTGCGCTCGTGACAGTTCCTATGTGTCCCCAATTGCTTTCTTTTTTGAGCTTATAATGAAAGACGAGTTAAAAGTCAACCAAATCAAATACCTATGGCTTCACTGATCGTTTGGAAACTTGAATATTGATTTTACCTGACGGGGCAACTATAAGGGCTATGGACAGCGATATTTAAAGTGGCAGTCTTTTAATTTTACGGTTCAATAACCCAAAAGAAGGCTAAACCTTTGGGGAACTGAATTGTTCCTGAGACGATGTAATGGTTTCAGGTTTCAGTGTTAAACTCTAAGGTGCGGATGTTTCCTGACACCCGAAACCTGACACCCGTAACAATGATTATTACTATTTTGATCGAACAAGGAGGTATATCAAATGGATTGGGGAATGCAAAATCGACTTTCAAGATTGATTCAATCGGATGGGCACTGCATGTTTCTTCCCATCGATCACGGTTATTTTCAGGGCCCCACTTCACGGTTGGAAAAACCCGGCGAGACCATCCGGCCGCTTGTTCCGTATGCCGACGGTCTTTTTGTAACACGAGGGGTGCTCCGTGCATGCGTTCCACCGGACAACAGCCCACCGGTCATTCTGAGGGTTTCGGGTGGAACCAGTGTGGTGGGTAAAGATTTGGCCCACGAATCCCTTACCACGTCCGTTCAGGAGGCGATCAGACTCAATGTCGCTGCGGTCGGCATGTCCATCTTCATCGGGAGTGACTATGAATACGATTCTCTGGTCAATCTCGGAAAGCTTGTGGACGAATGCGAAACGAACGGAATTCCGGTTATGGCGGTTACTGCAGTCGGCCGGGAACTGGAAAAGAGAGATGCCAGATATTTGGGGCTGTGTTGCAGAATTGCTGCCGAGTTCGGCGCCAAAGTGGTGAAGACCTATTGGTGTGAAGCGTTTGACAAGGTGGTTGAGGGGTGTCCGGTTCCAATCGTTATGGCCGGAGGGCCAAAGTGTGAGACGGAGCGGGAAGTGTTTGAATTCGTGCATGATGGCATGCAAAGGGGTGCCATCGGTCTTAATCTGGGCCGCAATGTATGGCAGCACCCACACCCGGTGCCTGTGATGAAGGGGTTGCGGGCGATTGTCCATGGAAATGCCGATGTTAAGACGGCAGTGGACATCTACGAAGAAGAAAAACAAAAAGCTTGAAAGCCGTCTTTAGATGGAAAACCTTTATAATACAGAGGATGCAAGACAATTTATTCAACAATGCTCAGCGTATTCCCGCGAGCTGGCATTGAGGGTATATACTTCCCGGCTTATCGGAAAAAACCGGGATCTTGTATTGCATGGGGGCGGGAACACTTCCGTAAAATGCAGGATCAAAAACATTCTGGATGAGGAGATCGATGTTCTGTTTGTTAAGGGTAGCGGATGGGATTTGGCGACCATGGAGCCGGAGGGGTTTGCCGGGCTGATGCTGGATCCGATCCGGAAACTGCGGCGTCTCGATTCCCTGTCCGATGAAGCGATGGAAAACCAGCTCGCCATTAACCGCATTGAAAGCCGTTCGCCGAATCCCTCGGTAGAGGCCTTGCTGCATGCATTCCTGCCCCATAAATATATCGATCATACCCATGCCGACAGTATTCTTATACTGACAAACCAAAAGCAGGGGAAAGCATTTGTTGAAGAGGCGCTGGGCAGCCGGGTAACGATTATTCCGTATGAGATGTCCGGCTTTCCATTGGCAAAGGCGGTTGCAGAGGCTTATGAAGATGCCCCGGATGCGGATGCTGTTGTGGTGATGCATCACGGCATCTTTACCTTTTCCGAAGAGGCGAAGACCGCCTATGACAACATGATCCGATTTGTCACCCGGGCCGAAAAATTTATTGCAGAAAAAATCCGTACCTCACCCATCGGCGTTCAAGACGCCGGTATGGATAAGGAGGGCGGTTCCGAATCCGACATCGTCCGAGTGGCGCCTGTACTCCGCGGCGCTGTTTCCCGGCCGGCGCCGGACGGCCGGCTGCGCCGATTTTACATCGAGGCGCGGACATCGCCCGACCTGGTGAAAGCGTCATTGTCTCCGGAAGCAAGAGAGATCTGCCGGTCAGGGGTATTGACACCGGATCATGCTATCCGGACCAAGCACCAAATGGTTTTTATCGATCATGTGCCTGAACTTGACGATGATTTGAAGGATCTCGTCAATATGGCCATCGATGCGTTTAAAACCGATTTTAAACGATACTGCCGAAACCAAGCGGATTTGAATCCTTATCCGATCCTGTTTTTGGTTTCCGGAGTGGGAATGATCGCTCTGGGAGAGACCCGAAAGGCTGCGCGGGTCAGCGCGGATATCGGGGAGCATACCATTCGAGCGAAATTGTTGGCGAATGCGCTGGGGGGTTACAAGCCGATTGCGGAATCTCATGTCTTTGACATGGAGTGCTGGAATCTGCAGCAGAAGAAGTTGGGAAAAGACATGAAGCCCCTTCAAGGACAAGTGGCGATCATAACAGGCGGTGCGGGTGCCATCGGTTATGGCATTGCCAAACAGGTTCTTGCTGCAGGAGCGGTGGTTGTTATTTCCGATATCGACGGCTCCCGGTTGAATCGTGTGCATCATTTGCTTGCCGAAGCCTTTGGTGAGGATCGAGTAGAAGCGATGGTCATGGATGTCACGGATCTGGACTCCGTTGAATCCGCATTTAAGGAAATCTGCCGTCGGTTGGGCGGGATCGACATTGTGGTCCCCAATGCAGGTATTGCCCATGTGGCCAAGCTGGAGGATCTGAAACCGGAAAAATTTGATCAGGTAATATCCGTCAATCTGAAAGGCACCTATACGGTTATCAAAGGGGCAATACCCATATTCAGGCGGCAGGGAACCGGCGGAAATATTGTCGTTATCAGTTCCAAGAACGTATTCGATCCGGGAGCCGCCTTCGGTGCCTATAGCGCTTCCAAAGCCGGCGCCCATCAGATATCAAAAATTGCCGCACTTGAACTGGCGGAGTTAGGGGTGCGGGTGAATATGGTCAACCCGGATGCGGTCTTCGGCGATGACACCATCGGTTCGAAGCTGTGGGAAGAGGTGGGTCCCGATCGAATGAAATCGAGAGGGCTTGATGCCCAGGGCTTAAAGGATTATTACCGGCAGCGGAGCCTTTTAAAGGTTCAGGTATCGGGAGAACATGTGGGAAATGCCGTTGTGTTTTTTGCCAGTGAACTGACGCCCACCACCGGAGCGTCTCTACCGGTGGATGCGGGGAATCCGGCAGCGTTCCCGAGATAAGCTCAGGCGCGTCCTCCGCTCCAGCTCAATTTGGACTTGAGAATATCATAGTAGTTCTGTCCCGGAAGACTTATCATGGTCACCGGATACTTCCCCTTTTTGATAATTATGGTATCCCGATCATCGATTTCCAATCCCTCCTGACCGTCAAAGGTCAACATGATATCCGATGATTTTGCCCCCAGCCGTATGGTGATGCAGGCAGTATCCGGAATGATAAGGGGACGGTTGGTGAGGGTGAAAGGGCAAATGGGAGTCATGATGATTCCGGGAACAGTCGGGTGAATGATCGGTCCTCCTGCGGCAACGGAATACGCCGTGGAACCGGTGGGGGTAGCCACGATTAGACCGTCCGCCCGATAGGTCGTCAGATAATGTTCGTCGATATAAGTATCGATGTTGGCCAGCCGGGCAAGCGCACCTCTGTTTATCACGACATCGTTTAGGACGGTTTCGCATGCACGATCTATTTCATCGCGGACAACCCGAACCATCAACCGTATCCGGGTTTCGGTAGAGAATTCTTTTTTTAACACCGCATCAGCAGCGGATATCAGGCTTTCTTCGGATGTTTCAGCCAAAAACCCGATATCTCCAAATTTGATACCGAGGATGGGTATTTTCTGATCTCCGATCCATCGAACCGCACTTAAGAATGTACCGTCCCCCCCGAGTACGAATACACAGAACAAATCTGCAGGCGCCGAATATTTTGTGTTATTCCGGTTGGTTAACTCAAAGGGCCTGTTTTCCTTTCTGATAACGGCAGTTCCCTGAGCATGGAGCCACTTCTCCAGTTCATCGGCTTTGCGACCCGCTTTGGGATCCGCTTTAACGAAGATCCCGATTTTTTTAATAATCTGAGTAGCTTTCATTTGGATAACCGTGAATAGGGTTAAATCTCTAAGATCTTGAAATCTCTAATACTAAGATATTATTAGTACGGCAAGGCTTTTTCCGAATCTCGTGTCGACCATTTGTATCGGGCCTTTTCTGATGCATCTGAATCGCAATTTATCCAGGCTCTTTCGGCAAGCGGAAGCCTGCCGGAACCATACGAAATGGGAGGCATTTTTTAGGGTATTTAAATATTTTGCTTGACAGCGGAGGCCAAAGTTCTGTAACGGTCATAAGGTTGTGTGGCTATTTTGTAGCCAGTTTTATCCGCGATGGTCCCGTGCTTTAATATGCTTTCGATAAGCGATATCACGCTGTGCGGGGTCTTTCGGGTAATGAAATAGAAGAACGGGTATCCCCTATGTCATCCGGCCGGGTCCAGAGAAAACGTCTAGGGCGATGTGGTGGCCATTGCAGCCTAGCGGGCCGGGGGGAGGATATCCAGCGACTGAAGCAAACTTTGGTCGCAGCTGATGTGCCTATCGCCGGATTGGGCGGGCGTGACGACGGATTTTTACGGGTGGATAAAAAATTGCACCTGACCTTTGCCCAAATCAATAATAATCCCATGATACCGAGAGGAGGTGATGAATTCCCATTTAGGCTATGGCTTTAACCAACAGCAGGTTGAATTTTTCAATACTGTTATTCAGAAAGGAGAGGAACTCATGAAACGGATTTTAACTCTTTTTATCGTTTTGATTGCAGTCTTTTGTTTGGCCATGCCCGCTGCCGCAGCCGGCAAGGGTGTGGTAAAAATTAAAAAAGGCGAACCGGTTCACATCGCATACTGGTTTGTCATTTCCGGACCGAACACCTCGTTGGGTATGGACACGGTGCGGGGCATTGAAATCGCTATCGAAGATTTCGGCAAAAAAATCAAGGGCCATCCCATCAAGCTGACCGGTGAGGACACCGGCTGCGGTCCTGAAGGCGGGCAGGCAGCCGCCACCAAGATCGCTTCCGACCCCTCCGTCGTAGCGGCCATCGGCTCCAACTGTTCCAGCGCGGCCAAACCGGGTGTTCCGATTCTCTGGGCGGCCGGTATCCCGTCGGTTTCCCCTTCCAACACAGCGCCTTATCTGACGGACCCCAAACGGGGAGACGGCTACAGCGGCTATCTGCGGACCTGCCACAACGACACGGTTCAGGGGGCAGTGGCGGCCCAGTTCGCAAAGGATGTATTGAAGGTTACCTCGGCGGCTACCATCCATGACGGCAGCGTCTATGCCGAGCAGCTGGCGCAGGTGTTTGCTGCGAACTTCAAGAAGATGGGCGGAAAAATTACCGCTCAGGAAGCGGTCAGCCCCGGGGACACGGACATGCGTCCGGTGCTGACCTCCATTGCAACCGGTAAACCGGGCCTTATCTACTACCCGATCTTCATCGCCGAAGGCGGACACATCACCCGTCAAGGCAAAGAGGTTTCCGGTCTGGAAAAAACCAAGATGATGGGGGCGGACGGCATCTTCTCCCCTGACTTCTACAAAGCCGCCGGCGAAGCCGCTGTGGGCATGTATCATACCAGCCCGGATTTTTCAGCGTTCCCCGCCGCATACAAGGACTTCCTGAAGAAGCATCAGGAGAAATACGGTAAAAAACCGGAGGCGCCGTTCCACGCGCATTCCTACGACGCCGCCATGATGATTTTAAAGTCGATCGACAAGGTTGGGGTTGCGGGTAAGGACGGCTCTCTGACCATCGACCGTATGAAGCTGCGTGACGCCATGTACGCCACCAAAGGCTTTAAAGGAATGACCGGTACGTTGAACTGTGACAAATACGGTGACTGTGCGGATCCGCGGATTGCCGTATACGAGACCAATATCGATAACATCAAGAAGGGCGAAATGCCCACTATGCCTATCTGGAAACCTTACAAATAAAAGGGATGAGAAACCCGGTTTCAGCATCATCAATGAAATCGGGTTTCTCTATGCAAAAATTGACAAACAGGCCCGCGTTCCGGCGGGCCTGACCCTATTCAAAGACTCGGTCTGACCCTGACCTGTACACCTGATACCGGGTGGGTTCAGGTGATATCAGGGGATGGAGGGTATTATGTTTCAACGCTGGAAGGAAAGTATCACACCCACCGATATCGTGATGTGGCTGATCGGAGGTACGCTGCTTTTGATGGTTATTTGGGGTTCCGTCGCCACTCTCGTCGCAGGCAAGTATACCGGTCGGCACTGGATCGACTTCGTTATTTTCGGCTTGGCTCAGGGAAGCATTTATGCCCTGATCGCCACGGGGTACACCATGGTATACGGTGTCTTGCGGATGATCAATTTCGCCCACGGCGAGGTATTTATGAGCGGACCCTACACCGCTTACTTTGTGGCGGCCGCCATGTACCGGTCCGATTTCCTCGATAAACACCCGTTTACCGCCCTGTTCGTTATTTTTGTTGTGGCCATGGCGATATCCACCATGATCGCCTATTTTCTGGAAAAAATCGCATATCGTCCCCTGAGGGGCGCTCCCCGTTTGATTCCGCTGATTACCGCCATCGGGGCCTCTTTCTTTTTGCAGTACATGTTTCGGGGATTATACGGATCCGGTTTTCAGGCGTATCCGGTGATCAAGATTTTCGAGGGCGCATGGGTGATATTCGGCATCCGGATCCTGAAATTTCAACTGGTGGTGATCGTCGCCGCCATCCTGCTCATGGCGGCCCTCTACAGTTTTATTATGCTGACCCGGGCGGGAAAGGCGATCCGGGCCGTATCGGAAGACAAGGAAGCCTCATCCCTGATGGGGATCAATGTGGACGGCATGATTTCCACCACCTTCATTATCGGGGGGATGGCCGCCGGCGCGGCCGGTGTCCTCTATGCCTTGATGTTCAAACAGGTTCACTTTTTCATGGGATTTATTCCCGGGATCAAAGCCTTCACCGCGGCGGTCTTGGGCGGTATCGGCAATATCCCCGGAGCCATGCTGGGGGGGATTTTCCTTGGATTGATCGAGTCCGTGGGACCGAGTCTGTTTTTGGACGGCCTGGGAATCCCCGCCCCGTACCAGTTGAAAGACGCCATCGCCTTTACGATGCTTGTTTTGGTGCTCATCTTCAGGCCCATGGGTATTATGGGTGAACGCCTCGCAGCAAAGAAGGCTTAACCGTCAGGAAAGAAAAGGAAAAAGAGAGGATCATGACACAAACGCGCTCTTTATGGGAACACGGAGTAAAAACCGGCATCATCGGCGGGGTTGCCGTACTGGTCATCGCTCTGGTGGGGATGGTGGAGTCGTTTCACCGACGCGACATCATTGCCGAAGTCATCACCATGGGGCAAGTCCTGCTGCTGATTGGAGGCGTGTTCATAGGGTACATTGCGGCAAAGCGCACCGGCAGCGATGAGTCACTCGCTCCCGGCCTTAACGCCGTGATCGGAAGTTCGGTTACCGGAGGGTTTTTGGCCTTTCTGGTCATCGTGGGCAGGCTGATCAATTTGCGGGCCGTACTGGTCAACGCCTCCCCCATGCTGTATAAGCTGTTAACCCTCGGGCACAAGGGGGTCGCGGGTATCTTTATCATTCTCTTGATCGGGATGGGTTGCGGTGTATTCGCAGCAGCTCTTTTTTATCTGCCGCGACTGACCCGACGGGTAATCATTTTGTCCCTGAGCAGCATGATCATTGCAGGCGTTTTGCAGGATCTTATACGACCGGTCATCGCTGCATGGGGCCCGGTGGCCGTCGTCAGTGAGTGGCTCTTTACCGGTAACGGGCTCACCGTGTCGGGTTCCATTTCAATCGTAATACTGATTGCGGTCGTGATGACGGCTTGGGCCCTGAAGGGTCAGGATATTAAATCCGGCTATGGGAACCTTTCCGGAGGGAGCCAGCGCGGGATCAAGATCAGCGCCTTTTTCATGTTGGCGGTGGTTTTGTTAGCTTTGCCTCATATCCTCGGCCTCTTTCTCAGTGAAGTGCTCACCATCGTGGGCCTTTACGTGCTGTTGGGTCTGGGGCTCAATATCGTCGTGGGGTACGCCGGCATGCTGGATCTCGGTTATGTGGCATTTTTTGCCATCGGTTCTTATGTGACCGCCGTTTTAACATCCCCGGAACTGGGGTTTTTCAGCCTGACCTTCTGGCAGGCACTTCCCTTCGCCGTTGTTCTGGGGATTTTTTTCGGGGTCTTGCTCGGCATCCCGGTTCTGAAAATGCGGGGTGATTATCTGGCCATCGCCACCCTGGGCTTCGGCGAAATCATCCGGATTCTCGTACTTTCAGATTTCTTACGGCCTTGGCTGGGGGGCGCACAAGGCGCCGGTAAGATTCCCAAAGCCGCCATTATGGGATATCAGTTCATAACCCCCCAGCAGATTTATTACTTGATCCTGGCCGGTTGTATCCTTGTGGTCTTCATTTCACTCCGTCTGAAGGGGTCACGGCTGGGGCGAGCCTGGATGGCCATGCGGGAGGATGAGGACGTGGCCCAGGCCATGGGGATCAATCTGGTGGCCACCAAGCTGCTGGCTTTTGCCACCGGGGCCGGGTTCTCCGCCTTGAGCGGCGCCATCTTTGCCAGCAAGCTCGGTTCGGTCTATCCTCACAGCTTCAACGTGATTATCTCAATCAACATCCTCTGTTTGATCATTGTCGGCGGCATGGGAAGCATACCCGGTGTTATCGTCGGTGCCGCCGCCCTGGTAGGGTTGCCGGAGCTGTTGCGGGAGTTTGCAGAATATCGATTGCTGGTCTATGGAGCCGCGTTGGTGGCGATGATGATTTTGAGACCCGAAGGGCTATGGCCGGAAGTGAGGCATAAAATGGAGCTTCATGCAGAAGAGGAAAACAATATCGGGGAACCAGAACCGTCCACAGCGACCTAGACCGGTATTGAGGAGGACAAATGGCTGCTATTCTCACAGCAAATAACATGACAAAACGATTCGGCGGGTTGGTGGCAGTGGATTCTCTGAATGTCGAAATCGAAGAAAACAGCATTCACAGCATCATCGGTCCCAACGGTGCGGGTAAAACCACTATCTTCAACTGCATTACCGGATTTTACAAGGCTGAAGAGGGGGTCGTCTTATTTGACAATCACTCCCTGCTGGGATTGCTCCCGGACCGGATCGTCTATTTGGGGATTTCCCGCACCTATCAGAATATCCGTCTCTTCCCCAACCTGACGGCCAAGGAGAACATCCTGGTCGGCTTGCACTGTCATCTCAAATCGGGATTCCTCGGCATCGTACTGAATCTGTCGAAGACGCAGAAAGAAGAAAAGGAAGCGGAAGAAGAGGCGGACCGTCTTTTAGCGTTTATTAACATGAGCGGCAAGGGCGATTTTCTGGCCAAGAATTTTCCTTACGGTGAACAGCGGCGGTTGGAAATAGCCCGCGCTCTGGCGGCCCGGCCCAAACTGCTGCTGCTGGACGAGCCCACGGCCGGAATGAACCCGAGCGAAACCCAGGCGATGATGGATTTCATTCAACACCTGCGTGATGAGCTGGGGATCACGATTATCCTGATCGAGCACCAGATGCGCGTGGTCATGGGAATATCGGAAATCGTGACGGTTTTGGATTACGGCAAAAAGATCGCCGAGGGAACGCCGGGCGAGATCCAGAAAAATCCGGATGTCATCGAGGCTTACCTGGGCCGGGGAAGCGCGGCCGAAATCCGGTAACGGAAAGCACACGAAGGATGTTATCGTATAGGAATTTTCTTTGGACGCTGATGAACGCAGATTATATTGACTGGATGCTTGATGTTCAATGCTCGATAGTTGAGTTGGACATGTGCGTTGATTCATCATTAACATCGAGTATCGAGTATCCAGTATCGAGTATCGATAACTAAATATCTGCGTCCTATTTATTTGTTTGAGGTGAACGAATATGGCAATGCTCGAAGTCGAAAATGTACACGCCTACTACGGAAAGATCCATGCCCTGAAGGATATTTCCTTAAACATCGATAAGGGCGAAATCGTTACGCTTATCGGTGCCAACGGGGCGGGTAAAAGTTCCACGTTGAAGACCATGAGCGGTTTGTTGCGGCCCCGCCAGGGTTCGGTCCGGCTGGAGGGAGAGGACCTGACGGCTCTTCGTGCCCACGAGATTGTGACCCGGGGCGTGATCCAGGTGCCCGAGGGCCGACGGATTTTCGGCCAGCTTACGGTAATGGAAAACCTCGATATGGGGGCTTTCACCTGCCGGGACAAGCAACAGATAAAAACAAATATCGACAAGGTGTTCATCCTGTTTCCCAGGCTGCAGGAACGGCGCCGGCAGGTGGCCGGTACATTAAGCGGCGGCGAGCAGCAGATGCTGGCAATGGGGCGTGCGTTGATGGCCAATCCCCAAGTGCTTTTACTTGACGAACCTTCAATGGGGCTGGCACCGGTGCTGGTGGATAGCATTTTCGACACGATTCGACGGCTTCATAAAGAAGGCACCACCATCCTCTTGGTGGAACAGAATGCCCGGATGGCACTGCAGGTGGCTAGCCGTGGATACGTTATTCAGACCGGCGTGGTGGTGCTCAGCGACTCGGCGGAAAACCTGCAGAAAAACGAAATGGTAAGAAAAGCCTACATGGGCGAAAACTAAGGGCAGAATGCCAATTCCTTGACGATTGCTACCTCTCACTCAAATCTATTTTTAAACAGAAACAGAGAATACTATCTCCACTTGCCCTGAATAGCCGAATGGTGTCCATATCTTTTCCTGACTCGTCTCTCCCTTGTATTGCCGGCATATTTATTGCTTTCCTTGTTTAGAATAACATATAGAAGAACTTAGTTCGCTTTGCTCACAATTGGAATACTGGAATATTGGAACGCTGGAATGATGGGTTTAGTTGCACTGCAATGTTGAGCGTCAGTTAAAAACCATAATATCAATAGGTTGTAGAATTTCCGAGACGTTTAATTGGGATGAAACAGCATGAGACGACGGTATGTGATCGGTTGTTTTCCGATTCTGATGGTACTGGTTTTATGTCTTTCGATTTCCGGGTCGTTGGCCCAATCTCCGCCTCGTGAGAAGGATCGAAATCAGGCATTTAAGGATTCCGGATATACCAAAGGAAACGAAGAGGCTATTGAGATTCTGCGTCGGATGTCTCCTGAAGAGATTTCGCGATTGGATCAAAAACTCGCAAAGGCGCTGGTTTATTATTATGACAGGAAATATGCATCGGCCTTGCCGATTTTCCTCGAGGTTGCCGAAACGGTCGAGACCATGGATCTTCGGTTCTGGATCGGGGTCAGTGCCATGCATATTGGGAAAACCGATCTGGCCGTCGAGAAATTTCAAAGTATGCTTGCCGTCGATCCTGAATTACACCGTGTCCGCTTGGAGCTCGCCGCCGCCTGCTTCAGAGCCAAACGGTACGATGAAGCCCGCAAGGAGCTTGATCGGGTCAAGACCGCAGTTCCATCTCCACCGCCTGCGGTGATGGAAAATATTGAAAGACTGCTCGCCGCCATCGATGAAAGAACCCGTCAATTTTTCTGGAATGCCCGATTGTTCCAGGGGATACTGTTTGACGACAACGTTAGTGCCGGGCCGGATGAGAGAGAACTTGCCGTGGTTGGCGGTACGTTAACGTTGGATGATGCATCCAAAAAACTTGCGGATGAAGCATCGGTTACCGATCTTGTGGGAAGCATTATATATGACTTTGGCGGAAGAGGCGGCTTCATGTGGAACCTTGAAGGCAGCTTGTACAACCGGGCCTATTTCAGCGAGAGCCAATTCAATTTTTTCCTTGCCGATTTCACCACCGGACCGTGGTGGGCTCATCAACGGGGAATATTAAAGGTTCCGGTCGGATATTCCTATCTAGAATACGGCAGCGATAGATTGTCGCAGATTTTTCATTTCCGCCCCTCTTATGAGTTCCGTTTCGCGCCGAATATCAGCCTGAAAGGATCTTATGGCTTAAGTAATACCAATTATTATGCATCCGGCAATTCGGATTTGGAAAATACCCGGCAGCGGTTTGAACTACTCCCCACCTTCTATTTGAAAAACAGAAATCATATCTTCACTGCAGCAGCAGCTTATGAAACGACCGATGCGGAATCCGATCGATTCTCATACGATGGACCCATCTTCGGCGTTTCTTATTCCACCCGTCTGCCTTTCGGCACCGAGGTGTATCTCGGATACGAATGGTATCGGAGGGACTACGACGATAAACCGCTGCTCTATGATGTTGTCCGGGAGGATGAACAGAACAGAATTGTAGTGTCGTTGAACCAGCCCTTCCTGGATCATTTTTTTGCTGCCTTCAGCTTTGAGTACGTCGACAATGATTCCAATGCGGCACTCTATAAGTATGATCGCAAGACATATCTCATCAGCATCGGAGCCAGATTCTAAGGAGTAAAAATGAAACGATATCCTTTAATCATGTTTATCTCCCTTTCATTGCTGCTTACAGGCTTTGTCACTTCTCATGCCCAGGCTCAAACAATAGAATTGCCTGAGGAGTTAAAAGGGGTGGATGTATCAGAAAGTTTTATCGCCTCCGGATCGGAAGAAATCGGGGAGATTCAGACGGTGACCGGTCATGTGATTGTCTTTCATGAAGACAACAAACAGGCATATTTTGCATCGAACGGTGTTCCGTTGTTTAAGCAGGATGTGGTTTATACCTTGGCCGAATCCCGTTGCAGAATAAAGTTTACCACCGAAGACATCATTACCATGGGCGACAACACACGAATCGGGATCGAAACCTATTTGGACAGTCCGGAAACGGGTGAAAAACGATCCGTCATCCGTTTGCTGAAGGGCAAGGCCATGTTTTACATACTGAAACTATTCAAGTATAAAATTATTAATACGGCAGTGAACACGCCCACCGCAATCATCGGCGTCAGGGGAACACAGTTCGGTACCGAGGTTAGACCGGTTGCTGATATGAAGGCGGAACTCACCCCTCTCTATCTGGCCGATGCATCGGGCGGCTTGGACTGGTTGTCCCAAGTCCCGGCCGGTGCGCCTGAAACAGAGACCATCGTCCACTGTTTCGAAGGGGCGGTTGAAGTATTTTCTCCCATCGACCAGGTCTCCAGAATGATAGGGGAAGGTCAGTCCCTTGATGTCTCTCCGGCGGGTGTCGGCTCGGTCCGGCGCACCGATCCTCAAGTGGCCAGGGAATTCAAGACGAAAACCGAAGCCCCTGCATTTGAGTCTTCTGAAGGTAAGGACGAAGGTTCCGGAGAACAGGGGGAAGGCAAAGCGGAACAGGGTGAATCGGAGGCGGAAGAGTCGTCAGAAGATACCGGGGGCGAGGAGCAATCGGCCGAAGGTGTGGACACCAGCCTGGTGCAAGATGTAACCCAGAACCAGACGACTCAGAAAATTGAAGAGAACAAGCCGAATGTGGGCAGGGGCGGCTATCTTGTAGGCATGCTGACCCGAATAGACGGGAGTAATAAGAGGTTTCAGCATGCATACATCAGTGATGAGATACAGGATTTCGGGAGCGGAGAATCGCTAAAGGCCAGAGACCTCCTGGGTGGGGATCCGGGTAATCCCCTTTTGCTGATCGGCGGCGGTGAGGTGAATCCCGGGGAGGGAGAAGAAGCGGATGCAAACCTGATCAGTGTTGATGTCGATTCGGGCACCGGCCGGGAAACCATAACCGGCCCCTTTAAGGTGCATGACGTTACCATCGGCGCTGACGAGTTTATGGCTTGGGGATACTGGACGGTTCCACAGATAATGACCAGCCCTTCCGGTGATCAATACACCGTCGACAACCGGGGATACTGGATTGAGGGAGATGTCACTCGTGATGATGAAATCAGCGCCCTTGCTTCAAACAATGTGACCGGAACCTATACCGGAAGCGCACACGGCACCTACTGGACCGATACCGAAGGGGCTGATATGGCGGGCGACTTCAAAGCCCGTGTGGATTTTGCTAACAAGGAGATCAGCGACTTCAGCCTGTCGGTCTCCGGGGGCGGCCACAGCGCCACCATCGAGAATGCAAGCGGAAAATTTTCCAGTAATTCCCCGGAATTTTGGATCGATCCTTATTCCCAGGGTTCGGTGTGGCAAATCGACGGTCAGGATGCCTTGCCGAACAAAAAGGAAGCATTCGGCGCCGTATTCGGGAAAGATGCAAAGAAAATGGGCGGCGCCTGGAAAATGGATGCGCCCAACGGAAACGGCGAAGCCCATGCCGCCGGTCTGTTTGAAGGAAGCCGGTAATCAGGTTTTTGGACGCAGATACATGCGGGTAAAATGATTATGATGTTTGGATCTTCACCAAAAAAGGTGGTGTAACCTTGAGGGTTCGAGGGGCCAAGGATTCAAGGGTTCGGGTGAAATCTATTTTAAGACATGGTTCTGCAGTTGTTCCAATCGAGGGCTTAATTCAACCGGATAGACGTGCCTTTTGTTGATTTCTTTGTACTTCTCGCCAAGGAGAGAGAAGTTTTCTTTGAAACGATTTCTTATGGATTCCAGAGAAGGAGTGGATTGGGTTCGAATACCGTTTTCAAAAAATTTTTCCAGCAAAGGACGACTGTTATTTATCCGATCATCTCTTAATCCGATGATATCTTTCACATATCGACCCTGCGGATCGGTGTCTCGGAAAACCTGCTTTTTTCCGGCCAAAGTCATTTTTCCCGGGCTCAGTTTCCGGACCGGTCGGTTATCGAATTGTACGAGTTTATATACGATGTCCATGTGGGGTGCATCAGCAGCGACGCCCACCTTGGTTCCGACACCGAAGGCGTCGATTTCAGCTCCCTGAGAGAGCGCCGCATCAATTTTGTATTCATCAAACCCGCTGCTGGCAAAAATTTTGACTTCCGGAAACCCAGCAGCATCCAATATTCTTCGAACCTTTTTGCTGAGATCCACCATATCACCGCTATCCAGCCGAACGCCGACGAGTGCTTTTCCCCGACTTCTTAACTCTTGAGCCACACGGACCGCGTTTTTAGCTCCCTCAATGGTATCGTAGGTGTCGATGAGAAGCACCGTGCTTTCCGGAAACACCTTTGCATAAGCGTGAAACGCTTCATGTTCACTGTCGAATGCGGTGATAAAAGAATGCGCCATGGTTCCGGATACGGGGATGCCGTATATCTTTCCGGCCAGCACATTGCTGGTCGCCGTAAACCCGGCAATGTAAGTGCTTCGGGCAACCTTTATACCCGCCCAATGGCCCTGTGTCCTTCTGAGGGAAAAATCGATAAGCGGTTTTCCTCCTGCGGCATGGAGGCACCTTGCCGCTTTGGCGGCGATCAGCGTCTGAAACCCGATGGTATTCAAGACCAAGGTTTCAAGGATTTGCGCCTCTATAATGGGGGCCGTAATCTCCAGGATAGGTTCATTGGGAAAGAAGATGGTTCCCTCCGGCATCGCATATACGGTGCCGGAAAATCGCAGGTCTTTCAGATAATCGATGAATTCAGGCGAGAAAAAAGCCGTCTGCTCCATATATCGGATATCGCTGTCTGAGAACCGGAAATCTTCGAGTTCCTTGAGAAGGTCGTCAAGCCCGGCAGCCACGTAGTAATTTCTCTCCGATGGGTCTTTGCGGACGAA
>DUZK01000038.1 GCA_013349495.1 Deltaproteobacteria bacterium
TTTCCCCTTGGAGATGATGTGCGGGTTCTTTCCGGACACGGCCCGGAAACCACCATCGGAAGGGAACGGTATAAGCGGAACAATCCGTTTGCGGGGATAAAATAAAGATTAAAACGCTCCCAGCTGGCACGATTTGATTTTAAGCCCCATGGTTTCGCAGACACCGCTGACGGTCAGCTTGGAAACACTGAATCGGTCGGCAATATCCCATGCCGCCCTGCAGGAAAGCTTTCCGTCCTCAAGCGAATCGGTTACGGCATTTTTGATGTCCGGATCCGGTGATGCTTCAGGTTTGACGATTTTACGGCCGGGTTTATATCCGAACAGGCCCAATTGACATTTAACCAGTTCGTAGTTCATCAGGTCTGCTGTTTTCCCGACCTCAGCCGCCGACACACTAATTTTTTCTGCTATTGTAAACGCGGTGGCACAAGGGATCTCTCCAGGTTCCGTCTCATTTTCGATTTCAGATTTAATGTTTTCATCCGGTTGTTCCTCCGGCTGATGTTTCCCCGGATAATTGCCCTTGTCTTTGGCGGTCATGTTCTGTCTCCTTTCTTTGAAACCATTCCGCTTCTTTTTTTCTTAATCCTAAACGGATCGGTTCTATGTTCAGGGTTCAAGGTTCAAAGGTTATAACCGATTGAAACTGCAAACAACGCTTATAAAGATCTGTAATAATCAGCATAATCCCTTGGGTGAGTCGGTTTTTAAGCCACAGTGAAGACAAGAATCCTTTGATAATAACTGGTTCGGTATCTTCAACCCTGAACCGTGAACGCTGAACCGCTTAACTATGTTAATATGAGAGTATACATGATTATTCCGATTGAGAACACCCTTGAAGAACATGCAAAAGCATTCCATTACACTTGAACAAAGGCAATGGGTCTGTTAATTTATGAGTATCAGTAAATACTACCGATCGGCAATAACTAAACGATAAAGAAATCGGATAAAGCCGCTACAAGCTATGAAATTTAAAATAAAACGAAAAAAAACTCTTGAGATCAAGGTGGGAAATGTGACAGTCGGTGGTTCCTCACCGGTTATCGTGCAGTCCATGACCAATACCTATACCCAGGATATTGAGAGTACCGTCAAACAGATCAAACAACTGGAGAATGCGGGCTGCGAGATCGTCAGGGTGGCGGTGCCGGATGAAGAGGCAGCATCCGCAATTGCTGCGATCAAAAAACAGATCGCGATCCCGCTGATTGCAGATATCCATTTCGACTACCGGCTGGCCATTGCTTCAGTGAAAGCCGGTGCGGACGGGTTGCGAATCAATCCCGGAAACATCGGAGCCGAAAAGAAGATAAAAGCTGTTGTGGATGCGGCCAAAGCATTTAATATTTCGATTCGAATCGGTGTCAATTCCGGTTCTTTGGAAAAGGATCTTTTGAAGAAATACAAAGGGGCAACCGCAGAAGCCATGGTTGAAAGCGCCCTGCGGCATATCGATCTCATGCGATCTTTTGATTTTCGAGCATTGAAATTATCCATCAAAGCCTCGGATGTTCCAAGAACCGTTGAAGCCTATCGGCGGCTGTCGGAGAAAACGGATCTCCCGCTTCATGTGGGCGTGACCGAAGCCGGCGGCCTCTATTCAGGGATCGTAAAATCCTCCATCGGTATCGGGATGTTGCTTGCTGAAGGTATCGGAGATACCATTCGGGTCTCACTGACACGCGATCCGGTGGAAGAGATTCGGGTGGGATATGAGATTCTAAAAGCCCTCAACATTCGCCGGCACGGTCCGGATATCATTTCGTGCCCTACCTGCGGGCGATGCAATATCAATCTCTTTGAAATCACGGAACAGGTTGAAAAGGCGCTGCTGACAAACCCCCACCCCATTAAAGTGGCCATCATGGGGTGTGTGGTAAACGGTCCGGGGGAGGCCAAGGAGGCGGATATCGGGGTTGCCGGGGGGGAAGGAACCGGCGTGCTTTTTAAAAAGGGAAAGGTCATCAAGAAATTCCCGCAGGATCAACTTGCCGGTGTTCTGCTGAAAGAAATAGATAAATTTAATAGGTGATGGTTATTATTGAGAGGAGCAGTATGAGTAAACAGATCAAGACAGCGATTTCTCCAACCCGTGAAGAGGATTATCCGGAGTGGTATCAGCAGGTGGTGAATGCTTCCGAATTGGCTGAACGGTCCTCGGTTAGAGGATGTATGGTAATCAAACCCTGGGGGTATGCGCTTTGGGAAAATATCCAGCGTGAAATGGACGACATGTTTAAGGCAACCGGTATTAAAAACGCCTATTTCCCTCTTTTTATCCCTTTGAGCTTTCTTCAAAAAGAAGCCGAACATGTTGAGGGGTTCGCAAAAGAGTGCGCGGTGGTTACCCACCATCGGCTGGAAAAGGGGCCTGATGGAGGGCTCGTCCCGGCAGGGAAACTTCAGGAACCGCTTGTGGTCCGGCCGACTTCGGAAACCATTATCGGGGATTCTTTTTCCAAATGGATCAGCAGTTATAGAGACCTTCCGTTATTGATCAATCAATGGGCCAATGTGGTGCGCTGGGAGATGCGGACACGGATATTCTTGCGGACCAGCGAATTTTTATGGCAGGAGGGGCATACCGCTCATGCTACAGCCGACGAGGCCATTGAGCGAACCAACCTGATGCTCGATATCTATGCCCGATGTGCTGAAGAATACCTCGCCATGCCGGTGATCAAGGGAAGAAAATCAGCAGCAGAACGGTTTCCGGGAGCAGTGGACACCTTGTGTATCGAAGCCATGATGCAAGACCGAAAGGCGCTTCAGGCCGGCACCTCTCACTTCCTGGGTCAGAACTTTGCAAAGGCCTCTGATATCAAGTTTCAATCTGCAAGTGAATCCGAGGAATATGCCTGGACCACGTCCTGGGGTTCTTCAACCCGGTTGATCGGCGGACTCGTCATGACCCACGGTGATGATGACGGTATTGTCCTGCCGCCCAAAATCGCTTCTTCCCATATTGTGCTGATGCCCATTTTTCGAAGCCCGGACGACCGCCCCGAGGTAATGGCGTTTACCGAAACCATGGCCCGGGAGTTGAGAGATACCTATTATCATCACCGCAGGGTTCAGGTTGAGATCGACGCCCGTGAAATCGGCGGTGCCAGGGGATGGGACTGGATCAAAAAAGGGATCCCGGTTCGGGTGGAAATCGGTCCCAGAGATATTGCCGACAATTCGGTGTTCGTGGGGAGACGGGATAAAAGCCACCGGGATAAAACGTCTGTTAATCGAGACGAATTTGTTCAAAGCATAACCCGGACCCTGGATGAAATCCAGATGCAGCTTTATGAAAACGCTTTGAATTTCAGAGAATCCCATACTCGGGAAATCGATGGCAAGGACGAGTTTTACTCTTATTTTACGCCTCAAAATCAAGAAAAGCCTGAGATTCACGGGGGGTTTGCCGTATCCCCATGGTGTGGATCAGCTATTTGTGAGGATAAGATTAAGGAAGATCTTACCGTAACGATTCGGTGTATTCCGTTTGAAAACGATACCGAAAGAGGCAGTTGCATCTGCTGCGGCAAATCCGACTGCCGGACCGTGACCTTTGCAAAAGCATATTAGAATTTTCGATTTTCGATTGCGGAGTTCCAATGCTTATATTTACCCTGTTGCGGTGCCCATTCCAACATGATCATTAAAGTGGGCGAAAGACAGACATGGACGATATGTTTTCATGTGTAATACGTAAATTGAGACGTCGGGTAAATCGTCGATCGAAAATCGTCGATCGAAAATCGCGAACATGATCCGAATTAACGACATTATCGACAAGGTTGCCGAGAACCATCCGGGTTCAGACCTGAGCATTATCGAGCGGGCGTATATCTATTCAGCCAGGGTGCACCATGAACAGCTTCGACTGTCCGGCGAGCCTTATTTGTCCCACCCCCTAGAGGTGGCCGGTATTCTGGCAGATATGAAGATGGAAAATATCTCCGTGGCAGCCGGTCTCCTGCACGACGTGATCGAAGATACCCACGCAACCTCTGAAGAAATAAAAGATCTTTTCGGCCCCGATATTTTCCGCATCGTATCCGGTGTTACGAAAATCAGCTCCCTTCCTTTAAAGAGTTCCCAAGAACGCCAGGCGGAAAGCATCCGAAAGATGATCCTCGCCATGGCCGATGATATCCGGGTGATTCTCATCAAGTTGGCCGATCGATTGCACAATATGCGAACCCTGCAGCATCACTCTGAAGAAAAAAGCAGATCCATCGCACAGGAAACCATCGATATCTATGCGTCCATTGCCGCCCGGCTCGGTATTTACTGGATAAAAAACGAGTTGGAAAACATCGCCTTTATGTATGTTCTTCCCGATGAATACGGCAACATCAAGAATTTTGTTAACAGGGAGAGGGAGGAGAGGGAGAAATATATCCGCAGAACCAAGCGGTTCATCAGGGAAAAGCTTGAAGAGAATAACCTCAAGGGTGAAGTCTCGGGGAGGTATAAGAATTATTACAGTATCCATCAAAAAATGATCAAGCAAAACCTCACGTTTGAAGATGTCTATGACATCATCGCTTTCAGAATAATACTCGACACCATTCCCCAATGCTATGAAGCACTGGGGCTGATCCATTCCCTCTGGAGGCCCATCGCATACAAGTTCAAGGATTATATCGGATTTCCGAAACCGAACATGTACCAGTCCTTGCACACCACTGTTATGGGGCCTACCGGTGATCGGATCGAGTTGCAGATCCGCACCCAGGAAATGGATCACGTGGCAAGGTCGGGGATTGCCGCCCACTGGAGCTACAAGGAAGGGAGCCGGATAGATGAAACCGTGAGCAAGAAATTTGCCTGGATCCAAAACCTTGTGGAAAATCAGGAAGATTTCAGCAATCCCAGTGAATTCATGGAAAATGTGCGAATCGATCTTTTCCCGGATGATGTGTATGTGTTCACCCCCCGGGGTGAGATCAAGACTCTCCCCAAAGGGGCGACGCCTGTGGATTTTGCCTACCTGATTCACACCGAGGTTGGGAACCAATGCAGCGGCGCCAAGGTGCATGGAAGAATGGTGCCATTGCAGTACGAACTTAAAACCAGCGATGTGGTAAGCATCATCACTTCAAAAAAGCACCATCCCAGCAAAGATTGGCTCAATTTTGTCAAAACCGTCAAAGCCCGGTCTCGTATCCGGCAGTGGATTAAAACCCAGGAAAAGGATAAGAGCATCGTCCTTGGCCGGGAGATGTGCGAGAAGGAATTTCAAAAGCATCGTCTCAATTTTACCGTTGAAGTAAAATCCGACCGAATGACCGAGGTGGTTGCGCATTTCGGGTTCAAAACCGTGGATGATTTAATTGCAAGCGTCGGATACGGAAAGATCACTCCGCTTCAGATCGTCGGAAAAGTCGTCCCGAAATCCGAATCCGACACCCTTCAGGAATCCATCATCCATAAGCTCATCGGGCGGGTAAAAAAGAAAAAACCCAATGCCGGAGTAGTGGTCAAAGGCCTGGACGATGTGCTCTTAAAGTTCGGAAAGTGCTGCCAACCGGTCCCCGGAGATCCCATAACCGGATACATTACCCGTGGATATGGGATCACGATCCATCGCACCAACTGTGTCAACGCATTAAAAGTGAATCCTGAAAGGCAGATGGAAGTCGAGTGGAGCAAGAAAATTACAGAGACCTATCCGGTGAAAATCCGCGTGCGGTCCTATGATCGGGTTGGGCTCCTGGCGGATATTGCCGAAGGCATCAGCAAGAACGGTGCAAACATTCTATACGCCAGTACGGAAACCAAAGACATACGGGATGTTGACAGTTTTTTTACCATCTCCGTTGAAAATATCGAACACCTGCGGCGGGTTCTTTCAACCATCAAGAAAGTCAAGCACGTGCAGGAGGTGAAAAGAATCGCTTAGGGGGCTTTGACGACCCGACCCGACTTGATGCAGCTGGTACAGACCACCATTCTTTTCACCTGGCCGGCCTGGAGTGCTCGAACGCGTTGAAGATTCGGATTGAAGCGGCGCTTTGTAACATTATGGGCGTGGCTGATATTATGACCGGTCAGCGGTTTTTTCCCGCATATATCACACATTTTAGACATAAAAATTCTCCTTGATCGTAAACAAATCGAGACGAAAGCGTGACTTTTATAATAAAAACGGAATTATGTAAAGATATTTTTCCAGAAATTCAAGAATTTCTTGTATGTGCTTTCGGATGTGTCCTCTCTTTTATCGTCATCCTTTTTCTCACCGATGTTCTTGATCGAGGTTTCGCATTCGGGGAGGAGCATTAACGCAAATTGATGGACCCCGACATCCGGGTAGTTGTACAGGACCGATTTGAATCGATTCAATGCCGCTTTGTAATGCTTGTTCTTATAATAGAACATGCCCACATACAAATCGTGGCCGGCCAATATCTTGTAACATTGCGTTTGGTGCGCTTTTGCCTTTCTTGCATACTCATTCTCTGGAAATGTTTTGATCAATCGGTCGAAGGTTTCCAGCGCCTTGCGGGTGGAGGACTGGTCCCTGTCCACGGTATCCATCTGATCGAAATAGCTCCGCCCGATTTGATACAGCACGTACGGGATGGCGTCATTTCGTGGATGTAGATTCTCGAATTCCTCGTAGGCAAAGATGGCCTGTTCATACTCTTTCAGGTGGTAGTATGAATCGCCGATCTTAAGTTCGGCAAGAATTGCATATTTGCTGAAAGGATACCAATCTTTCAGCGTCTCAAAAGATTTAATGGCATTTCTGTATTTTCCATCTTCAAAATCTTCCATGCCGTCGTTCACCAATTCTTCCACACTTTTCTGCGCTTTGGATTGAAAGAAAGCGCAGCCTGTGAAAAGGAGCATTGAAACAAGGCTTATCAGGAATATTTTTTTCATCTGCCGGATGTGTCTTATTTCACAAGAAAATTTTCTACATTAACCGGTTTTCCCAACATGATAATAGGGATTACCGGGGGCCTTTTTTATCGGATTCCGATGGTGGCAATGAACTGTATTCCGGTATGGCAACCGTTTGGACGATGCCGCTTAAAGTTTCTTCGAGTTTAGCTTTGGCCACCATTCCGGTGATCTGATCCACAACATTACCCTCTTTGAAAAAAATAAGGGTGGGGATTGCTCGAATCCCATATTTGCTGGGAGTTGCCGGATTGTCATCAACATTGCATTTTGCAAATTTTACCTTGTCCCCATATTCGGTGGCCAATTCTTCAATGACCGGTCCGATAGCCTTACAGGGGCCGCACCATGGTGCCCAGAAATCTACTAGTACCGGTTTGTCCGATTGCAATATTTCGGCATCGAAACTACCGTCATCAATTTCAATGATACCTTCTGCCATAGGTTTGTCCTTTCTAATCTATTTGATCTATTTGTGATCGGCGCTTCTCTTTCCTGCAGAGCCGAAACGGAAAAAAGCCGCCATACCGATGTTCTGATAATGGTCTAAACTATAGTAACAGGGTATCGATTGTCAACCGTCTCAACCGTCTAACATTTTGCCAATAATATGATAATCTGGTTATCCACTATTCTCAAGTCTACATTCGTGTTAGCCTATAAAAATGATCATTGTTGTGTTTTTCAGTGTTCAGGTGTCAGGTGTCAGTTTTCAAGTACTGGTACTCCCTGACACCTGACACCCGAAACCTGACACCTTTGCGTTGTCTCAGGATATATTTCATACACCCGAATAAATGGTTGCTTGAGTAAACTGCATAACCAGGTGTGGTTATTCAAGAGCAACCGATGATTGACTTGGCCATGGCCTTCTGGTACCTGCTAATAGGAGGATGAATTTGCCTTGAATCCTTGGGGCTGAAAGATCCATCAAAGGGTTTGTCTTCTTTTGGGTTAGAGGCGCGTGTCTTTAATTTTCCGGCATGATCAGGAAGGAGCATGCAATTGGCTGAAAAAATCCGTGTCGGCGCATTGATTTCAGGTGGCGGAACGAACCTGCAGGCAATAATCGATGCCTGTGAATCCGGAAAGATCGACGCAACCATGGTTTTTGTGGGGTCGGACAATCCGGATGCCTATGGACTTGAGCGGGCCCAAAACCAACGGATTCCGACTTTCGTCGTGGACTACAAACCGATTGTCCGTGACGTCAAGAAAGACCCCCAAGCCGTCCTGCCGCCTGACGATTTCAGTCTCGACGACATCATTCAGAAACAGTCCTTGTACGACAAACAGTCAGATCCGGAAACGGCGCGAAATTTTTTTATCTCCAGAGCCATTGCCGAATTTGCCCTTCTTGAGAATATGAATACTTTTTCCTTTGACCTGCTGGTGCTGGCCGGTTTTATGAGAAATTTAACCCCCTACTTCATCGACCGAGTCAATACGGACACCTCATGTCCCCGAATCATGAATATACACCCGGCCCTTTTACCTTCTTTTCCGGGAGTCGACGGATACGGCGATACGTTCCGATACGGGTGCAAAGCAGGGGGATGTACCGTTCACTTTATCGATTACGGTGAAGATTCCGGTCCCATTATCGGGCAGCGGACGTTTCAAATCGAACCGGATGATACCATAGATTCCATCAAGAAAAAGGGGCTGGCGATGGAGTGGGAGCTCTATCCGGAATGTATTCAGTTATATGCGGAGAATCGATTGAAAGCCGTGAAAAAAACATTTCAACTCGATTCCGGTCAGACTTATGAACGAACCATTGTCGAAATTTTGCCCTTTAAATGAATTCAAGCGTTTCGGGAGGTGTGGATGAGCAGTCAGAAGAGAATCGGTTTTATCGGTCTTGGGGCCATGGGAAAACCCATGGCAAAAAACTTGCTCAATGCCGGATTCGAGCTGGTGGTGTATGATATCAACCCGGATCCGGTTAAAGCGCTGGTTTCTTCGGGAGCAGAGGCAGGGGAGAGTGCGGCAGAAACGGCTGCCGTCGCAGATGTTGTGATCACCATATTGCCCGAATGCGAGCATGTGAAAACCGTATATCTGGGGGAAAACGGAATAATTCAGAGTGCCGGGAGAGGAACCGTACTTATTGATATGAGTTCCATTGCACCCCATACAACGAAACTGGTTGCAGCCGAGGCTGAAGATAGAGGATGTCCGTTCATGGATGCCCCGGTTTCGGGAGGCACGGTCGGTGCCGAGAAAGGGAGCCTCACCATCATGGTCGGCGGCGATGAGGCACTGCTCGAAGCTCACAGAAATATCCTCGAGACCATGGGAAAGACCATATATCACCTGGGTCCCGTCGGTATGGGTGAAACCGTGAAAATGATCAATCAGATCCTTGTGGGCATCAATATCATGGGTATCGCCGAGGCATTCACCCTCGGCGTCAAACTCGGGGCGGATCCGCAGGTGCTCTATGAAGTGATTCGTACCAGCTCCGGCAATTCATTCCTGATAGACGGCAGGGTACCCAATTACATATTGAAAGGTGACTTTGACCAGCCCGGATTCGCGCTGAACCTTCTCCGCAAAGATGTGGGTCTTGCCGTGGAAAGTGCAAAGATGCACAGTGTCCCGCTGTTTCTTGCCGGACAGGTGTTTCAGTATCTGACCATGGCCAGTGCTTCCGGACTCGGCGGCAAGGATATGTCTTCGGTCATTCAGCTCATGGAGCAGGTTACGGGAGTTGAGGTGAGATCGAAATAATGGTTTCAGTGTTCAGTTCTTTAGCACACGCGCTTTCTGAAACCTAAAACCCGCAATAATAATCCTAACACTTATAGAAGCCATCATGAATGTTAACTTAGGACTAGTGAAAAACCAGTATATCACAGTGTAATAGGCAATATGAATCTTCAGAGAAAGGGAGACGAAGGATGACGGATTTAACAACCATCGGGTATGCAGGAAAAATTTTACGAGTGGATCTTTCTTCCGGAAAAACATGGACTGAAGATCTTGATGAGTCTACCATCAGGAAATGGGTCGGCGGCGTCGGACTGGGAGTCAAATATCTTTATGAGGAGGTTCCGCCGGGTGTGGAGTGGAACGATCCTGAAAATCGACTCATCTGGACGACCGGCCCCCTGGCGGGAACCGGAGTTGATGGAGCCGGCACCTTCAATCTCATGGCAAAGGGGCCCATGACGAACCTGGCGGGATCATCTCAAGCCAACGGTTTTCTCGGGGCTTATATGAAATTTTCCGGTTTCGACGGCATTGTTTTTCAGGGAAAGTCGCCCCACCTGGTCTACCTTTTGATCCGTGACGGAAAAGCGGAAATTAAAGATGCCAGACATCTTGCCGGAAAAGTCATAGGTGAGACAGAGGACCTGATAAAGGAGGAGCTGGGTGTCAACAAATACGGTGCCAGCGTATTCGGCATCGGCCCTGCCGGTGAGAATCTGGTTCTCCATGCCTGTGTCACGGGTGACAAGGGTCATTCCGCTTCCCACAACGGTTTGGGTGCGGTGATGGGATCAAAGAACCTGAAGGCTGTGGCGGCCTGCAAATCCAAGGCCGATTTCAGCGTTCACGATCCTGCCCGGCTCAAACTCAAATATAATGAGATGGTGGAAGCCGCCAAGAAAATACCCCGATACAAGTGGGGTACCGGCGGCGGATTTTCAACCATGCACGAAAAAGGGATGCTGCCGGTCAAGAATTACACGACGAATATTTTTCCGGACCATGAAAAGATGAACGGCAAGTATATGAGAACCCACTTCAAGATTCGATCCAGACCCTGCTACAAATGCTCCATCGCCCACGTCAAGGAGGTCACGGTAACCGAAGGCCCATACACCGGTTTCGTCGGCGAAGAACCCGAATACGAAATGCTGGCCGCTTTCGGGCCCCAGATCGGAAATACGGATCTTGGCGCCGTGGTCATGCTGGCCAATGAAGTGGATACCCTCGGGATGGACTGCAACGAGACCGGCTGGATCATCGGATGGGCAATGGAATGTTTCGAAAAGGGTGTTTTCACCACCAAAGAAACAGACGGTCTCGAATTGACCTGGGGCAATGTGGAGGCCGCCAAGACGCTGATGAACAGAATCGCCCGGAGAGAGGGATATCTGGGCAATCTTCTGGCGGACGGCGTCATGAGAGCCTCGAAGAAGATCGGCGGCGAAGCCGCCGAGTGGGCCATCTATGCTCAAAAAGGCTCGGCCCCCAGAGGCCACGACCATCGGAACCGGTGGTTTGAACTCTTTGATACCTGCATGACCAATACCAGCACCCTTGAAGCGACCTATGGCCCGATACAGCCCGACTTGGTCGATCTGGAAGCCCCAACCGACCATTTCTCCCATGAGCAGGTCTCCACGTTCAACGCCAAGCACAACGGGATCGGGCTGTATTTCGACTGCCTGGGCGTCTGCCGGTTTGTCGCGTTTGACCCCAAGGTGCTGGCCGAATGCTTAAATGCCGCTGTCGGCTGGAACTGGACCCTTGACGATGCGTTTACGCTGGGCCTGCGTATTGTCAATCAGCTTCGGGTCTTCAGTTTCCGTCACGGCCTGGACATTAAAGACGAACGGCCGTCTGTGCGTTATGGATCAATACCTGTTGACGGTCCCAACAAAGGGGTAAACATCATGGAAAAATGGGACTGGATGAAGGAAAATTACTATACCCTGATGGGCTGGGACCCAAAGACCGGCAAGCCTCTGCCCGAGACCCTGGAGAAACTGGGTTTGCAGGAAATCATTAAGGATCTGTAAAAGAAAGATCAAGTATGAAACAACGACTGATTTGCGGGAAAATGGTGATCGACGGCGCCGGCAACCCACCCATAGAGGGAGGCGCGATTCTCGTTGAAGGGGAAAAAATAATCGCTGTTGGAAAACCGGATGAATTAGAGAAAACCCCGGATACGGAAGTGATCGATTGCGGGGATCAAGTGATGCTTCCCGGGTTGATCGACTGTCACAACCATCTTTCTTTGGACACGAGACTGGATAATTACCTTCATCGAATGAGGGACAGTATCCCCGAGCTCACACTCCGGGCGGTTGAGACCATGGCCGTTGATCTTAAAGCCGGTGTCACGACCTCCCGTTGTATTGGAGATAAGGAGTTTTTGGATATTTCCTGCAAAAAGTCGGTTGAAGAAGGACGATTGAAGGGGCCCCGCCTGATCGTGGCCACCCGCGGAATCCGGGCATCCCATGGTCACGGCTATGTGGGGTACCCTTTTAACGGACCGGAGTCGATTCGAATCGCGGTCAGAGAGAATCTATTAGCCGGTGCGGATTTCATCAAACTATACATTACCGGAACCGTGAAAGGGTCCGGTGAAATCGTAAGCTATCTCTCAAAACCCGAAATATCCCTGGCGGTGGAGGAAGCCCACCGGGTGGGAGTAAAAACCGCCACCCACTGCATCGGTGGCCGGGGGATGGATTGGGCCGTTGAGATCGGAATCGATTCCATTGAGCACGCTTATTTTATAACGGATCAACAGATCGACCTTCTGGACCGATCGGACAGCCGGCTGGTATTGACGCCCAGTCTGTTCTTTGCCGAGGAGAGAATCGAAACGCTTCAACCGGAGCTTGCAGACGTATTTCGCCGGGAACGGGATCTGGTTGGCGAGCGCATGGCTGCCGTCATTAAAGGCGGCCTAAACTATGCCGTTGGGACCGACGGAATGCACGGCGGGCTCGCCAAAGAAATGGCAATTCTGGCGGACCTAGGGGCTTCAAACAGTGATGTGTTGAAGGCAGCCACTGTATACGGGTCGCAAGTGTGTGGTTTAGAGGATGAAATCGGAACTCTGGAACCCGGCAAATCAGCCGACATTATCGGCGTAAAAGGAAATCCCCTGGAAGACATCCGGTCCCTGGAAAACATCGAAACGGTGATATTGAAGGGCAGATTGGTTCATCAACAAATCTCTGAATAACAGACTTATTCACCGCCCATTCGCTTCGCTCATTAGAGGCACAGAGTTCGCGGAGGATGTTTTTCTTATTCCTTTTCGCTGAGAAGGGCGAAAAGAAATAAAACCTACGCCCTTCGGGTAAGGTTGTTTGTGAGCCGATTGCCGGAGGCAAGATGGTTTTCGTTTGTCGGCGTCTCAGCGACAAACGAAAAAGACAAATTTCTCTTCGATCTTTGCGGCTCTGCGGTGAATCATTTTAATACCATATCACAATGACCCAAACAGATGCACAGGTGATCATTATCGGAGCAGGTGCCATCGGTACAGCCTGTGCTTATTTTCTTTCTCGCCTCGGAATAAAAGCCCTGGTTCTTGAGCGGCATTACCTATGTGCCGGTGCTTCCGGGGCAAGTGCCGCGTTAATCACTATAGGCAGTACCCATCCGACTTCAGACCCTCTGGATCTCCTCCGTTTTGAAAGCCACGAACTGATACGCGAACTCGGGAATGCTTTTGACCCGCCCATAGAAATGATTCAGGGAGGCTCCCTTTATGCCATCACCAATGAAAATGAATACAGGGAGTTGCGGCGCTATTTTGATCGAACCGAAGAAAGCCGTGATGGCTTCAGATTCATGGAGGGCGAGGAGGTGCATCGATTTGAGCCGATATTGGGTCCACAAGTCATGGCAGCCTATTTCAATCCCAAAGACTTCCATGTCAACCCGTTTCGGTTGTGCGAAGGTTATTTGAATGCGGCTTTACACCGGGGTTGCAGGGTGGAATACGGAATCACCGTTCATGAGGTAACAACAAAAAACGGTCGGGTCGATCGTGTGATCACGGATCAGGGCGATTATTATGCGGATTGGGTAGTGGTCGCCGGCGGGGCCCATACACCGCAAATACTTGCCAAAACCGGTATTGAGATTCCCATTGAACCTGCTCGAGGACAAGTCATCATCACCGAGCCATGCGAGGCGATGACCGGCCGGATTCTTTTTTTCCCCGATCACCTGTATGTCAAACAGACGGTAAGGGGTAATTTCTATTTGGGCAGCCATACGGAGTTTGTCGGATTCGATTCCGGTATTACCCTTGATAAAATGACTGTCTATTCACGAGAGTTCAGTCGGGCGGTACCGCTTATCGGTAAACTCAAAGTCATACGGTTTTTCACCGGGTTTCGCCCCCTCAGTGCAGATGAACGACCCATCATCGGGCCGCTGCCCAGTTGTCCCCGCCTGGTTGTTGCTTCCGGCCACGGTCGAAACGGAATGTGTTACAGCGCAGGCACCGGAAAGGCTGTCAGCGAATTTATATCGACCGGAAAGACCACGCTTCCAATTAAGGCTTTTGGTGTTGAGCGGTTCGGGTAAAGATCTGGAAGCTTATTACATCAAATTAACCACGGAGACACAAAGGGCACAGAGAAAGTTTATTCTTTTCCGATCGGGGAGACGACCGATCGGAAAAAGCCCTCAACCCTCCGGGTTTATTGTTAAATCCTATATATGCCGAAGGCGTGACCATTTTTATTTGCCGGTATCTCCCGGCAAATAAAAGAACATTAACACCCTCTGTGAACTCAGTGCCTCGAGCACAGCGGGTGGTATATTATGCACTTGGTAGTAAGTTATGAAAGCAGACGTTATCATTATCGGCGCCGGAGTTATCGGAACGGCCTGTGCCTATTATCTTTCCCGTAGAGGGATTCGCGTTCTGGTGCTCGAACGATCTCACCTGTGTGCCGGCGCTACCGGGGCAACCGCTGCCATTATCAGTGTGGGCGGAACCAGTGGAACACCGGAACCGCTTCGTCCGTTCAACATGGAAAGCCACCGATTAATAGAGAATTTGGAGCAGGATTTTGAAAAACCGATGGAGATGATCCGCGGCGGTTCTCTTTTTGTCGCGCTAAATGAACAGGAAGTTCAAGAGATCCGGTCATATTATGAACACGCCCGGCTGATGGGAATTGACGGTAAATTGCTGGACGGATCTGAAGCCCGGCGCCTTGAACCCCTGTTGAGCCCGTGCGTGGCGGCTGCCTTTTATAATCCGGTCAGTTATCATGTGAATCCGTTTCGTCTCTGCGCGGGATATTTAGATGCTGCCGCGCAGCGCTGCGGCAAGGTCGAGTATGGCGTTGAGGTCCAGGATATTATCGTGCAGAAGGGGCGCATCGATCGTGTGGTGACCAATCGAGGCGACTTTCATGCCGAATGGGTGGTGGCTGCAGCAGGGGCTTGGACACCGCAGCTGTTTAAGTCAGTGGATATAGCGGTGCCGATCGTGCCGGCCAGGGGTCAAGCCATCCTCACCGAAGCCTGTGATCGGTTGACGAATCTCTCGCTTTCCTTTTCGAATCACGTCTATCTCAGGCAGACGGAAAGCGGTAATTTTTATCTGGGCAGCCAAACGGAGTTTGCGGGTTTTGAAGACCGTATTACTTTTGAAAAGATGGCAGCCTTCACCGATGTTCCCGCAAGGGCGGTACCGATTCTGGGCCGTCTTCGGGCGATTCGGTTTTTTGCAGGTTTCCGCCCCATCAGCGGTGATGAGCTTCCGATAATCGGCCCGATTCCGGGTTGTCCGAAAATCATTATCGCATCCGGTCATGGAAAAACCGGTATGCGGTATAGCGCCAGTACCGGTAAGGCGGTAAGTGAGTTAATAGCAGATGGGACAACCGAATTATCGATAGAGGCATTTCAACTTAAACGTTTTCAAAAGAATAAACAAAAATAGCCGGGGAAAAGAAGCTGATGTTTGAAATACCGACCCATTTAAATAAACGGTTTGAAGCCGGTGTGGCAAGGGGCAAGGCCATCGCCGTGAAGATAAACGGGGTTAACATCAGAGCACATGAAGGGGAGAGCATCGGAGCGGTTTTAACTGCTTCCGGAGTTCGAAAAATACGATATGCCCCGCACCCTCATGATCCCCGGGGACTATATTGCGGTATGGGGAGTTGTTATGGATGCCTGGTAACCGTAGGCGGACAGCCGAACATTCGTGCCTGTGTGACACCGGTTGAATCGGGTATGGAGATCACACTGCAAGACGGGTTTGGAAAGTTTACCGTCGAATCGACTATGCCGGTACCCGCCGAGTCGGAACAATTTCAAATTCCGTTGGTGATTGTCGGGGGAGGGCCGGCAGGGTTGAGCGCTGCCATCGCTGCAGCTCGATTCGGCATTCAGGTACTTGTTATCGATGAAAATTGCGTGGCTGGAGGGCAAATATACCGGCAGCTGCCGCCAGCTTTCAAAGTCGAGCAGGCTTCGAAATTAGGTGCGGATTATGCCGACGGTCGGATGCTGCTCAAGCAGGCAGCGGATTTATCTCAGTTCATTACCATCTGGAACGATGCCCTGGTATGGTCGGTCTTTGAATCGAACCAACTGGCTGTGGAGAGAAATAATAAGCTCATTCTCATTCATGCAAAGGCGGTGATCGTTGCAACCGGAGCATATGAACGGCCTTTTCCGGTAGAGGGTTGGACATTGCCCGGAGTGATGACCGTGGGCGGCGCTCAAACGTTATTGAAAAGCCAGCGGATTTTGCCCGGAAACCGTGTTCTCCTGGCAGGGACCGGTCCGCTTCAATTGGTTGTTGCCGATCAAATGCTGGATGCTGGAATGAAGATCGTGGCTGTGGCCGAATCTGTTTCCCATCTTATTCGCGGGTCTTATATTTTTGATCTGATCCGCCAACCCGGGCTCATGTTTCAGGGGCTCAAGTATCTCATGCGATTGAAGCGTGAAAGCGTGCCGCTGTTGAAATCATCCGTTTTAGCCGGAATAGAAGGCAGGGAATCGGTGGTGGTGGCCGTTGTTGAAAGAATTGACGACCGGCTCAATCGTGTCCCGGGGACACGTCAAGTCTTCGAAGTGGATACGGTTTGTATCGGTTACGGACTGATTCCGAATACCTGGCTGACTCACATGCTCGGGTGCAGGCATGAATACGATGCGCTTACCGGCTGCTGGGCGCCCGTCTCCGGTAATAATATGGAAACCGACAAACCGGGGATATTCGTGGCAGGAGACGGGGCCGGCGTTGCCGGTGTTTTGGTGGCAACATGTGAGGGCGCCATTGCCGGTCTCTTTGCCGGTGCACATGCCGGTGGTATTTCAACCGCCGATGCAGAGAGGGCCGCCCGTCCGGTTCGTAAGAAGCTGAGCGCCTTGCGAAAATTTCGACATGCCATGGATCGCATTTATATGATCGAACCGGATCTTTATTCCGACATATCCGATGATACCATAATATGCCGCTGTGAAGGGGTGACCGCCGGAGAGATTCGGGATTCAATCAGGAAAGGGACGCTTAATCCCAACGATATCAAAAAAAGAACCCGGGCCGGTATGGGCTACTGCCAGGGCACGAACTGCTTCCCAACCATCGCCATGATCCTAATGAATGAATTTGATGTCGTGCCGGAAGCGCTTCCATGGATGACCACGCGCCCGCCGGCAAGACCGATTCCCTTAAGTCTTTTGGTCACGCCTGGTGTCCAGAAGTAAATCATCTGCCTCCCGTTTTATTCCAGAACCTTTGCCATCAACGGAATGGCCACAAAGGTTCCGATTGAGCTGCCCAGATTGGTGAACACCACCACCAAGAGGATTCGGGTGACCTTGTTTTTCCAGAACCCCCTGACCGAAAGAATATCTTCCGACAGGCTTTCCAGATCTTTGACTTTAGGTTTTCTGGAAAACGCCTCCACCAGACCGGCTACCCAACCGGCTGCAATCATGGGATTTAATGAGGTTAAGGGGGCCGCTAAAACAGACGAAAGGATGGTCAGGGGGTGTGCCAGGGCAAGAACCGCCCCAAGGCCTGCCAGAAGTCCGTTGGCTGCAATCCACCAGGTGATCATATGGGTTCCGGCATTGAAACCGCCCCGGTAAAATCCGTATATCAACAAGCCAAGGATGGCTAATGGTATGAGCCACTTGATGATACCGGTTGCTTTCCGTTTGGGAGGAAGCTTTTCCAGTGCTTCCGTATCGATATCATCGGCCCAGTACTTCTTGATTCCGGGGACATGACCCGCCCCCACCACAGCGACGATTTTCTTACCCGGAGCAGTCTTAATTTTCTGAGATAGATACTGATCCCTCTCGTCAATTAATATGCTGCGAAGAACCGGCATCGATTTTCCGACTTCCGAAAGAAGCGATTCCAAAACATCGGCCTGCTTCATCTTTTCTATATCTTCTTCTTTTATATCCTCGATTTCTCCCAAAGACATGATAATACTGAAAAGGAGCTTGATCTTGCTCCAGATTCCCATCACCCGCCAAGTTCTGGAAAGGGTTATCCGGATATCCCGATCCGCAAGATGAATGTTCGCACCCATGGCTTCGGCGGAATCAATGGCCTGGATCATCTCCTGACCGGGGATAACATCGAATTTTTTGGCTATTCTTTTCTGAAAAGATGCCAGAAGCAGATTCGATAGAAGAAGGAACGCTTTTTTCTCCTTAATGACTTTAATGATATCCATTTCCCGCCATCGGTCCTTCTGCCGGATGGATTGGTAGCGGGAGGGGCAAAGCTCCACACAAACGGAATCCGGTGCTTCTTCTTCAATTACCTTTTTGACCAGTTGAGCACTCTGCCGGGATATGTGAGCGGTCCCCACAAGAATGATTTCTTTTTCATCATGAATCAGCCGTGCAATCGGTTCTGTATTTTCCTGCATTCGCTTGAATTCCTTTATCTGGTTATCCAGTGAGCCAAGTTTCGCCGATTCGGCTCACCTCCAACGCCTATTCCATACCTTAATGGATCTGTGTCAATTCCAGGGTGCGAAACTTAAGTCCTATTGTATTGCACTTTCTAATTGATTTCGGTTTTCAATGCAAGTCGAAGGCGTTATCATGAAACCACAATATATTGTAATTTCTTTTACTTGACATACAATATATAATGTTTTAGCTTGATTTAATTTCGTTTGTTGTGAACTCTGTTATTAATTTTGAACGATTGCAGAAAGGTGAATGCGATGGCTACGATGACTGTTCAGCGACTACACGAATTGTTTGAAGAAAATCCGGGTAAGGACATCCTGTCATGGAACGGCGCCTGTCATGATTGTGGGGACACCATGGAGGTTTCGGCAACTCCCATGGAAGACGGCATCCATATTAGTGGCGGAAGCGTTTACGAACCGGCCCCCCAAAACTTTTTTCTGAAATGTGACCCCTGCTTTCAAAAAGATTCCGCCTTAAGGAATTTTCAGAAATGCGAGGTCTACAGCCGGGTGGTGGGCTATTTACGGCCGGTGTCGCAATGGAACGACGCCAAGCAGGAAGAATTTCGAGATCGGAAACTGTTTGACGCCAGTATCGCGTAACTGAGATCTTATGGTTTTTCTCCAATTGGAGAAAAGGGTTCAAGGGTTCAAGGATTCAAGGGGCCAAGGGGTCGAGGGTTTTTAGTACACCGATAGCAAGGAATTGGATCCCTTCTCCCACCGCACATACCGTTTTTTAGAGATGGATCGGCGAATATGCAAAACTTCAAATTCACGGTATGGACTTCGCCTTAAATTTAAAACTTACTGAAATTATAGAGTTTCTCACTTGAATCCTTGAACCCTTGGCCCCTCGAACCCTCAGGATCACAACAACTGTTTTGGAGATGATCCGGATTTTTAAATAACCAGAAAATATATTATCCGTGTATATCTGCGCCCTATTTAACTCACGGGTTGCAGCAGTTCAAAGGTGACGTTTTCCGGCCCGTCGAAAAAGGCGATACGCAAACCCGGGAGATCTTTAGGGGGAACTGAAAAAACGTACCCTTTGTCCGTCAGCTTCTCATACGCGGCATCAAGATCTTCCACCTGAAGACCCACGTGATGATAGCCGTAAACTTTGCCGTCAGGGTCTTTAGCTATTTTTTCCCCTGCCTGGCCGACGCGCAGATTGACCGTTACACCTTTTAAGTCTAAAGAGGCTCCATCGGCGCCTCCGAATTGTTTCATTTCGATTAATTTGGCTTCCAACGTATCAACAAAGAAATCTCTCATACCGATCAGATCTTTACACAGTATGTGAATGTGGTGCAATTTGTAACTCATAAGACATCTCCTTTTGTAAGGGTTCAAAGTTCATAGTTCATAGCCCTACAACGTTATTTAACTCAATTCAAGAAGTTCACGTTCGCGCCTGCGTCGATGTGACAAGGCTGCCTTGTGGTTTTTGTTTTGAATCCAGATGACCTGTTCAATCAGGGTCTCCAAA
>DUZK01000334.1 GCA_013349495.1 Deltaproteobacteria bacterium
CATGTTTGATCCGAAAAATATGATAGAAGCTTTGATTCGCGGTGATCAACCTTCTGTCGAAGAACTGGTAAGGACCGAATTGAATAAAGGAACAGCCGCCAAGATGGCCAAAGCCATGTTTGGTTAATTTGAACAGGATTTATTGGATAAACAGGTTACATCCCTGTAGAATGATCATTTGTTGGATAATTCAACTGGCCCATATCTTGTGGTGTGCCAATGTAGAACTATTTTTGTTATTTAAAATTCCCTAGTGGTGAATATCCTTTCTGTATCTCAGCTTCCGGGCGTCTTTTAGCGCTAAATCTTCACTTCGTGCCTCAAGAGCAGATGATTACCTGATCGATGCCGATTATCCGATTGAAACTTACCTTAAAAAAGAAATTGACCGCAGCCAATCCGGAGAGCTATGTTCAAATTGGCCTGAAATTTCAACCCCGGCGCAAAAAATTTATATTGACAACCAAACCCCTCTTGGTTATTCGGATAATTATTGTTTTTGTCAATGGGTGCTTCAATATGTTGGGCCGCATCTCGAGCCGATACACAATTCGCCATTTTTGATTTATCCGCTTTAAAATAGCAATGTCTTATCATTAGTGGGTGGATTCCGATGCTTTTTTCTCCCTCGGCTTTTTATACTTCGCGGCAGAAGCAATCGGTAAGCAGCCTAAATTCAAGACAGGACTGGTGAAAGGGGTATCAGATGAAAATCATTCGCTTTCTCGATGAACATGACTGCCTATGCTACGGTCACTCCTATAACGACGGCAACGCACTTCTTCTGGAAGGCGAGTTATTCGGAGAATTCACGGATACCGGACGTCGGGTCCATGCAAAAAAAATCCTGGCGCCGCTGGAGCCGGCTGCCATCCTGTGCATCGGCCTCAATTATTATCAACATGCCAGGGAAGCCGGTTTCGAAAAACCGAATAACCCGGTCCTTTTTTTCAAAAACCCCGCCTCGGTGAACCATCCCGGAGACCCCATCGTCATCCCGGATTCATGTCTGGACCCGCCCCAGGTGGACTGGGAGGCCGAACTGGCCGTTGTCATCGGTCGGCGGGCCAAGAATGTGCCCGCTGCCGAGGCGCTTGAGTATGTAAGGGGATACGTGCCGGCCAACGATATATCGGCCAGGCACTGGCAAAAACACGCCGGCGCGGGTCAGGTGGCCCGGGGCAAGAGCTTCGATACCTTCTGCCCCTTGGGGCCTGAATTGATTACTCCTGACGATGTTCCCGACCCGCAATCGCTTAAGTTGCAATGTCTGCTCAACGGGGAGATCATGCAGAATGGCAGCACGTCGGATATGATTTTCAGCGTGGCTGAAATTATTGCCTATCTCACCACGGACATGACGCTGTTGCCCGGGTCCGTGATTCTGACCGGAACCCCCAGCGGGGTCGGTTTTGCCCGCAAACCACCCATATTTCTTAAATCCGGGGATATCATAGAGGTCGCAATCGAAGGCATGCAGACGCTCAGCAACCCGGTTGTTTCCGGGTGAACCTTATCTTGTGAAGACAACCGCGGCGATCCGGGACCAGAATTGCTCGGAGAATCATTCAGAGAAGCCGGGGAGTCGTTTTCATAATCGCTGAAACTGGCGCTGAAAACTAATGCCCCATTCGCTTTTTGCCCGCTGCTACTCGAAGGTCTGTTCGGCCACGGTTTCCTTGTGCCAGAAGACCAGCTTGTGTTGCAGCCAGATTACGGCCCAGAAGGTCGCCAGTCCCAGAAAGCTCAGGTAGATGATCAGTGAGAAGACCCGCGGCGTGTTAAGCTGGGACGCGGCCACCCGGATGAGCTCCCCGAACCCCTTGCCGCCGCCCAGGAACTCCCCCACTACCGCGCCGACCACCACGAGTACCGCCGCATTCTTCAAGCCGGCAAAGAAGTGGGGCATGCCGGTGGGCAGCTTTAGCTTGACAAGCGTCTGCCAGCGGGTGGCACCCATGGTGCGGAAAAGCATGCGTTCATTCTCGTCCGTGGCGTGCAGCCCGGCCGCCGTGCCCACAATGACCGGGAAGATCGCAATGAAGGAGGACAGCGCCACCTTCGAGGCGATGCCGAAACCCAGCCAGGATACGAACAGGGGCGCGAAGGCCACCTTGGGCATGGCGTTGATCGCAACCAAGTAAGGCAACACCGCCCGTTCGCCGAACGCCGTCTCGCCGACAAGCAGCCCGAGGAGAAAGCCGAGGGCAATCGCGATCGCAAAGCCGAGCAGCACCTCCTGGGTGGTTACCCACAGCGCGACCAGCATGTAATCACCGGAAAGTATGTTTTTCCCGACGTAGAAGAGGTCATAAATCGTCTCGAGCGGCGTGGAAAGGATGATGGGCGAGATCAGCCGCAGTTCATAGACGAGTTGCCACAAGAGGAGGAAAATCACCATCAGCAGCACCATGGCCACCGGGCGGGGGATCCGGTCGATCCAGGCCACGCTCTCGGTCACGGTCGTCTGACGCACGGCCGACTTTTCAACCGTTTTCTGGGGATGGGTCATAGGAATGCTCCCTTGTCGAGTAACTCGCGTATCCGTTTGACGAATTCACCGAAGCGCGGCGCGACCATCATTTCCAAGGTCCGCGGACGGGGCAGATCGACGGGGACTGCTTCGGCGATGCACCCGGGCCGCGGCGACATGACGTAGACCACATCGGAAAGGATGACGGCCTCGGGGATCGAGTGGGTGACGAGGAAAGTCGTGGCATTGCGCTCCTGGCAGATCCGCTGGAGCTCCATGTTCATGAAGTCCCGGGTCAACTCGTCGAGCGCGCTGAACGGTTCGTCCAAGACCAGTACGGTCGGCTCGGTGATCAACATCCGACAGATCGCCGCGCGCTGGGCCATCCCTCCCGACAACTCGTTGGGGTAGACCTGTTCGAAATCCTGCAGGCCGACCAGTTCGAGCAAGGCCTTGGCATCGCCGTACTTGGCCAAGGCGGCGCGCTTTCCCTCGCGTATCTCGATCGGAAGGACGACATTTTCGATCGTGGTTCGCCAGGGGAAGAGGGTGGCCTGCTGAAACATCATCCCGATGTCCCGCCGCGGCCCGGTCACCGGTTCGCCGGATAGCACCACGCTGCCTTCTGATGGCGACAGCAGCCCGGCCATGATTTTGAGCAGCGTCGATTTCCCGCAACCGCTCGGGCCGATGATCGCAGAGAAGCCCCCCTCGGTCAAGCTCAGGTCAATATTGTCGAGCGCATGCACGTTGCGCTTGGCGAAGGTCTTGCTTACCCCGAGCAATTCGTAAACCGGCCGGCCAGGGAGGCCGGCCGGTGAACACGCAACTTCCATGGACATTATTATTTACCATTCCATATCTTGATGAACTTATTGGTATAGGCTGCTTCCAGGTCCGGGAGGGGGGCCTTCAGAGCGCCCGATTCGACTTGCCCCACGTGCCAGAGCTTCCACCCTTCCGCCGGCTGGTAGCCCCAACCTTTCGACAGATCCAGCGGTGTTTGGCGCTCGATGACCTTGTCGAACAGTGCGTTGGCCAGGGCGGTGTCCTCAGCCTCCTGCGGGTTTCCCTTCTTGGCATCCTGGAGAACCTTCTCCCGGTTGGCCGGGACCTTACAAAACTCGGCCGCACGGACAATGGCTCGGCCGAACCCCTCGATGACCTGCGGGTTTTCCTTCATGAAGGAGGCCAACGTGGCGAAGCCGTTGCCAAAATAGGCGAGATTCTTTTCAGGCGTGATCTCGCGTAGCATCAGGCCCCGGGCATGCATGATCGCGGCGTCAGGTACCCCGGCGGCGTACGCCTTGATATCCCCGCGCAAAAAGGCTGCAGCCGCCAGCCCACCGTCGCCCACGGGCAGGAACGTATAGTCCTTACCCTCGACCATGCCCGCTTCATTCAGTATGGGGCGGACGAAGGTCACCTCGCTGCCGTCCGCGGTGCCGACACCGATCACCGTCCCCTTCAGGTCACCGGCCTGGTTGTAGGATGATTCTTTTTTCACCACGAGGCCGAACAAGGCTTTCGGGTAGAGATTGTAGATAAAGACGACGTCCACCCCCCGCGCGCGCGCGGATAAGACAGCACTCCAAGTTCTCTGGAAAGGGTGTCTAAGACGTATGATAAGCCCTTGATGTAACCACCAAGCAATAGGGCCAAATCTTTCAAATACCGAACCACAAGATATTGGGTTGGGGTGTTTCAGCCTAAATTCTAACAATTCATCAATTCCATTGAATCTTTTGATGTAAGATTCGTTCTGTACATCGCAAGTTTTTGAGGGTACCGAAAAGTTATGATTCCGATTCTAGGAATATGGACAATTTGGCATCTATCAATTGTTGCGATGTACTGGAGAAACCTAAATTCTGAAAAGTGTTTTAATTCTTCACGATTTATTTCGTAAATCTAACTCACCGGGGATCGTAACTGGCAATCCACGCATTCATTAAACGCAATAGTGAGGAAAGCTGAAGTGTCCGTTTGACCGCGATATGGATATCTCAAGTTTGATCGGCAGCCGCTTTTAACTGCCATCCAAATCCCATTTCGGCTAAACAACATGTAGTGCGCTTTTTTCTTGACAAACAACCACCCTTTCACCATACACTATCGCATAGAAAGCAAGATCTTATCCCTATCCCTTTCTATTACGGCAACGATGAATACCTTGTTGAAGAAGGAGATTGTTTGGATTTTGACTCTTCGGTTCCGCATAAAGTTGTAGCGGCAGCTGAACGAAAATCCACTCGACGAATTTGTTGGGTTTCGCTCTTTGATCCGTCGCCGACGGATTTGTGAGCCCCTATAATTCGCAGATTGGGTTGAGGGAAGAAACCCAACATTAATCCCGCCGGGGCGGGGCTCAATCCAACCTGCAAGAAACCAGAGTTTTCGTTCGAACCCGAAATGCCAACCACATGAGAAAGGAGGAAAAGTATGAAAGAGAAAAAGATTTCACGGCGGCAATTCTTTAAGAGGGCAGGACTGGCGGCGGCCGGTACCGGCGCAGTTTTTTACGGTCCCTGGAAGTATAACCGGGTCTATGCGTCTAAGACCGATAAGCCGATTTTGATCGGCATGACTTCCGACGCCAGTGGACAGTTTGCCAACAGCGGGGCCTCCGACCGTCGCGGTATGATGATGGCCATTGACGAATTTAACAAAAAAGGCGGTGTCCTGGGGCGCAAAATCGATTACATGCATATCGACACCGAGAGCAACCCCGCTACAGGGAGTCGCGTCACCGAGCGCATGATCACCCGCAACGAGGTAACCTTTCTAATAGGGGCGCTTAGTTCCGGGGTTGCAAACGCCATCTCCCAGGTCGCTCAGAAATACGGCGTGGTTTATATGAACAGCAACTCCAGCTCTCCGACGGAATCCGGTGAGAATTGCCATCGGGTCAAATTTGTTTGGGACGGCAACGGGACTAATTTTGCCAAGGCGGCTGTAAAAAACGCCATCGAAAAGGTCGGCAATCAATGGCTGCTGCTGACCAACGACTATGTGTGGGGACACAATACCTCGAAGTCTACCCGCAAGCTGGTGAACGCTTTCGGTGGCACGATCGTCGACGAACTGCTCGTGCCCCAGGGCACCCGGGACTTCACCTCCTATCTGCTGAAAATCCAGCAGATCAAGCCGGACGTGGTGGCGGCCGCCGTGGCCGGGGATGACTCGAAAGTGATGCGCCAGCAGGTTGCCCAGATGGGCATGGGAAAAAAGCCGGCCTGGATCAACAACCAGCAGGACTGGCCGGATGTCTACGGCTTGCCGATTGATAACCTGTTCGGTGTTTTCGGTACCACGTGGTACTACGATCTGGATCTTCCGGGAGTAAAGGAATTCGTCCAGCGCTATCGCCAGATGTATCCGGACACGACCATGAAGGCTCCCGGCAATGTGTACTACAACGGCTATATGTGTACCAAAGAACTCTTGAGTGCGGTTGAGCGTGCCGGTACCACCAACAACTTAAAGGTCATCAAACAACTCGAAGGGATTAAGGTTTCGGCCCGGGATCGCATGCAGCATCACGACGCATACATGGGTGCCAACCATCAGATGCAACAGACCGTCTACCTGGCAACGGCGAATGATGAGGCGCTATGGGAAAAAGACAAAAATGCGATGTTCAAGATATTAAGCAATGTCGCGCCGAGTGACGTTGAAGACACGGATGCGATGGCTGTCTGCAAGATGGAGTCTTATGCGGAAACGCCGACCTATGAAGGCTGATGCACCCGATTTTATCCGGCTCCGGCACATCGGGGCCGGATAAACCCTAACGTTGCATAAACAACAGGACAAGTGATAGGAAATGACATCCACAATCAGTAAGAAACTCGTTCTGTTGTTTACCCTGCGGGAAAGCCCCAAAGAAAAATTTTCTAATTGACGATTTAACGCACAATTATAGAAGATGCCTCGTTGAAGGTGATTTGATACAATGGATTTCATTATTGGTCTTCTGCCGTTTATTGTAAACGGGCTCAGCCTGGGCCTGTTATTTGCACTGATCGCTCTGGGCTTCATGCTGATTATCGGGGTGATGGAGCTGATCAATCTGGCCCATGGATCTTTGTTCGCACTCGGTGCCTACCTGGCAATGGTGGTGATATCTCCCCATGTTCCCTGGCTCGGCGCCTTTGGGAGCTGGTACCTGGGTCTTCCAATTGTTTTACGCTATGTGCTGGCCATCGTGTTGGCCCCGGCTCTCGTTGCCGTGGTGGGAATGGTCCTGGAAGTCTGCTTGCGTCCCACCTATGGGAAGGATCCGCTTTACGGGCTTTTGCTGACCTTCGGTGCGGCGATGGTTCTGGAAGAGTCCATTCGGGTCGTGTGGGGATCGGCAGAACAGATGCTGCAGGTGCCGCCGGTTCTTGTGGGGCCTTTTCTGTTCGGTGGGATGATTTACTCCAAATATCAATTTTTCGCCAGTGCTTTTGCCATCTTCATTATTGTGCTGGTTTGGCTGTTTTTGGAACGGACGCCTTATGGAGCCATTATCAAAGCCGGCGCTCACGATTCTGAAATGGTGCGGGCACTGGGTATCAACTTAACCCGCCTGCGGCTGTTTGTGTTCGGATTCGGAACCGCCCTGGCTGCGATTGCCGGCATTATCATGTCACCGATCTGGGGGCTGCGGCCCCATGTTGGGGTGGATGCCGTCATCCCCGCCTTTTTGATCATTACGCTGGGGGGAGTGGGCAGTTTCTGGGGGGCTGTTGTCGCCGGTGTCCTGGTCGGCCTGGCCGTGGGCATCACCGCCGGCTTTGCTTCCGAATGGTCGCTGCTGTCCATGTATTTGCTTTTGATCGCGGTGGTTACCATTCGAGCACGCGGACTGTTCGGCAAAAAGAGTATTCTGGAGGCATAAATTTATGGCTGACATTGGCGCGCGTATCGGCCGATGGGTGACTGTAGAGATGTTGATCGCCTTTGCGGTGCTAGTTACCGCTCCGTTTTGGATCGAAGCGGTCGGACTTTACCAGTATCTCGGAGTGGAAGTCCTGATATGGATGATCTATGCTTTGGGCTTTAACCTTCTTTTAGGTTATACGGGCAAGCCCTCCTTCGGACACGGCGCTTATTTTGGAATTGGTGCCTATGCCTTTGGACTGGCCCAGCATCATGTGATGACGAACATATGGTTGGGGATTGCTTTTGCAATCCTGGCAGCCGGCGTGGCCGGGGCAATGGTCGCCACGTTCATCTCCCATCGACGCGGAATTTACTTCGCGCTGATGACCATCGCGTTCGGACAGGTATTCTGGTTTACGGCCGTCAAATGGCACGCCGTCACCGGCGGCGAGGACGGTCTTCAAAACATTCCCCGGCCGGATGTCTTTTCGATCAGCCTCAAAGAAAACGAGGCCCTGTATTATTTTGCCCTTGTCTTTTTTTGCATCGTGGTCATTGCCCTGTGGCGGCTGATCCATTCGCCCTTCGGTAAAGTCATTAAAGCCATTAAGCAAAACGAGATGCGGGCCGGATTTATCGGATACAACGTAAGGTTATTCAAATTCCTGGTATTTACTATTTCGGCGGGAATTGCGGGATTGGCCGGGGGCCTTTTTGCCATGGCCCAGGGAAGCGCTTATCCGGACGTAATGAGTTTGCAGGTATCCGGTTTAGTCGTGATGATGACCCTTATCGGCGGAGGTTTTGTCAGCTTCTGGGGGCCGGTCCTGGGAACGATCATTTTCTTTGTGGCCCGTGACATCCTCGGAGCGTTAACCGAAACCTGGCTGCTCTGGTATGGCCTGATGTTTATCGTGGTGGTGTTATTTAAGCCTGAAGGGCTTGCGGGCATCTGGCAGGATCTCACCCGCTCCAGAAGATCTCGTAAAGAATCCGTGGAGGCGAGTCCACTTCCATCTTTAAGGAGATAACTTATGACCGCAACACCTCTGTTTGAAGCGCGTCATATTCACAAACGGTTTGGTGATCAGGTGGTATTGGAGGAAATCAACCTTGCCTTTATGCAAGGCGAACTCTGCGGTATCATGGGGCCCAACGGTGCCGGCAAGACAACCTGCTTCAACGTGCTCACCGGCCACTACAAGCCCGACAGGGGACAGGTGATTTTCGACGGCGAAGATATTACCGGGCTTCCGCCCCGCGTGATTGCCCAAAAGGGCGTGTCGCGGTCCTTTCAGTTGATTAACCTGTTCGACGAATATACGGCCCTTGAAAATGTGCTCATCGCCGTGCCCCAGGTAAGGGACAGAGGCTACAACATGATCCGTGATGTAGAAAAAGACAACGTTGCGATCGATCAAGCTGTGTCGGTGCTGAAACAGGTCGGCCTCAACGGTAAGGAACTCGAGCCCTCCAAACGGCTTTCCTACGGTGACCGCCGGGCGCTGGAGATTGCGGTCGCTCTGGCGACTGAACCCCGGATTCTTTTTTTGGACGAGCCGACATCCGGCATGGGTTCGAACATCATGGGCCGGCTGGCAGATCTGGTGCGGGAACTCAAGTGTCACTATACCATGGTCATTATAGAGCATGACATGAAGTTCTTATTCGATCTGGCAGATCGCATATCGGTGGTCCACTGGGGGCAGGTCATTGCCGAAGGTACCCCTGATGAGTTAAGAGCGAATAAATGGGTACAGGCCTCTAATTTAGGGAAACTGGTATGATTCTGGAAGTCAAAAATATTGACACCTACTATGGCGAAACTCAGGTGCTGTATAATGTATCGCTTTCTGTGGGCAGAGGCGAGGTGGTCAGCCTTCTCGGTCCCAACGGTGCCGGCAAAACCACCACGCTGCGTTCCATACTGGGACTTACACTTGCTCGGGAGGGTAAAATATTATTCGATCGTCAGGAAATTACTGCCAGACCGACCCATGAAATCGCGCGGGCAGGAATATCCTGGGTGCCGGACGACCGACGCATTTTTCCGACCCTGACCGTCCGTCGCAACCTATCCATTGCCAACAAGCGCAGCCGCTTCCGTGCGTGGCAGATGAATGAGATTTTCGAGCTGTTCAGCGCCCTTGAGTATTTGATGGATCGGGAATGTGAAAACCTTTCCGGTGGGGAAATGCAGATGGTTGCCATCTCGCGTGCCCTGCTTGGCGCCCCGGGTCTGGTGTTATTTGACGAGCCCACCCAGGGGCTTGCGCCCAAGGTGGCCCAGGACGTTATGGGGACGGTGACACGTCTCAAGGAAGAAGGAATTTCAGTGCTACTGGTGGAACATAACGCTCTCAGTGCTTTGCAGGTGAGTGATCGGGTATATATCATGGATCTCGGCAAGATTGTCCACGATGGAGATGCCCGGGAACTGATCGAGGAGGAAGCGTTGCGATTAAAATTATTGGGGATTTGAAAATGGGGCAGCCACCTCTTCTTGTTGTCGATAAAATCACGAAGGTCTACACCCAGGGTCGACTGAACAAACGGATCACTTTTCAGCTCGAGGCCGATTTTACCATCGAAAAGTCGGCCATCGTGGGCATGATGGGACCCAACGGATCCGGAAAAACAACGCTGTTCGAGTTGATTACCGGCAGCAACCGCCCCACCAGCGGCCAGGTCTTGTGCCTCGGCCACGATATCCACAACGTCAAATACCGTGAGCGGGACCGGTTGGCCATCCATTACCACCAGTCTTACCAGGTCAGGCACTTTAAAAAGACCCGACCGAGTTTTATGTTGGAAGCCGCCGACAGTTCCTATCCCATGATCCATCTGTTTGATGAACCCCAGTTTAACACCCAGGACGGATATATCGGCTTTATGCTGGACTTTTTTCACAAACTGCGCCGGGAGAATCGCCTGGTGTTCGTTTGTCTGCACCCGAATGAACCTGTTCATCTGGATCTTATGAAAGAAATTTGCGAGCAGTATATTTTTGTCTATCAAGGAAAATTGACCCAACAGCCGGATTTCGATTCATTGCTCACCGATGATCGGGTGAAGGATTATTTGGGGCACCTTATTAAGGAATGACGAACGTTGGAATCGATCGATTGTTAGATAAGATTTGTTTATCCGAGAAACATCTCCTGGGTGACGGCTTCTCCCGGCTTCAGCTGAAAAAATTCATCCTCGGTGTACGGGCCTTGAACCAGCTTCACAAAGTAATCCAAACTTTTGCCTTCCACTTCCACATATTCCATTTCAAAAAATTCCGCATTCTCTTTGGCGCGTTTTCTCAGCGGTTCGATTTCAGCAACCCCTGTATCGATCAAAACAATATGGGTGTAATGCTTGAGTTCTTCCTTTTTAATCCACTCTGCCGTCTCCCGGCCGAATTTGGGTTCGTATTCATCCTCAATGATGGTTAACGGATCTTTCCCTTCGCCGAACCTTATGGTCGAAATGATAGCTGAGAAGCTCGATGTTTTCTCCTGACTTCGGAGATATCGAATCATCGGCGATCAGAACTTTTTCTCTCAATGGAACATCTTTACAAAGAGCCATAACCTTTAATGCCAAAAGGTATACGAATTTACGCCAATTGAACCGCTCATGATTTAAGAAACGGCAGTAAGTGTCTTTTTCTGCGTCGATTTGATTTTCCAGGCACTTGCTGTTCCAGAAATCAGTCAGGCGGCGTTTTAAAAAAGGAAGCAACGCGATTAAAAACATCAATGTAATGGTGTAGCATACCCCCTTTGTTTTAATATGCCGCTGCGGCTCAGAAGAGATCTGAAGTTGAGTGCCTGAAACGCGCGGCTGATCTCAGAATCGATAGCAACATGTTGTTGTTGAATTTGTTTTTGCAACGAGAGGGAAAATGTACTATTTGAATTCATTGCGGTTCCTTTTCTTAGTATTTTTGGTGAGTTAGCGATTTCAAATATACTAAAACCGGAGCCGCTTTACAATTATTTTATATATATCTTCAAAAAGTTATCCTTCTCTTAACCCATAAAATTAAGTGCGAAACTAAAGTAAAATATTCAATCATTCGAAAATTGAAAAATTGCACCAATCAAAATACCTGGTTATCTACAAAAACCAAGTGACTGACGGGAAGAGGCTTTGGAGGTGAGCCGATTCGGGGGTGTGTGACTGTCTGAGTGCGTTAGGGTGCGTTGCATCGAACAGCATGACGGTGCTGCTATAAACCATAAGTGTTTGTTATTTAACTCGATGTTTTGTTTATCTCGGTGCCCTGTTCGGTGTTACGCACCTTTATGCGCGAGTTTCGCACGCCCGCGAAGCGGCTTATCTTCAAAGCCGCTTGTATTCACTTGGGCTTTCTGGATATCCAGATTAAAATATTTTGCCATAAAAACGCAAAAAACAACAACTAAGGAAAGCATGGTGTTTGAGGAGGCAAAACATGTTTGACCCGAATTATATGATAGAAGCTTTGATTCGCGGTGATCAACCTTCTGTCGAAGAACTGGTAAGGACCGAATTGAATAAAGGAACAGCCGCCAAGCTGGCCAAAGCCATGTTTGGTTAATAAAATCTGTCGATAATATTACTGTTTCGGAAAAATAGAATGAATGGACCGCACGTTGTTTTGAGAATTGTCTTGCTTGGAAACACATAGTCTTTCAATACGATACACCCAATGCGTTAACGTGGTAAAATCGCATAATCGAACAACCCCGTTTTGCATCGGGGTTTTAAAAGCGCTTCTAACAGATTCTGGAAGCGATCTCTTGGATATCTTGAGAAAATGGGGAGCTGGGGGCATCAAGCATGATGGGGCTCAACTTTGCAATGGCATCTCCGACCGCATTGTCATCACGTATCGTCATGATCACGGCGGTCTCAATGCTCAGATACTCTTTCAGAAGATTTTTAATAACTTCTCCGACCCTGGCATCTTTATCCGTTCGGACCCTGTTGACGACCACAAGCGGTTTTATGCGGGCCAGCATTTTTCTTGCCGAATCCGCGGCAGCGGCATCCGTCTTGCGGGCCTCGCTGAAAAAGCCTTCCATGGTCTTGAGGTGGGGATGCTTGTCCGGTTCCTTTGCCTGGTTCAAAAGCTCCAAAAGTTCGAACCACTTGTTGTGTTTAAGAAAAAATGTGAGACGTCTGAAGACAGCCGACTTGATAAAACTGTACACGTTCAGCAGGGACGGCACTTCACAGGTTGTCACCAGCAGCGCTTGTTGAGCGATGATGGAAAAGTCCACCACATTGAACGAAGCCCCGGGGGCCATATCCAGAAGTACTATGTCGTAGTTTAACGAGGAGAGATGACGGATAAGTTTAATCTTTTTTTGATGCGGCATATTGGCGATACCCGGGTCGTCCCCGCCGCAGATGATCCCTAAATCACCGATGGATGTCGTCGAAACAACATCGGCCAGATTTTTCACTCTATTTTGGATAAAATCGCTGAGGCTTTTCGGTGACCCCCTCATGCCGAAAATCGCATGCAGGTTTGAGGCGCCCAAGTCGAGATCCACGGCGACAACCTTTTTCCCCATACGGGACAGTGCAATGGCAAGATTCGCCGCAATCGTACTTTTCCCGACGCCCCCCTTCGGCCCGAGGATGGCGGTGATATTTTTTCGTTTATCCACGGACATGCTCCCGATCCCGCATCTGTTCAATTCAGGTGCAATAAATGCTTCAAGGTTTTTTCAAGCATATCGCCTCCGGTGAGTTTCCCCTTCTTCTCTTTCTGCGAAACTGTTTCCTTGATTTTTACGGCAATAAGCTCAGGGTCAAGGGGATCGAAAAGACAAAGGACCTTGCGCATGCGAGGCCCTTTGAAACGATCAATAACGGTTTCCCTTCCTAACACGATCACAACTTCATGTTTCAGCGTTTGGCAAATATTTCTCAGGTGGTTTATCTCTTCCGGATAGCAGCTTTCCGTATCAACAATCACCACATCGGGAGAATGCTGAACAATATCATCACCGGTTTCCAGAATCCGGTTGAAGAACATACATTCAAGACCGTTTCGGTCCAGGACTTTTCTTATGATCTTACCCCTGAGCTCATCGGCTGAAAAAACGAGAACCCTTGTGGACACCCGTTCTACCCCGCTTCTGTCATTGCCATGATCAAAGCCCCTTTGGCAGTCGTATTCAGGGGATCTTCAGCCAGGCGCACCTCAGAAATCTCCACTGGCATGTCGATGGTTTTAAGCATCGCTTCAAACTTGTCTTTGCACCCTGTCGGCATGGCCGTGCCCCCGCTCAATACGATAGGAATCGGAGTAGAAATCTTGGGGATCTTGTCCGTCGATATGATGACCCGCCGGAGGCTGTCGAGAAGTTTCAATATGATTTCATCATAGAAAATATGTAAGGCTGTTGATACTCGGTCTTTAGGGCCATGTGAAAGATCCAACTCCTCCTCTTTTATCGCTTTTATCCTTGCCGCCGGTTCCCCAACGGTTTTCCCCACCATTGCGTCGATGTAGTCTCCTGCCATTTGGATACTGAAGGTTACGACCGGAAAAGAGAGGTAGGAAAGGCAAACGTTGCACATTCCGCCGCCCATGCTGATCCCAATACCCGTATAATCATCGTCGGAAAGTTCTGATAAGACGGTGGCCATCCCCTCGTTAATGGGTATGGGGGTATAGCCTGAACCCTCAAGAAATCCCTTAATGACCGACTCATGATACACGATGGACCCGGATCCGCCAAAGGGCTCGCCGGGGACTGAAAAACACAGAACTTCACCGAAATTCTTCGGTTTCTGGACGAGAGAGCCTACGATGGCCTCGATGACGCTTAGGCCCACATGTTCTTTTTGACTTAAAAATCCATCTTTCATGGGTCTTCGGGTATTCATATTGAACATGTTTGCAAAGCTCTGGGCGGAAGAACCGATAATATAGTACTCGTGCGCATTTTCATAAAACTTGATCTTTTTTTGACTGAGGATATCCTTGGCAAACTTTTCATTGGGCACCGTAAAGAACGCATTGAGGTCTTGAACGGAATGAACATAATTGCGTTTGTTTTGAGCGGCCACGATGTGACTGGTCCCGATGTCGAGGCCCACCGGTCCCGTCGGTCTATCACCATCGTCGCCGGTTCCCCTTTCTGCGTTTACTATGGGATTTTTTAGTGTCGCGACCGGTTTTTTAACCTGCCTGCCGGCCTCTGTCCCGCCTGCCGCCGATGCAGCAGTTTTGTCCGTAGGATGAAGTCCTCCCAAGGTACTTAACTCTTCTTGAGCGTTGTCATAATCTTTTGCGTCAGCCATGCTTCTTCTCCTTTTGTTTATTTCAATAAAAATCCATGCCTCTACTGAAAAGTAGCATTAAGCAAGGTTTGTGCCATACTGTTGCGCCCTGGACCGATGCGTGACGATTGAAAAGGGAAATTCCTGTGCGATATGGAGATTCGCTAATTTTCGACGCGAATCCACTGTTTAGCGGGGTTAGAACTCCAGGCTTTATAATGGTATACGATAAGCAACCGGGATAACGACAGCCACTGACTGCCCGGTATTTGACAGGAATGATGTCTCAATTTTGACGGGATTTATAATCATTCTCAAAAACATGTTCCGTTTTATCATGATTGGTAAGGACCCAAATGCCTCCGCGCGAGACCTGCCTATTGAAATCTTCGGTCCGAATCTGGTATTCAAGACAGTGCGCTTTGGCAAGGAATCCGGCTTCGGCGCATCGGAACATACAAAAGGACACAGTAATTTACACTGAGGATTTGTGGTGCACAAATTTGCCACATCTTGTGGGAAGACAAAAAGACACGATGATCGATATCGGAACGGTCGAAAACAAGCTGCGATTTATGCAGGCTATTGCAGGCAATCGATCCCGATCCCCTATTTAATTTTGTCTCTCTACACATTGTTTTAATTTGAAGTGATCATGATATAAACTCAAGTTTCGCACCCTATAATTGATAAAAATGCAATATGGATGGGGGCGAATGGGGTTTTTAAATGGCAAAATAATAATGCTGTCGTTCCTAAGTTTGATCCAATCACCATTACGACGGGTCAGGCACAATGGAAAACCGTGATGGTGCCCCGCGGTTGTTGGCACAGGCCCGTCGCTGTGTTAACCTGTTTTGTGCCGTTCTTAGAGCCGCACTCTAATCTATTTTGCCTTTAAAACACCCCATTTGCCCCCATCTGATGCGACAGATCGGCATCTAAGGGGTGCGAAACTTGAGTTTAAATTCTACGGACTTACAGGTGAAAAATGGACATGCAAACAGACTACCTGGTTATCGGCAGTGGCATTGCGGGACTCAGCTTTGCAATAGAGGCAGCAAAATCGGGGACGGTGGCCATTGTAACCAAAAAGGAAAAAATGGAAGGTTCCACGAACTACGCCCAGGGTGGCATAGCGTCTGTGCTTGATCCTGATGACAGTTTCGATCTTCATATAAGCGATACCCTTGAATCCGGTGACGGCCTTTGCAGCGAGGAGATTGTGAAGATGGTTGTCAGGGACGGCCCAGCAAGAATTCATGAACTCATATCCATGGGCGTGCGGTTCTCTCGGCGGGCGGATGACAAAAAGCATCTTGATCTCGGACGTGAAGGCGGGCATTCGAAACGACGAATCGTACATACGAAGGATCTTACCGGCCATGAGGTTGAAACCATTCTCTTGGATCGAGCCGAGGAAAACGAAAATATTCAAATTTTTGAAAACCACATGGCCATTGACCTCATAACCAAATCGAAATTGATCAAACGGGGAATCATAACCAGTGAGGCCAGCCAAACTTGCTGGGGAGCATACGTTCTTGACGATGAGACAGAACAGATAAAGACATTTCTGGCGAGGATCACGGTTCTGGCGACCGGCGGTGCGGGAAAGGTCTATCTCTATACATCAAACCCGGATATTGCAACAGGTGACGGGGTTGCCGTGGGGTATCGGGCGGGTGTTAAGGTCGCAAACATGGAATTTGTGCAGTTTCATCCCACCTGCCTGTATCACCCGTTGGCCAAAAACTTCCTGATCTCCGAGGCGGTTCGGGGAGAAGGGGGCGTTCTGATTGACAGCAAAGGCAACCGTTTTATGGAAAAATACCATCCTCTGAAGGACCTGGCTTTTAGAGACATTGTAGCCAGATCCATTGACATGGAGTTAAAGAAATCTGGTGATGAATGTGTATATTTAGATATCAGCCAAAGATCCCCGGATTTTATCAAAGACCGGTTTCCCCATATTTACCAGACTTGCCTACGGTTCCAGATTGATATTTCCAAGGATCCCATACCGGTTGTACCTGCCGCCCATTATATTTGCGGCGGTCTGTTAACAAACGAAAATGGACTCACCAATTTGGATAATCTTTACGCCATCGGTGAGGTAGCCTGCACAGGGCTTCACGGGGCGAACCGTCTTGCCTCCAACTCACTTCTTGAAGCCCTTGTTTTGGCAAGGCGCGCAACCATCTCATCATCTCGTCAACTGGAGGCAAAAAGGGGAAAGTCCTTCCCAGAGGCTCCTAAATGGGATCCCGGCTGTGCCACTGACAGCGAGGAAGAGGTGGTGGTTTCTCACAACTGGGATGAGATTCGACGATTTATGTGGAATTACGTGGGAATCGTGAGAACCAATAAGCGGCTGGACCGGGCAAGACGAAGAGTAGATATTATTCAGGAAGAGATAAAAGAATATTACTGGAACTTTATTGTGACCAAGGATCTGTTGGAGCTCCGTAACATTGCGCTGGTGGCGGAAATCATTATTTCATGTGCTTCTCTAAGAAAAGAGAGTCGAGGACTTCATTACAACCTGGATTACCCCGAAAAAGACGACGAGCACTGGAGGCGGGATACGGTTCTGTGGGACTAGTCTGTCCCCATCATATTGGCTTGGGTGGCTTGGACCGCTCAGTAGCAATACTCGCCTTTCTAACATCAGCTGTTTGATAATCGCCTTTTGCCATCTTGGGTAGTGTTCTATCATCTCGGATCTTTCTGCCGCGATATGATTATTATTTATGTCGCTGTTTTTATATTAAAATTCCCGCGATTTTATATACTCTTCGAGAAAAATCAGAATTCATCTGCCAACCAACGTTGTCTTAACGCGGTTCTAAAAATCAATGTTCCGATGTCGGTAGCTCATTCTTGCCGTTGGAGCCGGTGGCTGGCAGGCGGTTAAGGCATTTCGAAAAGTTAAGATCCATTTGAAGGGTGATGAACGCATCCTGGGAGACAGTGATTTTGTGCTTGGTGTGCTGAATGAGCAAAACGAACGTATGGACCGCCGGTTTCGATTACGCGAACAGGGATATGATATCGAAAAAACAATTGAGCGGGTGTCGAATTTGTTTTCTTTGAGCAAACAGGATATCATAAATTCCCAAAGACAACGGGTAATAGCTCGCAGTGTGTTATGTTACTGGGGTATCCGGGAGTTGGGGATGAGCGGCTCAGCACTTGCGAAAATGCTCAGTATTGGTCAATCTTCTGTCAGCCGAGCGTTTGGACGTGGTGAAAAACTCGTCAATGACATGAAACTGACGCTGCTCGATCCTTAATGCAATTAGACAAGACCCTCAGAATCATAAAAAACTGATAGAAACAGTGCAAGAGAACAGCAACAAGGAGCATTAGCAGATTTGACCCTTTTTCCTCTTCAATTACCATAGCCCATAACTTAGAAAGGAGGTTTAGTATGAAGAAAATTCGGATGGTTATTGTTCTATTATTAACTGTGGCATTGATGATAGTGTCGGGTTCGGCATGGGCGGATAAGAATCATATCAAGATTGGACTTGCCGACGTGCCGGTGGGTGTTGACTTTTATGCAACCACCTCTCGGGTGGCGCTATACTATTCTTATATGATATTCGATCCTCTGCTAGAGCGAGACGCCAAAACCGGGGAACTCAAACCCCACCTGGTTACCTCCTGGAAGGTCCTGGATCCCAACACTTGGGAGTTTAAACTCCAAGCCGGTGTTACATTCCACAACGGTAACCCTTTCAACGCCGAGTCTGTCCGATTCACCATCATGGACCGTATTCTTGATCCGGATCAGAAGTGTCCCCAAGCCGGTGGCTGGAAGTGGGTTAAGGATGTAGAGGTTGTTGATGATTTGACGTTTCGAATTATTACGAATGAGCCCTATCCTCTTGTGGTTCAGCGATTCAATGTTCTCTTTCCCTATGATCCAAAATGGACCCAGGAGATGGAGGCCAAAAACGGCGGTGCCTATATCTCACGACATGCAATGGGAACCGGCCCCTTTAAGTTTGTGGAGTTTGTGGAAGGCGAAAAGCTCGAATTGGTGCGCAATGAGAATTACTGGAAAAATGGAGTACCGGCTTATGAAAAAATGACCATGCGGTTCATACCCGAAATGTCCACCCGTGTCGCAGAGTTAATATCCGGTGGTATTGATGATGCGGTATACATAAGTACCGATATGGTTCCGATGCTTAAAAAGAACAAGAAGCTTTCCGTCAAAGAAGTCCCGATTCTGAGGATTTTCTTCTGGCAATTCGACAACATGGGCCGATCCCCCAAGACTCCCAAAGCACTTACAGATCCCAGAGTCCGTCGGGCGATCTGGCATGCCATTGACCGGAAAGCCATCGTTGAGCATGTATTGGCCGGTCACGCCACCTTTATTCACACCCCGATAAATCCCATGGCTTTCGGATCGGACCCGTCCATGCCGGATCCGGGATATGATTTGCAGAAGGCAAAGGCCTTGATGAAAGAGGCGGGTTATGAACAGGGCTTCACCGTCAGTGCGTGGGTTGTAGCCGCCGAATACGCCAAGGCGACCGAGGCGGCTGCCAGCTATCTGGAGAAGATCAATATCAAACTTGATATCAAACCTTATATCGGTCGTTACGGAGAGTTTGCTAAAATCTGGAAGGCCGGAAAGGCCGACGGCATCGCCACCATGGGATGGGGATCTTATAATATATTTGATGCGGATGCCGTATGGTCCTATTTTTTCATGATTCCGGAAGCACCGTTCAATTATACCCAAGATAAAGAATTGAGTGATCTCCTTCATGCAGCACGATCCACATTGGATCAGGCCAAACGCAAGGAGTTGTACGCCAAGTCCCAAAAAATAATTATCGATAACACCTACTGGGTTCCGTTCTACGCGCGGCATGCCATCCACGGCACGATTAAGAATTTCGAATATGAACTGGGCCCCGACCAGGTGCCGCGCTGGCAGTATGGAACCTGGACGGATTAAAATTCGATCCGTGTTCGATCCACCGACGCTCCCCGCAGCAAAGTTTCAGATAGCCCCGTCAGGTTGCTGCGGGGAAGACGATCGGATGCTAATGGTGCCAATGGGGTCATGCCTACTATTGACTCATTACATATAAAAAGAGATTCACGGGCAGGAAAAAGGGTCAAAAATCCGAACACTGATCGAAACCATTCTAAATGAATTCCTGTATGAAAAGATTTCCGAAGGAGAGATAGGGGACGGGAGAGATAGGGGACGTAG
>DUZK01000039.1 GCA_013349495.1 Deltaproteobacteria bacterium
CCCCGGGGCAAGCCCTCTCGCTTAGGCTCGACTTTCGCTTCGCTCAAGCGGGGTATTTTTTCGGAATTTCGATTATAAAAACGCCGCAAGCGGCGGGGTATTTGACCCGAGCTACGCAATAAAGATAGAGCAAAGCGATACCTTAACTTTAGGCACTTCAAACTTTAGTTCACTTGTAATTTTTCCGGCTTGTCCGGGTTAGGGTATTACCCAATTCGATTTCGATCACAAGCAACGGCACGTTGGTGCGCCAAAGATCTATTTTGGCATTGAAGATAAGATAAAATTCTGTTTATATTTGGAAAAAATCCAAATGGGGATGACGGATGCGCATTTTTAAAAAAGGGGAAGGACCGATATCCGATATCGATGAGTTAAGGCAGACCGTGCTGGATGCCGATATGCCGTCCCAGGTTGAAAAAGTTGCTCTAAAAGAGACGGAAAAGCTTTCCAAAATGAATCCCTCTGCTGCCGAATACACCATCGGCATCAATTATATCGAATACCTGGTCAGTCTTCCCTGGAACAGTATGACCGAGGACAACCTCGATATCGATTGGGCGGAACATATTCTCAATGAAGCGCATTATGGTCTGGCCAAAATCAAGGACCGGATATTGGAACACTTGGCGGTTCGAATATTAAAATCCTCAGCCCGTCACAAGATACTGGTGGTGGATGATGAAAAGATGGCCCGTCAGAATTTGGAGTATGTGTTTAACAAAGAAGGATACGACGTTCATACGGCTGCCAGCGGCATCGAGGCTCTGGATCTATTGGAGCGGACCGGTTTCGATGTGGTGGTTACGGATTTTAAAATGGAAAAGATCGATGGAATGGATGTTCTGGAAAAAGCCAAGCTGAATAACCCCGACACCGAAGTCATCATGATCACGGGGTATGCGACGGTGCCGCGGGCGATTGAAGCCATGAAAAAGGGATCCTACCATTTTCTTTCCAAGCCGTTGAATCTGGCAGAGATTCGCTCTACCATCAAGAAGGCGCTGTTTAAAAGAAAGTATCAGTTGGCGTCGAAAGGTCCGATCCTCTGCTTTGTCGGACCGCCCGGAACCGGGAAAACATCTTTGGGAAGATCGATTGCTCGGAGTCTGAAACGAAAATTTACGCGCATCTCGTTGGCCGGAATAAAGGACGAAGCTGAAATCAGAGGCCATCGCAGAAGCTATGTGGGGGCGTTGCCGGGTAGGATTATTCAGGAAATCCGAAGAGTAGAATCCAAGAACCCGGTTTTTATGCTGGATGAAATCGACAAGATCGGCCAGGATTTCAAGGGCGATCCGTCAGCAGCCCTGCTGGAATTGCTCGATCCTGAACAGAACACCCACTTTTTCGACCATTATCTGGACGTTCCCTTCGATCTATCGAGAGTGATGTTTATCGCCACGGCCAATACCATCGATCCGATTCCCGAACCGCTGCTGGATCGGCTCGAGATTCTCTATCTCTCAGGATACACCGAAGAAGATAAGATGAACATCGCCGTTAAGTATCTAATCCCCGAAGAGATCGCGGATGCCGGGCTCTCCGATAATCCTCCGAATTTTACGCCGGAGGCGATCCGTAAGATTATTCGGGAATACACCCGAGAAGCAGGGGTTCGAAACCTTAAGCGGCAGATTGCGTCCATTTGCCGCAAAAACGCCCGCGAACGGTTAAGGAAAAAGGCAGAAGATTCATTCGCCACAGTTACCCCGGAAACGGTGGAGCGGCGGCTGGGGCCCAGGAAATTTTATTTTGAAGTCGCTGAAGGACAGGATAGAATCGGGGTTGCAACCGGTTTGGCATGGACTCCGGCCGGGGGAGAAATCATCTTCATTGAAACGAAGAAGATGAAAGGAAAGAACCGCCTCATCTTAACCGGATCATTAGGCGATGTGATGAAAGAATCCGCCCAGGCGGCATTGAGTTACATTCGAAGCAATACGGATCTTTTCCGCATCGATGAAAGTTTCTTCGAAAACCATGACATACACATTCACGTTCCAGCCGGGGCCATTCCCAAGGACGGTCCCTCCGCCGGTTTGCCCATTGCCGTTGCCCTGATTTCTCTTGTGACCGACCGCCCCTGCAAACGATCTACGGCGTTGACGGGTGAATTGACGCTGAGCGGAAAAATACTCCCGGTGGGTGGGGTGAAAGAAAAAATATTGGCGGCTCACAGAGCCGGGGTCAAATCGGTGGTCTTTCCGGCCAGAAACGATGGGGATTTAGAAGAAATTCCGGCGGATGTGAAAAAAGAATTGAAGATTATCACAGTGGATGATCTGGGTGAGATCATTGATCTGGTTTTGATATAGAGGCGGATTTTGATGCTATGTGTTCGCAGGTCCGTCTTCACTCCTCTTGTTCCAGAATATCCGTCACAGCCAGGAAAAGATCCGTATCCCTGAGAACCCCCACCAGCTTATCTCCCTCGCACACGGGAAGTACACTGATTTTGTTTCGTAAGATCGCCTTTAAGGCATCCATGAGGTTGGCGTCCGCATCGATGGTTCCCCGGATCTTCAACATGATATCCTTTACATTGGTTTCCGCATTTTTCACAACCCGTGCATTGAACCCGAGCCTCGATTCGTCAAGATTGGATGCATCGGCTTGGGCAAAGGTCATGCTAACCCCTAATGCCGCCAGTTTTGCGGACAGCCCGCCGGTAAGTTCCGGGATCAGGGTCTTGAGAAAAGATCTGAAATCTAAAATTCCCACCAGCTTTTCCCTTTCATCAAGGACGAGGACCGTTCGGGGTCCGGCTTCCGTGCACATGCCGGAATCCAGTTCACAGTATGACTTTCGTAAAGATAATATCGCTTCCTGTAATGTGGCGTCCAGTGTTACGGTAGAGTACTTGCTTATCGGAATCATTCTCTCTCTTACTTTTTCTTCAAACAGCATCACGTATCCTCCCTGTATAAATGGGATGCCATCGGGTCGAATAGATTGTCGTTTTTGAGAACGGGGCCAGTTAATGACCTACCGCAATAAGACCGCTGGCGGCAATAGAAAGGACGATCGCCTCCAGCAGCGCCAGTACGACATAGATTCGATCTTTATTCTTTATCAGAACGGGAACAATCGCCAGATAGCAAAAGATAGATACTCCCGCCAGGATGGCGATCCCGATAAAGTTGATAAAATCTCCGTACTTAAGCATGCCCAGCCACGCCCACCCGCTTTTAATGTTTTCCTGATGAAGATAGTCGGTTACATTCATTGCCCAGCAGCAGGAAACTCTATCCAGGGACACATAAGGCTTCATGATCCCGAACGTATAAATGGCAAAGGTCACCAGCAGGCAAATCAAGCCGATGAACATGCCTTTTTCTAAAATTCGGGCATAGAGAAGCTGCTCCGGGGATGCTTTTAAAGAGAGTTCCGGTGTCTCATCCATTTCGGTTCCTCCCGACTTTTTTCAATGGTCTCTTCCGTCACGTCACGTTGAACGTAATCCAAATCCAATATCCTTAGATCCCTAAGCCTTTGAGAAGCGCCTTTACACCGGCAAATGCCAAAATTGCGATTACCATCCACCGGATAAATGTGGGTTTGGCGATCTTCAGCAGGTGGACACCGACTAAGGACCCCAGCATGATACCCACAAGAGAAGGAACCACCATCAATGGGATCACGCAACCCTTGTTCATGTATACCCATGCTGCAGAAGTATCCGTAATGGAAAGCAGAAACTTGCTGGTGGCAACACTGATTTTGAGCGGGGCGCCCATGACAAGGTTGAGCACCGGAACGTTCGCCCACCCGGCGCCCAGTCCGAACATGCCCGCCATGACGCCGATAATGATGAATAAACATAATCCCAGCGGGGTTCTGTGGATCTTCCAGTCGATAATCTGTCCGGTACTCCCTTCCTGATAAACGCCGTAAATCCGAAGGGCGGTTGAAAGCCTGTCGGCCTGGGGAACATCCGGAAGCACTGATTTCTTTGCGGTTAACATCAAAACACAGATTCCGATAATGGTGCCGCCGAGAGAGATCTGAATAACATTTGTCGGCAGTGCAAGGCCGACCATGGCACCGAAGATGGCGCAGGTGGAGGCGATGAGCGCAACCGGAATGGCCAGCCTTAAACTTGCAAGATTCATTTTCAAGAGTCCGGGTCCGGCCGCCAATGCACCGGAAAGGGCCACCAGAAGGCCGGTGCCGCGCACAAAATCGAGATGGAAGGGGAAAAAACCGCTGATAATCGGGACAAACAGCACCCCGCCCCCCACACCGCCGAGAACGGCAAACACCCCCATAATAAACGTCACGATTAAAAGAATCATGGGCCAGAACCACCAGGCATGACTATCTGCGGTAGCGCCGCCGGCAGGTGTCTCTGCCAAAGCAGGAGATACAAACAGCACGAACAAGAAAAAGCCGCTTACCCAAAGTCTATGCTTCTTTTCCATTTAGTTCCCCTTGATGTCCCGTTAATCATCGAAATCGCATCGATTCAAGGCTGTCCAACCGGTTGAAAAAATAATAATCCGTGTTGCCGGCGGCATCTCTCGAATGCGCTGTCGGGCATTATAATAATTCCATCCCGGAAAACTGCGCAAGGGTCATGAATATTAGAGGTTTTATGAATTGTCAAACCAAAAGAAACGGCATCGATAAAGCTTATTGGTTTTCCAGGGTATACGGATGCATAATGATGCCGTTCCCCTGTAGAAGGGCTTGACATATTTCAAGAAAAGGGGTTGAGTGGTAAACAAATCACCAAACCCCGAAATCAGATGAAGGCCGGTCGCTCTTGTTTGACAATGAAATTTCCTTGCTTGCCCGCGAAAGGAACAAAAGATGTCTATTGTCACCGTTTCCAGAGGCTCTTACAGCCACGGCAGAGAGGTTGCGGAAAAAGTCGCGCAAAAAATCAACTATGAATGTATTTCCCGCGATATTCTAATAGAAGCCTCGGAGCAGTTTAATATCCCTGAAATCAAGCTGATCCGCGCGATTCATGATGCCCAGACGGTTCTCGAACGCTTCTCCTACGGGAAGGAGAGGTATGTGGCCTATATTCGCGCGGCATTGCTGAAACACACACAGAAAGACAATTTGGTGTATCACGGTATTGCCGGGCATTTTTTCCTTCAGGGAATTCCTCATGTGCTCAAAGTACGGATCATCACCGAAATGGAAAACCGTATAAAGGAAGAGATGAAGCGGGAAAACATCTCGGAACACGATGCCCGGTATACACTAAAAAAGGATGACGACGAGCGCCGAAAGTGGGGCATCGCCCTTTACGGAGCAGATACCTGGGACTCCAAGCTCTATGATCTTGTTTTACACATCGACACCATGTCCGTCGCAGATGCAGTGGACATTATCCTGTATTCATTGAAACGGCCCTGTTTTCAGTCCACTCCCGAGTCCCAAAGAATCCTCGACAACTTGGCATTGGCCGCGCAAGTGAAAGCCAAGCTTGTCAACAAATTGCCCACCGTCGATGTTGCCGCCAAGGACGGGACGATTTGGGTCAACATGAAAGTACCCTTGTCTCAGAAGAAAAGCCTTGTGGAAAAAGTGAAGGGTATTGCCGGCGGGGTTTCGGGGGTTAAGGACGTCATTGTCGATATCTCTCCCATCATGTTCGATGATTAAACAGGGATCTTTTCCGGCAAACTGATCGATATTCCGCGGGTGGACGGATCAGGCTCAACAGATCCGCCGAGGATCTCTACCTGTTTCCGAAGTGCCGGCCATTTTTCGTATTTAAAAAGAAGCTCTCCAAAAGCGGTTTCATCCGGATCATCTCCTTCACAAATAATGCGAATGAGGGCTTTCCCCCCCTGTTTTTGGGGGCTGAGGTATATTTGACCTCCGGTTTCCATCAGATGCAAACAGCATTCGATGCCCGTAAACAGGGCCATCTGCAGTTGGACCGGGCAGGTCTCAATCAGGATAGGCCGTTTTGGAGGATCTACCTTCAACACAACGTTCTGCAGCCTCGCAAATCGCTGAGACAGGGCCACGAGATGTTCGACCTGATCGGTGAGATCTGTTTTCCTTATGTTCTCATCCGGATCATGAGCGAATCGATTCAACCGCGAAGTGAGTTCGACGCCCCGCGTTATCTGCTCGCCGATGGTGTGGAGTACGTCTTTCAGCTTATCTTCATAGGGGCAGGTCTCTTCTCTTGAAAATGCCAGGATGTCCTGCATCAGCCCGGATGATTCCTTGATGATGGCCAAAACGTTTTTCATTTCATGCGTAATGCTCGCCGTCATCCTGCCGAAGAAGGCGACCTGTCTATTATCTGTATCCGTATGCTTCATTCGCTCTTTCCGGACCTTAACGCATTCTCCATCTTGGCAATCAGTTCACTAATGTCAACCGGCTTGACCAGGTAATCGAATGCTCCCTGTTGTACGCCGGCCGGACCGGCATCAATGGAAGTGTGACCGGTGAGGAGTATAACAGGGGTTTGGGAGTGGCCCGCTTTCATTCGCTTGAGAACATCGCCCCCCCCCATGCCCGGCATCATCATGTCCAATACCACCACATCCGGTGGATTCGTCTCCATATGCCTCAGAGCGGTTTCGCCGTCTGTGGCGAACTGCACCTCCATGCCCCTTAATTGAAGTCTCTCGGCAAGTGCGGTTACAAAATCCTCTTCATCATCAACGAGTAAAACTTTCATGACGCCTCTGTTTGTGTTTTAGGGCTGATGGGCAGAAACAGGGTGAACCGCGTCCCTTCAGCTTCTTTGCTCACGGCCTTAATCTCGCCACCGAGTTTTTTAATGATGCCGTAGGTGATGGGAAGGCCTAACCCGGTACCGTATCCATGTTTGGTGGTAAAGAAGGGTTCGAAAATATGACGAAGTGTCTCCGCGGACATTCCGCATCCTGTATCTTCAATGGACACACCCAGCGTTTCGGGATTTTCCTGCCACGACGTGATGGTAATCAGTCCGCCGCCTTCGATGGACGCGATGGCATTGGTAATGATATTCAAAAACACCTGATGGAGCTGTCCCCGATCCGAATACATCTCCGGCAAATTCTCGGCCAGCTGCAGCGTGGTTTTGATATTTCGGTACAACGCCTCTTTCTCGAGAAAGCCGAGGACCTCGGTGATCACTTCATTTAGATTCAACTTTTCGAATTTCACCTCCATTCGACGGGCAAACCCCAGGAGTCGATGGGTAACGGTTTTGCACCGGTTCACGGATTTCAGAATAGCATCGGTCAATTCGACAAATTTTCCTTTTTTCGAAAAGTCCTCCCCATAGCCTATCAGGTCTTTCATCAGGCCGGCCTTTTCGTTGATGATGGCCAGGGGATTGTTGATTTCGTGGGCCACGCCGGCGGCCAATCGGCCGATGGACGACAGTTTATGAGAATGCTCCAGTTCCCGAAAGGCGGACTCCCTTCGTTCATCCGCTTCACGGAGATTGGCGACGAGGTTGAATGAAATCTTGATGGTAACCAGGATAATCAGCCCAACACTGATTATAAAAATAAAGAACATCTCGCTTTTCAACGTATACCAGGATTTCAGTATCACGGATCGAGGTTTGACGATGACCAGCGAATAATCGTGCTGTGATAAATGCGCATAGGTCAGCAGGATCTCTCGGCCTTTCGTGTCCAGCATATCCAGAACGTCGGTGCCGTAACTGCCCAGCGGCAGGTCAAACGGATACTTTTCCAGTACCTTTCCGTAAAATTTCGAATCGGTCTGCAGGATGCCTCTGCGATTGATGAGAAACGCATCGCTCGACGGCTCGAGACCCATTGAGGAGATGAGTGCTTCAAATTTGCCGGTATCGATGGTGGCTCGAAGGATCCACCCCTTTTCGTCTCCGGAAATTTGCTGAACGGCAATGGCGATATGGGGAAATTCTCGATACCCCATGAATACATCACTGACGTACACGCCCCTGAGTTTTACTTTGTGGAACCAGCTCTGCTGGGAATAGGTTTTGCCAAGCAGCGCATAGGGACCGGCATAGCTGACCATTTTTGCCTGGCTGTCGATGAGTCCCAGATCCACAAATCCTTCAAATTCGTTCCGCATCACTCGAAAGATACGATTCATTGTCTTTTCATCCGACAGCTCTTCAAACGAATAGGCCGACGCGATGAACCGCACCGTGGACACACGCTCTTCCAAAAACAATTCAAAGGAGTGTTTTGTCTTATTGGCCAGGCTGTATAACGGGTTGATGATCTCGTCCTTGAGGCTCTTGTTATACTGATGATAGTTGATGGCCGCCATGAATACGAGCGGTACGATGGTGACCAAAAGCATCAGCAGAATGATGTTTCTGCGAAGTCGCTTGTAGCGGTCCGGAGAGTCGATTTGATCGATTTTTAAAAGGAACTCTCTGGTGAACCATTTCCAGATTCTTCTGAAATTGAAACCGCCGTTTTCTTTGTCCCTGCTCACTGTCATTCCAAGATAGTTAGAAGAAAAAAATGGGTTAAACCGTCCCGTCGTCCTGCCGGATCATCTGAGAACCGAAGCCTTGAATTTCTCGAAAACGACCGGTCCTTCCGCAGAAGCATCAGCTTCATTCTTTGTAACTTTTTTAAAATACTCCATTTTATCTTTTTCGAAACCGCCGATGGGCGAATCGATATATTTCAGGATATTTTGAACCGGATCATAAAGCACCATGGGTCCGAATTGGACCGATCCGTTTTCCATTTTAAGTATATTGCCTTTAATTTCAATATCTTTTGATCGGAACGATGGCGGTGGGGATTCGAAGGACAACAGCTCCGAAAAAAGCATCAACGATTCCGTAACGCGCTCTGTATCTCCGCTTTCCAATGCCGTTTTTCCCTCTTTTTCCAGCTCCTCGATATCGGATGTTTCAAAATGCAGATCGAGCCGATCGACACACTCGTTCTGAATGGTTCTTAATGTTTCTTCCTTTCTAGAAAGAACGACATCCGCATCATTAAGTATTCTCTTGATATTCCGTATGCTGATCATCTCTTTAACGGTTGGACTCTTTCGGAGGCCGATATCGGCTACGGATGTTTGATAAATGGCAAGATCGTTGTCGAGCACCAGAAATCGACCGTGATCGATATCGCCTTCGAGGGTATAGAGGGTCAGGTCCCGCTCTTTCAGTGACGGATATCCACCCAGTTCAAGCAACTGCGCCATGACATCCTTATCCACCCTTAGACCGCTTTCCGTGGATCCGATGGTTTCACGCACGCTTTTCGCCAACTCATCGATTTTAATCTTTTTTAGGAGGTTTTCCTTAAAACTCATAAGGCCTCCAGCCCGGGATAAAGAAAAGGCATTCAAGCACAAATAGGGATCTATCACAACCCATAAATCATGTAAACAGAGGGTGGTAACCGACCCTTGTGAATCGGGCGACAGGTTGTGTAAAACTCAGGCAGGAAGGTGATAGAGGGTGAAAGGATTCCGGAATTCCCCCACCCTCTTTAATTTGAATCTGTTGTTTGTTGAATCACCTAATCTCCGGGAGTCAGTTCCACCCGCCGGTTATTTGCTCGACCCTCCTGTGTTGCATTGGAGTATGCCGGCCGGGTTTCTCCATGCCCGACGGATTCAACTCTGGAAGCTTCTATTCCCTTTCCTTCTATATACTTCTCAACCGAACCGGCTCTCCTCGCGGACAACCCCTGGTTATAAGCTTCGGGTCCGATGCTGCAGGTATGCCCTTCCAGTTTAAGCTTGAGATACGGGTTTTTTTTCAGCACATCGACCACGTGGTCAAGGAGGTGTGTGAACTTCTGTTTGATATTCCACTTATCGAAATCAAACAGGACATTTCCCAAGGTCCAACAGCCGCGCTCATCCACCTTGGCTCCCTTCGGCGTTCCCGGACATTTATCGAGATCGTCATAGACGCCGTCGCCGTCACTGTCCAACCGGACAACCGCTGCAACGGGTTTAACTTTCTCAATCGTCTTGACCGTTTCTGCTTTTTTGGCTTTTTCAACTTTGACTAAAAACACCTTTTCCACAAAATCGGCCATGCCTTTGCTGGACGCCAAATCATCGGCATTGACCGAAAATCCGCACCCCCCTATCCTGGCTAATTCTTCCATCAACGACTTCCCTTTGGGATTGTCTCCCACATGAATCGTATAGATACATATCCGGTTAAGGTATTTGTCTTTCAAGGTTTTGGCCGCGATCAGCGCACTTCCGTTGTTTTCTAGCCCGTCACCGACGATGATCACAGCCGTATAACCCGGCACGGATTTCAGATCGTTGTTGGCAGCATCTATGGCAACCGCCATTGGCGTCGTACCGCTTGCCCACTTAGCCGCCTCAAGACCACCGTTTAACCCCTCTTTTGTATATTTGGTCATTCCGTATACCAGTTCGGTCGGCTTCCGGCCCAGAATCGGCACCCGGCTAAATTTCCGAAGACCGGAAGTTAAATCGAGGTCCGGTATAGTCAGATTCATTTTATAGATCGTATTTTTGGCCAAATAAAACTTAGAGCTGTTGTTGTAGGTTTCTAACATTGACGACGATACATCCAGAATCACAAGAAAATTATCTACCTTTTTAAGATACTGATCGGCAGCAAACCGATGGGGGGTAAATACATCGGTTTCCATACGGTAGCCCCGTGCACCGCAGCCCATCATTAAGCTTCCGACAATTAAGAGTAATAATAGCTTGAGAATTGTCTTCTTCATAACCTCTTCCTCCTTTTCATTGAGAGACAACCGTTCATGTTCAATATATTGATATTTTGTTATAGTGAATCTACGATACAAGATCCTAACTGCGGCACAAACTATCGTTAGGCATTCATACTTCGTTAGACGATAGGATCATCGGCGGCAAAATCGATTAAAAATAACAAGCCATTATTATTATATTTTTTTAAATATGGCAAGTGAATGCCGAAACCACAGATCCCAAAACCGATATTATCGACCAAAATCCTTCACCCCCCTTTATGATATGTTTCTCTTTTTTCATTTTTATCGAATAATTTTATTAAAACTGATATTGAGCGTATGCGTTGGCAGACATGCATTATATGAATCAAAGCAGAGGAAAGAGATGAGACAGGAGATCACGCTTGAGCAACTTCAGGAAACAATAAATCAGTGGGTCGGGAATTATGGTGTCCGGTACTTTTCGGAACTGACAAATCTTGCGGTTTTGGTGGAAGAAGTGGGTGAACTGGCTCGGATTATGTCCCGGAAGTTCGGTGACCAGAGTTTCAAGGAAGAAGAATCCGGAAAGGACCTGGCCGATGAATTGGCCGACGTGCTTTTCGTTTTGGTCTGTATCGCCAACCAGACCGGTGTGGATCTAACCCGTTCGATTCAAAAAAACCTGGAGAAGAAAACCGAAAGGGATAAGGATCGGCATCATCGCAATCCGAAGTTGAAAAACAAGAGTTAGCCAGTTATCCAGTTGCCAGATTAATGGGACGCTGGTTTGCGCTGATTTACACAGAGTAGCATATAAATTATGGAGAACGACATGACACTACAGGAAAAGATAAAAAAGGATTTAACCGCAGCCATGAAGGCAAAAGATGCGGTTAAAAAAGACACGCTTCGGGTGGTATTGGGAGAATTCGGCAGGGCTGAAAGTAAAGAACTGCCTGATAAAGAAGTCGTACGAGTTTTAAAGAAGCTGATAAAATCCGAAAAGGAACTTCTCGAAAAGAACAGGAAAACAGAAGAGTCGGAATTCATCCGAATCATTGAAACCTATCTTCCCCTCATGGCCACGGATGCAGACATCAAATCCTGGATTGTTGAACAAATCGATTTTTCCCTGTTTAACAATAAGATGCAGGCCATGCGACCCATCATGCAGCATTTCGGCGAAACCGCAGATGGAGAGACGGTAAAGAAAGTCCTGCAAGCCCTTTAATTGGCGGGTCCGCCAGTAGTTGCCAGGTTACCGCCGCGCTGGTATAGTAGAATAACTTATGGATTCAAAAGTTAAAGAAGCCATATTCCAGGCGGTTCGATCCGAACCCTTTGCCCGACAGTTAAACATGGAGCTCATCGAGCTGGAAGACGGGCATTCGATGGTGGAAATGATCTACCGGCCGGAAGAGATGAACAACATCTATCAGCGGGCCCACGGAGGAGCAGTTTTTGCGTTGATCGATGAAGCCTTTGAAACCGCCTGTCAAACCGATGGCACCATTGCTGTGGCGCTGAATGTGAATGTCACCTACATTTCAAGCCCGGAGCCGGGTGTTAAATTAATTGCATCCGCTCAGGAAATCAGCAGGACCAAAAGAACCGCAAACTTTGAAATTAAAGTAACCGACGAAAATAAAAAATTGATCGCGACCTGCCAGGCCCTTGCCTTTCGGACTGGTAAGCCGATACCGTTTTTGTAGATTTTCACCGCCAAGACGCAAAGGGCGCAAAGGTTTTGTTTTAATTTGGGCTAACAGGCGAACCGGGCAACTATTATTAAGGAGCCGTAAATGGAAATCATCAATCCAATCCCGGTGGAATTAAACTTGAATGAGCTACAAGAAAAACTTCACATGAAGCCGGGAAAGCAGTGGGCTCAGGTACTTCAACTGGTGGAATCGGCAGCGCCTCTGATTGAAGCAAAGGTGGTTTATAAGACGTGCTATATCGAGGAAAAATACACGGACGGCGTCCAGTTGGACGGCATCCGCTTGACCAGTCCGGTGCTGGGCAAAAAACTGGCGGAATCGGTTCGGGTATTTCCATACGTCTTGACCATCGGGCCGAAGCTTGAGGAAGAAGAAAAAAATTTTACCGAATACATACAACAGTACTGTCTTGACATAATCGGAAATGTGGCGTTGATAACAGCGCGCCGCAGTTTCGAGGAACAACTGAAAAAAAAGTATAAACTTGAAAAAATGGCCCGTCTGGGTCCGGGTTCTCTGAAAGCCTGGCCCATTCACGAACAAAAACCGCTTTTTTCCATTATTGGTGATGTTGAATCGGCTATCGGTGTCACGCTTAACGAGAGCTTTCTCATGATACCCCGCAAATCGATTTCCGGCATCTATTTCCCTACAGAAATTCCCTTTGAGGCATGTCAACTCTGTCCCAGAGAAGATTGCCCGTCCCGCAGGGCGCCGTTTGATGCCCGGCAAGCGGCGGAATACGAGCCGAAGGACACGGATCACTAACCTCCGAAACCCGGGCGCCTTGTCTCTTACGACATTCATCTTGAAAGAAAGGGATATGATGGTTACTATGAACAAAAATCTAAACCGGAGGTGTCCATGACTCATTCAACACCATCTCACGATGTTCAGATGAGATACGACCCATTCAAAGACGAGGTGTTGTCCGGCAACGAGGAGAATATCCATTCCATCCATATTACCGGAAGTGCGTTGACCGCGGATTACGATCCGAAAAGGTCGGACATCAATTCCGTTATCGTCCTGAACACCATGGATCTCTTGTTCTTGGAGCACCTCGCACCCCTTGGGAAAAAACACGGAAAGAAAAGGATCTCCGCTCCGCTGATCATGACCCCCGCATACATCAAAAGTTCTCTGGATGTGTTTCCCCTGGAGTTTTTAAATATCAAACTGCTTCATCATACCGTCTACGGAGAGGACGCGTTCAGCAACCTCAATATCGACCTTTCGGATCTCAGACAACAATGCGAGCGTGAAATCAAGGTCAGGCTCATCGGTTTGCGGCAGGGATATTTATCTTCCATGGGAGAGCCGAAACTTTTGACCGATAGCTTCATCCGATCCATATCCGGTTATATTCCCCTTTTCAGGGGAATCATTCTGCTTCTGAGAAAAGAACCACCCATACGAAATTTCGGCGTGCTCACCATGCTTCAGGAAGCGTCCGGGGTGGACATGAAGGTTTTTCGGTTGGTGTTGGAGGAAAAAAAGCAACGAACCAGGCTCGGCAAGGAACATCTCAACATCCTGTTTGAGGCCAGTTACCGGACCGTTGAAAAGCTGGGAGAGCTCATCGATGACCTTTCCACGTAAATCCATCGTATTCATCGGAAGCCTGATCTTTCTTCTGTGTGCCGCAAACCTGTCTCTGGGGGTCGAAATTCCCGGCCGCCCGGAAAAATATGTGGTGGATCTGGCAGGTGTCCTGGACGACGGTACGGAGATGAAAATCAATGGACTCCTTCAGGAGCTGGAACAGAAAACCACCGCGCAATTTATCATCCTCACCATCCCGAGCCTCGAAGGAGAATCGTTGGAAGAGACCTCCATCACCATTGCCCACGACAAGTGGAAGCTGGGGCAAAAGGGAAAAGACAACGGGGTTCTGTTGCTCATCGCAATAAAGGACCGAAAATATCGCTTCGAGGTGGGTTACGGTCTGGAGGGCGTTTTGCCGGACAGCTATGTGGGGTCGGTGGGGCGGCAGATTCTGGTTCCCTATTTCAAGAAGGATGATTTTACGGGCGGGATTTATGCATCGGCAGCCGCGATTGCTCAGGCCGTTGCCAAAGATGCCGCTGTTGAACTAACCGGCCTTCCCAAGATTAAGGAAATCCCCGGAAGGGGTCGACCCGGTAGGGAGTCCGGTCCGCTGGGCACGCTGTTTTCCCTGGTGATGCTGCTCATTTTCGGATTTCTCTTTATACGCCATCCGCGCGCGCTTCTGCTGCTCTGGTTGTTCTCCGGTTTGGGTGGCGGGCGCCACTGGGGCGGCGGTTACAATCGCGGCGGGTTTGGCGGTGGCGGCGGCGGCGGATTCGGCGGCGGCGGCGCCTCCGGGGGATGGTAAAAGATGGGGGAAGGCGAAGCCCTTGGGTGCTGTATTTCGTAATTATGGTAACGTATTTTTATCAGGACATTCTGTATGGCTATAGTTCAAAAGTGTAAAATTTGAAGTGAGCTAAAATTAATGAATGTTGTCTGATTCATATTGGTCGGAGCGACACGCGGCGCATGCGCTGCGCGAGCGACACCTCAACTTTAGGCACTTTACACTTTAGTTCACTTTAAACTTTTCAATAGGATCATAAAATTAATTTAAAATAGGTGATCGGTGATCGTATTTAGAATACTTGCAGTAAATTGTGGTGGAGGGAATCATGTCGAAACAGCTTAAAACCGTTCTCATTGTCGTCGGGATCATCCTGGTCATCGGCGTTATGTTCATCGGCCGAATCATCGCGGGTTATAATCGAGTCATAGCCATGGATGAAAATATCAAAGGGAGTTGGGCGCAAGTGGAAAACCAGCTCAAGCGGCGCTATGATCTTATTCCCAATCTGGTTGAAACGGTCAAAGGGTATGCGGCGCATGAAAAAGAATTGTTTGAAAACATCGCTGAAGCGAGAACCAAATATTTTCAGGCAAACCGCGTCGAGGATAAAATCAGGAGCGCCAACCAGCTCGAGGGTGTGCTGTCTCGGTTGTTGCTGTTGCGGGAACAATACCCGCAGTTGAAGGCCAACGAGTCTTTTCTGAAACTGCAAGACAGCCTGGAAGGAACGGAGAACCGGATCGCCGTGGAACGGAAACGGTATAACGATGCCGTTCAGATGTTGAATACGTATATTCGAACATTCTTCGGCCGGTTCTACGCATCATTGGCGGGTGTTTCCAAAGCCGCATACTATGAAATTCCCAAGGCGGAACAAGCGGTGCCAAAAGTAAAATTCTAAACATGGGAGGATGAGAATGAAACGATTCCAAGCGCGGCTGATCATCGCCTTTCTGATCTTGACGATTTTCGGTTGTGCGGCGCCGAAACTCAAAATATTTTCCGACGAAACGGACCCGCTCAAAGAATTCACCCTGAAGGGCAAAGCAAAAGAAAAGATTCTTGTGATTTCCGTCTCCGGTCTAATTTCGGTTCAACCCCGCAAGCAGTTTCTCCGACCGAAACCAAGCATGGTTCAGGAAGTGGTCTCCCAGCTTCAGCGGGCGGAAAAGGATCGAAACATCCGGGCGGTCCTTTTAAAGGTGAACTCCCCCGGCGGAACCGTTACCGCAAGCGATATTCTCTACCACGAAATTTCGGATTTTAAAAACAGAACCCGGAAAAAAATCGTGGTCAGCATGATGGATGTGGCAGCTTCAGGGGGTTACTACATATCCCTCCCGGCAGACGCCATCATGGCGCATCCCACTACCATTACCGGGTCTGTGGGCGTCATTTTTATTCGTCCGAACATCACGGGGCTAATGGATAAAATCGGGCTCGATGTGGCGGTGAGCAAATCCGGAAAAAACAAAGACATGGGTTCTCCGTTTCGGGAACCGACGGAGGAAGAGCGGCGACTGATGCAGCAGCTTACCGATAAACTGGGCGAACGGTTCATTAATCTGGTGGCTTCCCATCGAAAGCTGCCTTCAAAAGCGTTGGAACGCGTATCCACGGCAAGGGTGCTTTTGGGGCAAGAAGCGCTTGAGCTCGGGCTCATCGACGAAGTGGGATATATAAATGATGCACTTGAGAAAGCCATCACGCTGGCAGGTCTTCCGGCGGATGCCCGTGTGGTGGTTTATCGTCGAACGAAATTTCCAGACGATAACCTGTACAACCCGAACGTCACTGCCGGCGGTATCCGGAGCGTTGCGCTTATCGATATCGGTCTGCCGGACAGGTGGTTTCCATCCCAGGCAGGCTTCTACTATCTCTGGGAAACAACCGTTCCATAATAGGACGCGGATTTGCGCAGATCCGCACAGATAAAATCATTTTTTAAATCTTGATAATCTGCGTCCCAATCAAGAGGAGGATAAACATGGAAACGATTCATTGGAAAGATTGTGAAGATGTTAAAGTAGAAAAATTCCCCTATCGCGGGGAAATGAACGATGTCATCGGAACCAGTATCCGATGGATGTCCAAACATGGGGATGACGGCCACGGCTATCCGGAATACGGACTCAGATATTTCACCATCCAACCGGGCGGGCATATTCCCATTCACAACCATTTTTATATCCAAACCATGTATATCGTTGCCGGAGAGTTCGAATGCTGGGAGTTCGATCCTGAAACGGAGGAGAAGGTTAAAACGGAAACCTGCGGTCCCGGCACTTCCATCTATATTCCCAGCATGCAGCCGCATGGCATGAAAAATATCGGAAATGAACCGGGTATGTTTCTATGCTGTATCTGCAATGTATACGACGATGAAGAAAGCCTATAGGGGAGGGGGAACCAATGAAAATTGCAAACCGGATGAATGAATTTGAAGCCTATTTAGGCACGACCATGAATCTTATCCTGACTCAGATGAGAAAGGAAGGGAAGGATGTGATTAACCTTGGGTTGGGGGATCCGGATGTGATTCCCACTGAAGCAGCGCGAAGAGAGCTGGCCGACGCTTGTATGGATATCAACAGCCACCACTATCCCAGCTTTTATGATCCCATGCCCCTGAAGGAGGCTATAGCAAATTGGTATGAGCGCCGATACGGTGTCGCCTGTGATCCGAAAACAGAGGTGACCCCGCTGCTGGGTGCTGCAGACGGCCTTTTCCATATTCACACGTGCCTTCTCGATGCAGGAGATACAGCCCTCATTCCGGATCCGTGTTACCCTGCTTATATTGCAAGCACTATAATCGCTGGCGGTGTTATCGAAACGGTTCCTCTGCTTAAAGAAAACGGCTTTGTCCCGGACCTGGATGCCATCGATCCCGAGGTGGCGAAACGGGCGAAAATGATATGGGTGAATTATCCCAACAATCCCACGGCAGCACACGCGCCGGATGAGTTTTATGTAAAACTCATCGAATGGGCGAATAAGTACGACGTATGGGTCATATCGGACAATCCCTATTCCGAAATCTGCTTCGACGGCTACTGCGCCCCTTCGTTTCTCAAGTTCGAAGGCGCCAAGGAAGTGGGTGTGGAACTCAATTCCCTTTCCAAGGCGTATAATTCCTGTGGGTGGCGAACCGGTATGATGTTGGGAAATTCCGAAATTATCGGCGGTATGTCAAAAATCAAATCCCATTCAGACCGGGGAATGTTTTATCCGATCCAGAAGGCTGCTACTGAAGCCTTGAACGGTTCGGATGCATTCATGGATGAACGGAATAAGATGTTTCAGGACCGACGTAATGTGGTGGTTAATGCATTAAAGGAAATGGGCATCGATGTTGACATGCCGAAAGCCACCTTTTATGTGTGGGCGGCTGTTCCTGAAGGCGTTGCCGAATCAAAAGAATGGTGCATGAAGGTACTGAATGAGATTGCGGTCTGGATGATCCCCGGATCCATGTACGGCAAATACGGCGAAGGATTTTTCAGAATCGCGCTCACACACCCGGCCGATAGGCTTGCCCTGGCCATGGAGAGACTGGGGAACTACTTGAAATAAAAACCCGGGCCATAGAAGCCAGGTCAAATTTATAGGCTTTGCCGGAATCAGTCCGGAAAAGAATCCAGGAGACAGAATTCAGAATAAGGCAATCGCCTGAGTGACATCCGATTTCTTCTGGTTCCTGACTTCTGGATTCTGAATTCTCTGTACCCGATCTTTATTCATAAATCCGTTCAAACAGCAGGCTGGATCTCCTTGACAAGATCGGTGAGACTTGCCCCGGCCGGGGAATTACTAAACATCAGTGTAGTAAAGAAAAAAACAACTATTAGAGCCGGCAGCATAATCTGATAAAAAAAGAGAAAGGATCTCAAATGGCTGATCTTAAACGAACTGCCCTGTTTGATCGGCATGTGAAGCTGGGCGCAAAAATCGTTGAATTCGGCGGGTGGGAAATGCCGGTTCAATATAAAACGGGAATCGTCCAGGAACACCTCACCACCCGAAACGCAGCCGGAATTTTCGATGTATCCCATATGGGCAGGTTAATCATATACGGCAAAAACGCCCTTGATTTCCTGCAGCACAGCCTCACCAATAACGCCGCCGCTTTGAATGTGGGTCGGAGTCAATATACCATAATACCCAACGAGCAGGGAGGAGCCGTCGATGACGGCTATCTCTATCGGTTCGAAGAAAAAGGATACCTTTTGGTGGTTAATGCAGCGAACCATGAAAAGGACTGGAATCATTTAACCGATATCAAAACATCTTTTCCGGAAACAGAGATGGAGGACCGCACCCAAACGCTTGCCATGATCAGCCTTCAGGGACCTAAGTCCAAATACATACTGGAAAACCTGATAGAGTCCGGCTATCTTCCGGAACCGATTCGAAACTCCTTAAGCATCGTGAAAATTGCAGGGACAGAAGTGTTTTTGGCAAGAACCGGTTATACCGGTGAACCCATCTGCTTTGAATTGTTTGTGCATAGCGATTTTGCCGTAACAATCTGGGATCATTTGTTGGCGCAGGGAGCATCTCCCATCGGTCTCGGAGCCCGGGATACCCTGCGATTGGAAGCCGGTCTTCCGCTATACGGTCATGAATTGGGGGATGATCCCGGAGAAGGGGAAATTCCCATTTTTGCGTCTTCTCTTTCAAGATTTGCCGTCAGTTTCTCTCCACTAAAAGGCGAATTTATCGGAAAGCATACATTAGAAAAACAATTTGAGGCCCTGGGCCATATCCTGAATGGCGATTACGACCGTACGGATCATCTTCCCCGCCTGATTCAACCGATAGCCTTGTCGGATAAGGGCGTTGCCAGAAACGGCAGCCGGGTTTTCAAAGACGATAAGCCCGTGGGGTATGTTACCAGCGGTACCATGGTGCCCTTCTGGAAATTTCATGGCATCGGACTCGATTCTCAAATTTCTGATGAAAAGGGCATGCGGGCCATAGGGTTGGCGCTTTTGGATTGCCGCCTGGTGGAAAGGGATCAGGTTGAAATCGATATAAGAGGCAGAAGGGTAAAAGCGATTGTGGTGCCTTATCATTTAAGAAGCGAAGCCCCTCCTTATGCGCGCCCGATTCTAAGCCCATTTGC
>DUZK01000040.1 GCA_013349495.1 Deltaproteobacteria bacterium
AAGGTGCTCATCAACAAGAGCCTTAAACTTGTACAACACCTGCACTCTCTTGCTTACAGGGGTTTCCGACCAGGCGGGGTACGCATTTTTTGCACTCTCTATGGCGGACTCGACCTCGGCCTGAGTACACTGCGGAGCATGCGCAATTACAGCCCCGGTTGAGGGATTGAAGCAATCCATGTACTTTTCGGTTTTAGAGACACGAAATTCACCATCCACAAAATATTTCAATTTTTTTATGGGGTTTTCTTCAGAGGCATCCTCAATATCAAAATATCTGTTTTCATCTTTTTCCGCTAACATCCAAACCTCCTTAACTGTTTATAATCATAATATTTATTCTATCAAACACCAGCGCTTTTTTATAGAATCAGCCTTTATCGCTCGCTGTTTCGGTTCAAAGACCAAACCCTATCTTCTTGATCAGATTTGCCGCGATTCTGAATGTTTGGTCTCTGCCGGCAGGATAATATTCTCCGGCTCTTCTTTGATCAATTTCCGTGATATCCATGCCTGCCAGTTGAATTTTCCGGGTGAACAGAATTTTAAGCGTATCCACAAGTTTATAAAGCTGAGACTCGGTTAAGCCCTTCCAATTCCGAAACCTGACGCCCTCAACAGCGTTTATTGCACCAATGTCCATATCAATTGAGATATACACATAAGGCGTTGATATCTGCAACAGCGTCTTAAGCCTTTGAGGAGATAACGTGCACTCCTTTTTTGTCATTATTTTGGATCCTCTGCGTTTCAATTCTGCGTAGGCGCCGGTGTATCCGGAAATACGGGGATCTTTAATACGGAACGTTTTTTTTTCCGGGTAGTCACTCACACCAAGAATATAGAGATTTTTATGATTAATGATCCCTTCAGCGGCCATGTGATGGATAAAGGAACTGGCATTGTATGAATCAGGACGGTTATATAAAAAAGGATCCCTTGGGTCATGAACGGAACCGGGATTCGTGTCAATATCGTATTGTATGGCGCCTGAAAGAACAGACATGGGAATGGCATCGGTATGACTGTCAATGATAATCAGCGACACATTATCCCTGCCATAAAATTCCGTTAAAGATTTATATACGCCTCCGGTTAATGAGTGATCTATTCCGATCATACAGGGAATATCGGGCAGTATCTTTTTTGAGACGATACCGGCGACATCCTCTGCTATCTTTCTGCATCCATCTTCATCAATGAAGGCGATAAAATTTTCGGTGTTGAGCTTCAAAAGATCATCACCACGGGGTTTTGGGCGAAGCCATGCTGGGATATCCACAGAACCAAGCTCCCTCCATAAATCCTGTCGGACTTCCGGACGAATAAACGCCATAACCTCGTCAAAAGGATCGTCGCTTTTCCCCATGGTCCATAGTCCGTTGAGTTTTTCCTGAATGGAATCGAAATTTTCATCGCAGTCCAAGGGACAGCCGAATAAAACTAATTTTTTATCAGTTATGACATTCATTGCCTGTGGTCGTCTCTTCCCTTAAAACGAGTTTCCTTTCAATTGATGTTTAATTATTTAAATGTTATCGATCCTGTTGAATGTCAAACCTGATTTTTGATATGAGAGAACAATTCAAGATTGTCTGCAAATACATTTGAACTGAGGATATTAGGTTTTCGATATGATAGAAGCGGATTATCCAAAACCGGAACACTACCCCCTGGATTTAAAAAAATCGTCTCTGGCTTTTTTAAGCTGTTTGATGTTTTCAAGTGGAGATCCCGGCGCAATGCCACAACCCGGTGTAAGAAAATCGGTTCCGTTTTCCAGGCTTGCGATCGACTCCTCATAACATTTTTCCGGAGTGCCCATAAATAGGGTCGTTGCCGTCGCCACATTACCAAAAACGCGTACGTTTTTAGCATGCGCCACCTCAGCGGCTTTTTTCATATCGGCTTTCTCCTCAATGCTTATTCCAGCCACACCGGTTTCACACATCATTGGAACAATCATGTCAGTGTTGGCACAAATATGCAACACAATCGGGCCTTTGGCCTTGGAACAAATCTCTGTCATCATGGGCTGGACAAACTGTTTCCAAGTCCTGGGGCTCATCAGCGCCGGTCCCGATGAAGGCTCGGCCAGACAATAATAATCGGCCCCCTGGTCAAAGGCCCAGTTGATGACATCGATGGTAACTGCCTTAGTAACATCGATGATCTGTTGTACCTTGGCCTGTTCCTTGAAAGTCCATTTCATGAACTTCTCGGTTCCCACCAGGTTGCAGGCGCAGGTCCAGGCCCCTTCACTCTCGCCAAAAACTACCAGTTCGTCGCCGAAACGTTTCTTCAATATTTCAAATTGCTTCTTATAGGCGGGAAACCGCCCCTTTTCAAAAATATTGTCCGGGTACGCAAGTCCATCAAGGCTGTCGGCAAGCGGATGTTCTTTGATATAATATTGAAGATCGATCTTGGGTTCACCCAATGTACAGCCCATCACCTGACTGATTGGAGTGATATCCCAACCCATGGCCTTGACCCATTCGAAGCCGGCGATTTCATAACCGGCTATGGCCAGCTTTGCCATGGCTTCGGGATCGACGTCTGCCAGCGGGCGTTCAGCGCCGCACTGCTTCATGATTTCAACCACACCGTATGTCGTCGTACATCCTACCATTGCAGGACCGCCAACATCCTTTCCTTCCAAGCGCCGCATGAATTTTTCTTTCAGTTTCATTTCATCGCTCTCCTTTTCGCCCAAGCCGCCTGCTTTCGGAGACGGCTGAATTATACCGCCAGATGATCAAGAATGATCTGCTGATTATCGATCAGTTCCTGAGTCGTTGCGATACCGGTAATTTTCCCCTTGGTGCTCATTAAATAATGTCGATTGGCGACTTTCAGGGCCATTCGGTAATTTTGCTCTACAACCAGAAGCGTCATTCCCGAATCAACACAAAAATCTTTCACAATTTGGGTGATCGCAACCACCAGCAATGGGGATAGCCCCTGGGAGGGTTCATCCATAATGATAATCTTGGGATTACTGATTAGTGCCCGACCGATTGCAAGCATTTGCTGTTCGCCGCCGCTGAGCGTAGATCCATCCTGGTTGGTGCGATCTGCCAGAACCGGAAAATAGTCGTACACCCGCTCCAGCGTACATGGCTCTCCCCCGTTACCGGAACGCGCGGCAATCTTCAGATTTTCTTTCACGGTCAAACCCGGGAAAATATGCCGTTCCGCCGGTACATAGGCCACTCCCAGCCGGGAAACCCGATGCGCGGGCCAGCGGATGGTTTTTTGGCCGTCAATGGTGATCGAGCCGGAGCGTGGCGGAGTCAGTCCCATGATGGATCGAAGTGTCGTGGTCTTGCCGACACCGTTTCGTCCCAGAATGGAGACGGCCTCATGCGCATTGACGAATAAAGACAATCCCTGAATAACGTGGCTTTCACCGTAATAGGTGTGAATATCTTCTATCTCCAGAATTCTATGTGTCTTTTCCAAGATAGGCCTCCCTGACTAACTGGTTCGTCCTGATCTCTTCGGGCGCGCCCTCTGCGATGATGCTGCCGTAATGCAGCACTGTGATTTTATCCGATATTCTCATGACCATATCCATGTCGTGCTCGACCAGCACGATCGATATTTCCTTGGAAAGACCCTTGATCAAATCGGAGATATGTTTGGTTTCCGCGGGTGACATACCGGCCGTGGGTTCGTCCAGAAAGAGAATCTCCGGATCTCCGGCCAGGGCGATGGCCACTTCCAGGATCCGCTGGTCGCCGTAAGACATATTCTTGGCCGGCAGACCGGCCAGATCCTTAAGGCCGAGCCGTTCCAGAATCACCCATGTATCGCACGCCACTTTTTTCAGGCTCTTTTTTGTGGAAAAAATTCTCAAAGAGCCGCCGGAGTTGGCCTGTTTGGCGATCCTCACATTTTCAAACACGGTCAGATTGTTAAAGATGCTTGTAATTTGAAAGGTTCTACAGATTCCCAATTTAACCAGTTCATGGGTCGGCTTGTTGGTGATTTCGGCGCCTTGAAAATGCACTTTCCCGGAGCTGGCCGGTATTCGGCCGGTAATGATGTTGATAAATGTGGTTTTACCGGCGCCATTTGGTCCGATAATAGATCGCAACCCGGTTTTTTCAAATTCGATGCACAACCGATTCGTTGCCATGACTCCGCCGAAATGTCGACACAGATTATCGGTGCATAAAAACGCATTCATGATACTTAATTAATCCTTTCGCAGCCGTTTAAAAAAGTTGCCGAGGCCGACAAATCCCGTCGGCATAAACAGGACTAGAAAAATCACCACTATACCGAGGAAGATTTCCCAATGTTCGGTCATTGTGCTGATATAATCCTGAATATAGATGAAAATACCCGCTCCGACGATGGGCCCCCAGAGTGTTCCAAGGCCGCCTAAAAGGACCATCATCAACACTCCAGCGCCGGCAAACGCGCTCATCGTGACGGGACCGATATAGCCTTTACATAGAATATAAAGTGCGCCGGCTGTTCCGGCCAGAACGCAGGCCAGCATCCATCCGAAGAGTTTGTAACGCCTGACGTTGATGCCGACAAACGCCGCGCGTTCCTCATTTTCACGAATAGCTTCCAGCACGGCGCCAAAGGGGGAGCTTATAATTCGGCGGGTCAGGATAAGTGCGATGGCGACCACAAACAGGGTCAACAGATACATGTGCGCCGGGTTGCCGGTGTTCCCGACGGACCATCCGAAAAGCTGAATATCGGGACTAGGCACGCCCATCAGTCCGTCATCTCCACCGGTTAGGCCATACCACTTCCAAACGATGGTATAAAACATCATCCCGAAGGCCAGTGTCAGCAGGGCAAAGGCAAGCCCGCCGGTTCGCACCTGAATCCAGCCGACCGGCAGGGCCACTAACCCTGTGAAAACGACGCCAACCAGGCACGCCAGCCAGAGCGATGTGGGTGATACGTGAATAAGAAACAGTCCCACCACATAAGCGCCGATGCCCAGATAGGCATTGTGCATGAAGGAGAGCAGTCCGGTGTACCCCAGCAGCACATCCAGGCTCATGGCCAGCAGCCCGTAAATCATGATTTCTGTGATCAAGCTGATATAAAACCGATTGCCCCACACAAAAGGCAGCAATGCCAGTGCGATGAAAAGCACTACAAGGCCGATGAGTTTAAGGGGCGATAGCGAGGTGTGCGAGTCGGGCATTGAGGGTGAGCCACTCATTATTCAAATTTTCCTTCTCCGAAAAGTCCGCGGGGCATAAACGCCAGAATCACCGCCATCATCATGTACACGATCACCATAGCCAGATCCGTTATGAAAAATTCCGCCAGAGTCTGCACAAGGCCGATCAACAGTGCTGCAAACACGGCGCCGCGCAGGCTGCCCAGACCGCCGATGACAATCACCACAAAGGAGCTGATCAGCATTTCATGGCCCATGAGCGGGTCAATCGTCGTTAAGGGGCCTGCGACAATACCGGCAACACCTGCAAGGGCACAGCCTAAAATGAACGCGCCGATGTGAATATAATTCATATTGAACCCCAGGCAGGAGACCATTTCCGGAATCGTGCTGGCGGCCTTGAGAATCATGCCGATGCGTGTTTTATTCAAAAAAAGCATCAGGCCGATCATTACTGCGGCAGTGGTTACCAGTGTGGTCAGGCGGAAGACCGGGTAATGGGTGCCGAAAATCGAAATAGTCTCACGCATAAAGGCAGGAATCGCGACAAACCTGGGTTCATTGCCCCAGACGTACTTGATCAGGCCGTCCAAAAAAAACATCAGGCCATAGGTCAGAATGAGGGTATAGATCATTGAGCGCTTTCGCATGGGCGCGATCACGATGCGCTCAATAATAAGCCCTATGATGCCCACGATGATCGGCGCGAGCAGCAGGGCAACAAAAAAGTTGACGCCAAGAGAAACGATCGTATAACCGGTATATGCGCCGATGGCATATAGCGAACCGTGTGCCAGATTCATCACCCGGCTGAGCCCGTAGATGATATTCAGGCCGACGGCAACAATTAAAAAGACGCCGCCCAGAACGAGACTGTTGAGCGTAATGTCGACAGCGGTAGCAATTCCACTCATTTGAATGTCTTCTATGTTAAGTTTCGCCCCGCTGTGCGGGGAATTCGTTGCTAAGGTGTTCAGGCTGAAGACTGAAGGAGAAAGAGTTGATATTTACCTTCTTCCTTCAGTCTTCTTTCTATGCTCCTACTCGATTTGTCTAATCACTCAGGCGGTCCCAGCTCCGCCGCTTTAAATGTTTTCAGAACTTTCATGGAAACCTTGGCGCCAAAGGGATTCTCCGGAGCGGCCACAGTTTCCGTCCAGACGGCGTCATTGCGCATACAGTTGTCTTTGGCCGAGATACGCACCGTTCCGTAAGGACCTTCAAAGCTGATGCCTTTGAGTGCCGCAGCGATCGCCTTGGGATCCGTGCTTCCGGCCTTATCGATCGCGTTAAACAGGTTCATGGCGCCCACATAACTGTGAACCGCCGCATCAGATGGAATCGTCTTATATTTGGCGAAGAAAGCTTTTTCCCATTTGTCCGAGATGGGATTGTTGACATCCCAGGACCAGTCGGATGCACTGAAAATGCCGTAGCAGGCTTCTCCTCCGGCTTCCAGTTCCACGGGTCCAGGCGCCGCCCCTGAAACAAATTTTACACCTTTGGCCTGAAGTCCGAAATCAGCCGCCTGTTTTGCAAAGACGGGAATGACGTTGGTGATGAGTACCATGTAAACGCCGTCGGCGCCTGACGCCTTGATTTTGCTGATGTAAGAGGACCAGTCTTTTGTTGAAGTAGGCGCCTTGTCATAAGACTCGTTGTAGATCTTGATACCGTTTTGCTTGGCAAGGGCGATAAAACGCTCCCCTCCGTCATGGCCCCAGGCATAATCGTGAACAATGACATAATAGGTACGATTTTTCAGCTCCGGCTGAGACAGAATACCCTTCACGTTGCCGACAGCGGTTTGATCATTTGCCAGCTGGCCGCTTCTGAAGACCAGCGGGTGGAGGTTGTAGAACTCGGTCGTCATGACATGGGTGGTAAGAAAGGGAACATTGAGTTTGTCAATATTCGCCGCAATGGCAAGTCCCACACCACTTGAAAAAACACCGATCAACGCTATGCAGCCGTCTTTGTAAACCAGTTTTTCAGCCTTTGTCACCGCTATGGGCGGCTTTATCTGGGTATCCTCCACCAGCAGTTCGATCGGTCGGCCCAATACCTTGCCTTTTTCCTCGGCCGCCATTTCGATGCCATACTTCATTTCCAGACCTCCCTGCGCAACAATGCCGGTCAGCGGAACCAGCACGCCGATTTTTACCGGCTCGACCGCTGCAGCAGGTTGCGCTACGACCATCAAAACCGCAAAAAACATACTAAACATACTGATCGTTACCACCAATAGCTTTTTCATCTACGCCTCCTTTTCTCTGTCAAAAGATGTTTGGCTGTGTGACTGTTATTGGCGCACACTACGCAATACGGGCACGCCAGGATAGTAATCGACTTAAAGTGTTTCATTGGTATTAAATGCCGCTTTAAAATATCTTCTTTATCTGCCGTCTAGTCCGGCAAAGCCAGATCGATCAGTTCGGTCAGATCATGCAGGGTTATATTGCTGCTGATCCGTTTGGCGCCCTCGGTGAGGTTGAAATAGCAAAAGGGGCAAATCGAAACCATTTTCTCGGCTCCGGTTTCCATGCCTTCCTGAATGCGCAAGCCCGCATTTTTTCCGGCCCAGTCCGTAAAGCCGGTCATGACGCCCCCGCCGCCGCCGCAACAATACGAGTTGCCGCGTATTCGATCCATCTCCACAAAACTAACTCCCGGAATCGCTTTGATAATTTCACGGGGCAAGTCATACAGGCATTCGCTTTCGTCAACGCTAACATAGGCGCCTTCCCATAGCTCGCTGCCGTCGTTGTCCACGCGGAACTTGTTGAGATGCCGGCCCGTATGACAGGGATCATGATAGGTGACTTTCCACGGCAGCTCTTTTTCAAATTTGAGCTTGCCCTCTTTCAGCAACCGGTGCAGGTACTGAACTGTGTGAAGAACTTCGATGCCATCCATCATCTGATTGTATTCCGAGGAGAGAATGTAATCCTTCTTGATGGCCCGAAAGCAGCCGGCGCAGGAGGTCACAATCGTTTTGACTCCTTTTTCGGCATGCAGGGTCTTAAAAGTCTCCAGGTTGTTTGTTGCCACCCGCTTAAATTCTTCGGCATCTCCCACCCGCATGGCCGTGGAGCCGCAGCAAACCTCACTTTCTCCGAGAATACCGAAAGCAACGCCCAGTTTTTGAAAAATGCGTGCCGTAGCCTGGGGAACCGCCTGGGCGATTTTGTTGAAAGCGCCGGTGCAACCGACATAAAAAAGTACTTCAGCCGGCTCGGTGTTGATATCCTTGATGGGTGTTTTGGCTTTCTTGAAGGGACGCGTCCAGTCCATGCGCACGCGACGGGGTCCCTGGTAGGGGTTGTTATAGTTTTTCATGGACTGAACCAGATTTTTTTGCGCAGGCATCGGGCCTGCGCCACTTTTGACTGCTTCACGCCGCATGGCCTCAATAACCTCGGGGATATGCGGTTTGTAGTCCACCTGGCACTGGTTCTGGCAGCCGCCGCAGACCGTACACTTATACACTGCCTCCAGAAATTCGGGATCATCAAAGGTGAGTGAGCCGTCTGAAATACCGCGGGCAAAGGCGGCTTTCCCTTTGGACGAGTAATATCCCTCAAATCCGAATTCCGTTCCCGCGGGGCAGATGGGCCGGGTAAAGGGTGGCGGGCCGAAATCATAGGCAGAGCGGCAGGTGCCGCAGGCCGTACAGCGCCAGAAATAATGCTCAAGATCTTTCAGCGAAGAGATGTTCCATTCCATGTATCATTCCTCCAATTCCTGTCTTTCGATTTGCAAATAGTTTCTGCAAACCTATACAAGCGCGCATTACCGCAGTGCGTTAGAGAGCCAGTTTGCCGGGGTTCATAATATCATTGGGATCCAGCATCTGTTTGACCCGCCTTAATAACATCAAATAGCCCGGGTGGGCGCGTTTGTTGATTTCCTGGCCGAAATCCACCGGCGGTTTGTAAGGAATGCCGCCATGATCCAGATCGATCTTCAAGCACTCCACAATCGCGCGCCGCGCATTTTCCGTTTCGTCCGCACTCTGCTTGTTAAAGGGAATCATCGCCCGCAGCATGCCGTAATGAACCCCACGGTACATGCTCATACGAACCGAGGGTGACAGGTTGTGGCCGATCAGTAATTTTTTCCATTCAGTGTAAACGGGCGCCCATTTGTTGGCGGGTGTGAAGGTGCCCGGCCAGGAAATACCGGCGCCGGCCATCTTACAATAATTTTTTGTGGAGCCGACGATCTGGCTGGGAAGCTGCGTTCTGGCCCGAAGGGCTTCTTCCGGATATTGGGTGACTTTCAGCGAGGTGCCTTTTTTCTTCTCCTCATCCACCACCATCTCCCAGATTTCTTCACGCGCTTCCTTCTCCTTTTGCGTAAAGGAGTTGGTATTGGCAAAACTGAACCATTCGGGCGCCTCGTCCGGTTTTTCGCGATACGGGTAGGGAATCGGCACCTGGGCCAGCCACCAGGAAACGGCCGTCAAATCATCGCAGATCTCGTAATTGCTTAAGTTGAGCATATAAGAGTACATATCCTCGACATTATCGCAGGAGACCGTAAACACCTTCAGGAACGGCGGAATGGGATGGACGCCGATGCCGAGTTTCGTCACGATTCCCGTTCCCCCCAGCCAGCCCTTGAACAACCCGTCCAGCTTGGGCAACGGGAGCGTGCTGTGCCAGGCATCTTCCACGATGGCGCACGATCCGACGCGCACCAGTTCGCCCGTGGGAAGCACGACTTCCATGCTCGTAATTTCCTGGCTGTTGAGCCCGTAACGGGCATTCAGCCCCCCGATGCCGTGGTTGATGGCGCACGAGGAAACCGATGCGGATGGTGGTCCCACGGGCCAGCCGAAGCGCAGCTTGTGAGCGTAAAGGGCTTCGGCGAGCTGGCCGTGAGAGACGCCCGGCTCGATGACCGCATAATGGGATTCGGGGTCGATCTTGATGATTTTGTTCATCTTCTTTAAATCGAGAAGAATCCCCCCCCTCTCGGGAATGCAGAGCCCGCCGATGTTGGTGCCGGCGGTATAGGGAATCACCGGTATTTTTTCCAGGTTGGCAAAGCGCATGAGCTCCTGAATTTGCTCAACGGTCTCTGCCATGACCACATAGTCCGGCAATTTGGGCTTTACAAACGACATGTCATAGGAATAGGCGTAGCGGATGTGTTTGGCCGCAGTGGCGTTTTTTTCACCCATGATTTCACGCAGTTTTTTTGTGATTCGTGGATCAACTTTTGACTCTTTTGGTATTTCGGTCATTTAATTCCTCCTGATAGTTATTTAGGCAATCAAAAATATCCTGATTTCCAAGCCACAACCTGATAAGCACATTCAGATATTTTTGAAAGAACAACCCGAGATACTATCTGTGTCTTACTATTCTAAAAGTTAAATAGTTCCCATCCGGAAATGGCCCTTTTGTGCGATCTCTGTGTCAATCTGCGGGATTTCTTGTGCGACATACAAAGCGTATGTCTCCGCGCAATCCCTTGATTTCCTTGAGCTTGCCCAAAATTGCCTATTTCCGAATTGGAAACTAACATGTGTACGAATTTGGTTTCCGGATGGGCAATAAATAATAATCATCTACCCGTATCTGATTTTAAAATGCCTGTTTCCGTTAAAACCATATCTCCGTTTTTACAGGCCAGCATTCCCGTTTCCACCTCGATGATATGCTGAAGCATCTCTTTGCCGGCTTTATCGGGATCACGTTCACACAAGGCTCCAACTATTTTCTTATGGCCGTCACAGACCATCGTTAAAAAGTCGTGGTTCATTTGCAACATGCGTTTAACATTTATCAAGGCAGTCTGGACGCTTTCAACAATGAGACTAATCATAGTGTTCTCAGTGATATCAGCAAGCTTTTTATGAAAAGCGCAGTCAAGATCACTCATAAAATTTTCACCATCCACCTCTTTTTCCATCTCTGAAATATTGTTTTTCAGATAATCGATATCATTGTCCGTGATTTTTAAAGCGCAGATTTTAACAACTTCCGGTTCAATAAAGGTTCGAATCTGGGTATATTCGCGGATACTGGGATTTTGAAAGAAAAAATAATTTACAAGTCCGTCTTTTATCGTTTTCAGATCGACTTCCTTGACAAATGCGCCACCGGACATACCCTGCTTTATTTCCAGCAGCCCGTAGGCTTCCAGTACACGGTATGCTTCCCTTAGAGACGACTTGCTGACACCAAATTTCATAGCAAGGTCCTTTTCAGATGGGAGTCGGTCTCCAATTTTTAATTCTCCCCTCAAAATGGCGCCGCGTATCTGATGAACAATATTTTCCGATATCCTGTTAGATTTTACAGTATCAAAAATATCTTTCATATCGTGCATCTTCCCCCCAAACTCTAAATTCTCGCTCCGATTTCCATGAATTGGGTTCAATAAATTTCATATATTTTTACCCGAGTCAATAAATATTTTAATATTTTAAATATCAGATGTTTTAAAATATATTATTGACTTTTGCTTTTGCCTTGGATAATGAGAAATCGAGCCATCATTCTTAATGGGAGTTTTTTGTTTATGAAAAGCTCGTAATCCGAATCAAACGAAACGTTTAAGTGAGGTAGCCAAATGGGAATTAAAATTGATGCACTAAAATGTATAAATTGCATGGCCTGTGAAATGGCTTGCAGTTACCACAGAGACGATGGCTTTGCCTTTCTCTCCGCCTGTATTGTTGTGTATCGAGCCAGGGAAAAGCAGGATTACTTTGGTGTTCTTATTAAAGAAGAGGAATTTCTAAAGGTTGCCCGCCCGGAAGGACTTGAGGTTAATAGAATTGGGGAAGCGGCAGACCCGAACAAGAAAGCGGATGCTTCAGTCAAGCCCATGCTCCTGAGGGAAGGATGTGACCTTTGTGAAGATATGGATGATTACGGGCCGATGTGCATAGCGATTTGTCCTGTAGATGCGATTACACTGGAATAAATAAGGAAAACTAATATGGAATATTTATCAACCGACAAGATTCTTGTCATTGACTTAGCAACATCTAAAATTGAAGAGACAGCACTGGATGAATCTCTCGTCAGTGAAAAAATAGGTGGAGCCGGAATAACTAAACACCTCTACGAAAAACATCTAAATGATGATCCCATTGTTATAGGAACCGGTTTACTCACAGGCACAACCTGCCCGGCATCCGCCAGTGGTTTGATCACAGCTAAAAGCCCTGTTACCGGAAAAATGTGCCACTGCCCCGTAATATATAAGGTTGGCATAGAGATAAAATTTTCGGGCTACGATTATATTGTTGTTAAAGGAGTATCTGATAAACCTGTGTACCTGTGGATCCACGACGGTGTTGCTGATATCTCCGATGCTTCAGGAATCTGGGGCAAGGATGTCTGGGAGTCAACGGATTCACTCCGTAAGTTTATGGGCGATGACCTTCTCCAGACCATGATGATCGGTAAGGCAGGAGAAAACAGATCTGATTATGCCCAAATTTGCTATAACTACTGGAGCAGCCCTGATCGTTTTGGATTGGGCAAACTTTTTGGCAGTAAAAAACTCAAAGCTCTGGCTTTCAGAGGCATGGGACTCATAGAGGTCGCCGATCATGAAAATTTTGTCAGGCGTTCGCTTGAAATCCTGAAGGAGATTAAAACGAATGATTTCATGACGAAAAAAGGCATCGCAGAGATCGCCTCAGCCATGGGCGAAGCGGGTGTAGAAGAGTGGCTGGAACCCATTGTGCACAGACACAGCGCCGACTATTTCACGCCCTATGCAACCAATACCGCGGTTTTTCTTGATGAAGACCCAAAACGTGTTGAGGAGAGCAAGGTTGCCGAACCGGGAGTGCTGATTTCGGATGTACTTGCCCTGCTTGCATTTAAAAAGCTGGGGCTTTCGGCTGAAGATGCCGGCCGTGCATTAAAAGCATGCGCAAAATACGGCATTGACCCTGCGGCTGTTGCAGAGCTTTCCGGAAAATCAAGCCTGAAAGAGATTGTCGATTCGTTTGATGGGTTAAGCGGAACCGTCACCTTGAAGGGCAAGGGCAGCTTCAGTCCATGGTGCCCATTAAAACCCATTTTTAATGATTTTGGGCTTTCCGGAGATGCTGCCGAGGCCGAAGCCTGGTGGGAAAGAAGGCAGGCCGTTGCCATGATATTTGGAATCCAGCCGATTTTTTCTGTCATGTGCCCTGAACTGTCGGAAGAGAACATGTTGGAACTTGCCGCCATTGGAACAGAACTCGATCTTACTCAGGAGATTCTGGACAGGGTTGTAGCCGATCTTTTGAAATAACTGAGTTGTTTTAATGAATCTGTATCAGTCAAATGCAGACATAAATATAAAACTGCCGCAGGGAAAGGCCGGATATATCAGCAAGGGAAATACCGATATAAGGATTTCCGGAGTCCCTGATCCTGAATGCAGACGGATGCGCTATCCCAGAATCGGCATATATGCCGGTAGCGGCACTTCCCACTCCTGGTTGTGGTTTGTCGACATGTTCGAGCGAATGGGCTTTCATGCCGTCTCGGTCCTGGATGCGCCTGCAGTGCGCTCCGGGCGGCTTCAACAGATGGACGTTTTGGCGGTCTCGGGAGGAGATACAGTGGCCATCGCCGAAGCTCTCGGAGAAGACGGCGCGCGACAACTGGCGGCGTTTATCACGGGCGGGGGCGTTTATCTGGGCGCTTGCGCCGGAGCTTATTTGGTGATGAATTCTTCCAAGCCACATTTATGCCACTTTAACTTTGCCGCCGTGAAGATCACGAATCTCAGCAAACGGCTGCCGACGTGTCAAAGCATGCCGCATAAGTTCTCAATTGCTTACGGATGCGAGCACATCTTTCATCCGGTAAGGGAGGCCGTCGGCTTGCGATTGACCGGCGTGCCGCCGTTTTCAGGCGAACCGGCACTTCTCGTTCCATTATACGGCGGCCCGGGAATGCTCGCGCCGCCGGAGGCTCAAGTTTTAGCTCGCTACGATCATTTTACGGATAAAACCGTATTTCTGGTGGATAAAGACCTGGCTGAGGAGACCTTGATTTCTACTGCTGCGGCGCTAAGAGTCCCCATGGGGAACGGACAGATGTATCTTTTCGGTCCGCATTTCGAGCATCCGCATTACCACCGGGCCAACCGCCTTGTGGCGGACGCCGTTTACTGGGATAGTAGACGAAATCCCGATGAGTGCTCACCGGTTGCAAGGGATGCATTACAGCTGCCGACATCCGAAAGCGCAAACCTTATTCACTCGCTTCGGCGGGAATTGAGTAATTCCAGAATTGTCGCCGCCGGCCTTGAAATGTTTCCGGTGTGGTGGCTGATTGGCGCCAAGGCGTACGAGCCGGAAAAGATAAGAGTATTTCTTGATGCCATGTGGCGCCGTCTAAAGCCCCTTGAAAAAAGAGGTCGGATTTGGGCGCGAGCGGGCGTGCCGGATCTACTTATGGCCGATGCCTGCGAGACCACCTCATTGCTTAGGCAACTTAAAAACGAGCTTGATCAGGGAAGCGTCACGGACCCGACCGCCCGAACGCTTTTCCATCTGCTGCACCGAAACACCATGCGGTTTTTCGAACTTTATTTTCAAACCATATCAAACAACTTAACCCCATAGGAGCAAAGATTGAATCGTCATATACTCCAAAGCGGTTTTCGTAAGATTTATCCCCTGTACTTTGGAATTGTGCTTGCGACCATAGCCCTGATCCTGATCGGAATTTGCGGAAAAGCGGGTGCCGCGATGTTACCGCCTTCAGGCGCAGGGTCTGACTGGTTTATCGACATGAACCGTTTTGCCCTTTCGGCCCATGCCGCACTCAAATGCGACGATTGCCATGGTTCGATGATCGTGAACGGCCTGCAACATTCGGATGAGAAACGACCGGATTTTTTAAGGCAATCCGCCACCCGCACCTATGATTACGCGCGATGCAGAAGATGCCATGAACTCTCCTTTAAACGCTATCTCGAAGGCGGCCATGCCAAGGCGCTTCGTGAAGAAAAAGACCCTTCCAAAGAGAAGAAGCAGGTCACCGGGGGAAAAATCATGGCCCCGACCTGCGGGGAGTGCCACGCGTCCCACTACGAGCGCTCCGGCCTTTCCCGGGTGGCGGTGGGTCAACGGATGCTCGGGGCTTGCGCAAGCTGCCACCCGGCCAACGCCGCCAGCTACCGTAATAATATTCATGGGCGGGTGGGGATCGATCTGGGCAATCCAAAAGCGGCCTTCTGCACCGACTGCCATGGCGCACATACCGTGGATTCCCTGAAAAAGCCGCAAACAGCGCTATTGGCCTGTAAGCGGTGCCATCCCAAGGCTGAAACTGAGTTCACCGGCATTGTCATCCATGCCTCCCTGGAGAGCGTGTCTGCAGCCGATGCCCCGAAAAGGGCAGAAGTCCTGTGGATTCATCGCATACGATGGTTTGCCCTGGCGGTGTTAGCGCTTTCTCTGGCCTTCTTTGTTGCGCACAGCTTTCTGTGGCTCCTGCGCGAAATTCACGAAAAATTGAGGAAACACTGATATGCAGGCGACATCCTTCACCCCGGACACACCGATTCGTTTTTCCGTTATTCACCGGCTTTTGCACCTCGTGGTGATGTTCGGATTCACCGGATTGGCCGTCACCGGGCTCTCTCTGGGCTTAAGTTCAACCACCCCGGCACGCGGATTCATGTGGCTTATCGGCGGCGCCTCCCATGCCGCCATGCTCCACCGCTATTGCGCCGTCGTCACCTATGGATGCGTTGTGATTCACGCGCTCTGGTTCCTGTATTACAAGTTCGGCCTGGCGGGCGCCTGGACGGGCCCGGATTCGATTGTCCCGTCACTGAAAGATCTGAAAGATTTCAAACACCACCTGGCTTATTTTTTCGGCCTGGAAAAAACACCGCCTCGCTTTGATAAATTCTCCTACATGGAAAAAATTGAATACTGGGCGCTTTTTATCGGTATGAACACCATGGGCATTACGGGCCTCGTGCTGTGGTATCCCGAGTGCTTTACCCGGTATATTCCCGGATTTTTTGTAAACCTCGCCCAAACGCTTCACTTCTACGAGGCCGTATTGGCGGTTGTGGTGAAGTTTTTTATTCATATAGGCATGGCCCATTTTCGTCCGGAAACCTATCCGGCCGATACGAGTATTTTTACAGGCAGGAGCCACAAGAAATAGGCAGGTGCGGTTGCAACCGGCCAATATACGAACGATTTAACGGCAAGAGAGGAATCATTGATTCGATGAGCGCAAAAGGTTGGATGGGCACGGCAATCGCCGGCGCCGTGATTATAATCATGGGGCTTGCCGGATTACCGCAGGCGAGCGCTGAAATGGACACCCTTGAAACCGGCAAACCGGTCTGCCTGGATTGCCACAGACAGCCCAATATCCATACCAACGAAGGCGTGTTGACGGCCAATGCCTTTTGCAACGGATGCCACGCAAAGGCCGAATGCCGCCGCACGGTGGACGGAAAGGCGGTCTCGCTTCAGGTACCAGTGAGCGCCGCAAAGGAGAACCCGCATCACTATTCGGCTTGTATTCACTGCCACACGGATGTGGCCCGCTCTCCCCACAAAAGCCAAACCGGGGCCGAGTGCCGGGCCTGCCATTCGGTGCATGGCGAGAGCACGGCCCATGCGCCGCATCTGCGGGTCGATTGTCAGGCCTGTCATTTCAAATCCAAATTCGTTGAGCTTGATCCTAAAGATAATCATGTCAAGCTGGCCCATAGCGATCTCGAATCCATGCCGATAAGTCTTGCGGATCACACTCTTACCGATGTGAAGGATTTGAAATCATGCGAAAAATGTCATTTCAGCGACAATCGTATTGGAGCCCCTGCTGCGGTTCTCCCTTCAAAAAGCGCCCTTTGTATTCTCTGCCATAATTCACCCCTATCCATGGGACACCCCATCTTCGGCGTAGCATTGCTTATTTTCCTTGTGGGCGTTCTTGCCACCCTGCGATTCTGGTATCTTGGCAGTGTCCAGGGCGAGGAAAACTCTCTCCACCGTAAGATCAGTTTAAGTTCCGAAACCATTTGGAACATTATTTTTTCAAGACAGATATTCTCCTTATTGAAGATGGTTGTTCTGGATATTATTCTCCAGAGAAGAATTCTTAAAGAGAGTGTCGGACGATGGTCCATGCACTCATTGATTTTTTCCGCCATTTTAATTCGCTTTCTATTAAGCCTTTTCACAGCCATCATCTTTTATTTTCATCCCGATGGGGATTGGGCGCTGGCATTAATAGACAAGAACAACCCATTCACCGCTTTTGCGAATGATCTTCTGGGGCTATTCATTCTTCTGGGCATCCTGTGGGCCGTGGTTCAAAGGTTCATCATTAAGCCTGTTCATGTCGCCACGGAAAATCAGGATAATATAGCTCTTTTGATTATCGGGACCCTGATTTTTCTCGGCTTTATTCTTGAAGGCGTACGAATACTGGTTACCGGAATCCCTGCTGAAATAGCGGGTTACTCCTTTATCGGATATTCCCTGTCAAAGATATTATCCGTCTTCGGATTGAGCTGGAAATCCATCTATCCATACTTGTGGTATGCACATGGAATCGTCGGAGCGCTGTTCGTGGCCTATCTGCCATTCGGTAAAATGCGGCACATCTTCAATACACCCCTTACTTATGTTCTGGAAGAGGTGTCCGGCGTCAGGAATGAGAAACGAATATAAAATCAGGGTTTATTTTTAAAAAGGTATTGAAAATGACCACAGTAGAAGAAAAAATATCTGACGTCTCACCGGAAAAAACAGACAGCAAGGAAGAGATCATACAGATACCCATCCATACTCTTAATATAAAACGGTTGATTGAGCTTGACGCCTGCACGCGATGCGGTGAATGTCTCTCCTGGTGTCCCGTATATGATCAGGACTCCAGAGAGGATATCGTTCCACGACGCAAGATTATCGATTTTCTGAAAATTGCAAGATCTCAGAATGGATTTCTCGCAAAAATCATGAAAAGTGAGAAGATCGGGGAATCGTTTAAGAAAGTGATCCGATCTCTGTTCGGCTATCAGGAAGTGACAGAGGAACAGATTAAATCGTTTGTTGCCAATTTGTATGAGTGCTCAACCTGTGGCCTGTGTGAAGTGGTCTGCCCGGCTCATATCGATACGGTGAGTCTCTGGGAAGATTTGCGAAGACTGATTGTCAGCGCGGGATACGGTCCTTTGGAGCCCCAAAAGGTCTTACGAAAAAGTATCATGACCTATGACAACCCGTGGCAGCAACCCCGTACAGGCAGAACCAAGTGGTCGCGGCGGGCTAAAAAAGACAATCTAATCACCGAGGAACCCAGGGAAATTATCAAATCAAAGGGAAAGGTGCTGCTTTTTTTCGGATGCACGGCATCCTATGATGCCAATGTCAAGCAGGTTGCTATTAATACCATAAATATTCTTGAAGCACTGAATATCGATTACGGAGTTCTTGGTAAAGACGAAAAATGCTGCGGAAGCGTGCTGCTCAGAATGGGAGACCCGGAGCATAAACGGCTTTTTCAGGAAAACATCGATCAGTTCAACAGCCTGGGCATTGAAACGCTGATCAGTTCATGTTCCGGCTGTTTTAAAACCATCATGCAGGACTATCCGAAAGTTGGAAAATTGAATTTTGAAGTCCTGCATACCGTGGAATATTTGGCGCGGCTGTTAAAGCAGGACAAGCTAAAATTCCTCCATACGGTCAACAGAACCTGCACCTATCACGATCCCTGCCATCTGGGCAGGGCAACCGGTGGGTTTGATGCGCCGCGACTTATCATGAATTCCATTCCAGGGCTCAAACTGATTGAAATGCCAAGAAATAAAAAATATTCACGCTGCTGTGGAGCAGGCGGTGGATTAAAATCAGGGTATCCGGACATCCAGAACAAGATGGCCCAGAGGCGGGTAAAAGAAGCTGAAGAGTCGGGTGCTAAAGAGCTGGTTTCATGCTGCCCTTTCTGCTATCAGGGGTTGCAGGTCGGCATCTCCTCATTGGGATCTGACATCGTGGTGAAAGACATGTCTGCTTATATTGCAGAATCGCTCCTGGGATATGATGTTTTTGAGAGAGCAGATGAGGATGCAGCCGCCAAAAAGAAGAAAAAAGAAGAGGCACAACTCTCCGGGGAAGATGAGAAAAAGGCTGAAGAGGCGGATAGTGACGGTTGATGATGAAACTACACCGGGTAAAGGGAATTAAGGAGGAAAATCTGAAGCTTTTGTGATCTGCACCTCAACTTGATAATGCTCGTTTTTTCGGTTAAGATAAAGTATAAGGCAATAATCATGTTGGCAATAAGGAAGGATATTCGAGACATGATTTACAAACGAGAATTCATCGGCGAAGCGTTAGGCATATTTATCCTGGTTCTGTTCGGTTGTGGATCGGTTGCGCTCTTTTTTGTTCGCATGTTGGAACCGGCCATGAAACGCCCATCCGACCGATGCGATTGCGAAGCCGACAAACCTGATTGAATCTC